>JBJXGL010000194.1:0-8415 GCA_046160365.1 Aestuariivirga sp. | reverse complement strand
GTATTAGCTCAAGTTTCCCTGAGTTGTTCCGTACCCCTAGGAAGGTTCCCACGTGTTACTCACCCGTCTGCCACTGATGTATTGCTACACCCGTTCGACTTGCATGTGTTAAGCCTGCCGCCAGCGTTCGTTCTGAGCCAGGATCAAACTCTCAAGTTTGAAACAGCTCGCCAATGATCTTTCGACCACCGGCCTGATCGCATGCGTACAATTGACGAGAGTTAATATGTACACTCGATGTTTCCATCGAAGCTTATTGACTCTCAAAAACGCCTGCGATCGTTGTTTCGGTTGTCCAGATGGTTACCCATCCAAACCGCCAGGACACACGCCGCCTGCGTTTCTCTTTCTTTCATCAACGATGTCAAACAGCGGGGAGGATTCAACACCCTCCAAAATTAGCGCATCGGACACGAAACGTTGCCGGCCCCCTTTCGGGCGGTACCGGCAGTCACAAGCCAGTTGCACTAGGAATGCACAGGGATGTAGGCGCCAACGAGCGGCGCGCGTCCCTCAGTGATGGGGCTTATATGACCGCACTAAGCAAGGTGTCAAGCACCCTCTCGGATTATTTTTGCAATCCACAGGGCAAGTTAGAAGTCTTTGAGATTCAAAGCAGATTGTCTTCAAGACTTTCGGGCTCCTGGCGGCGCCATTTACTTGCCGAGGCTCTGCGCTTAGTCTTCTGCAACGGCGAGGCAAGACATGCCTGTATCCAACGATTTCACGGCTCTCCTGTCGGGCCAGTCCTGGGCCGGGCCAAGGTATAGGACCAACTCCCCGGTCTTCGTGACCTACTCTTTTGAGGCAGTGGTCCAGGCCTATTTGGGCACGGCGCAATTCACTCAAAGCTTCCTCGATTCCTTTGCCGCTTTCACCGAAACCGAAAAGACGGCGGCGCGCGGAGCACTTGCCCAATGGGCTGACGCTTCGGGAATCGTGTTCCTGGAAGTAGCCGCAGGCGAGGGCGACATCCGCTTTGGATCCCACGATTTCACACTCGATCCCGGCACCAACGGGTTTGACGGTTATGGCTTTTATCCATCGACCGATGTCACTGAGCACTATGCTTACCGCGACCTTGTCGGCGGCGATGTGTTCTTCAATCATGGCACCGGATCGGACACCTATCTGCTGCTCCACGAAATCGGCCATGCGCTAGGCTTCAAGCATCCCTTCGAAGGCGATCCGGCACTTGATGCCACGTTCGACAATCACACCTACACGATCATGAGCTACACCGGCCCGGCGCCGGGCACGCTTGGCATTTTCGATCTCGAGGCAGTGGAACACGTCTATGGCAACAGCGCTTCCGATGGCACGCAAGTGGCATCATGGAATTGGGACAGCGTCAATCGCGTGCTCACGCAGATGGGTTTCGCGGGCGACGACCGCATTCTCGGAGTATCGGTGCGCGATATCATCGACGGCGCGGCGGGCATCGACTGGATCGGAGGTTTCCAGGGCAACGACTCGCTCACGGGCGGCGCTGGAAACGACAGCTTGTTCGGCAATGAAGGCAGCGACACGCTAAACGGCGGCCCGGAGAACGATTGGCTGGACGGCGGCAGCGGCATCGACATGATGACCGGCGGTGCGGGCGACGACATCTTTGTTGTCGACAGCCTGAGTGACACAACCTCGGAGGCAGCAAGCGGCGGCGATGACTCGATCTACTCCGCCATCACCATCTCGCTCCGGCCCAATATCGAGCGCCTCTATCTCCTGGGCGCAGCCAACATCAACGGCACCGGCAACGGCCTCGACAATGTGATCGGCGGCAATAGCGGCAACAATATCCTCAATGGCCTTACTGGCGCCGACTATCTCTTCGGTCTCGGCGGCAATGATACCTATTACGCGGACAACATCTTCGATTTCACAGACGAAGCTCTGAACGGCGGCATCGACATCATACGCGCATCGCTGAACTGGACGATGAGCGCCAACATCGAGAAACTCTACATCACCGGCGCGGCCACCGGCGCAACCGGCAACGCGATCTCGAATTACATCTACGGCAATAGCCTCGCCAACACGATCGACGGCGGCGGCGGAGCCGACCGCATGTATGCCTATGGCGGCGCGGACATCTATATTGTCGATTCAGCCGGCGACCTGGTGTTCGAGACGATCGCGGGCGCCCCGGGCGGCATCGACACCGTGCAGTCCTCGGTGAACCACACGCTCGCAACCAACGTCGAAAATCTCGAGATCACCGCCGCGGGCTCGGTCAATGGCGCCGGCAATACGCTGGCAAACGTCATCATGGGCGGCGCGGGCGTCAATTTCATCGACGGAAGGCTTGGCAATGATACGCTGACAGGAAACGGCGGCACCGATCAGTTCCTGTTCACGACCGCGCTCGGCGCGGGCAACGTCGATACGATCACCGACTTCACGGTAGGTGCGGATTACATCCGTCTCGACGACGCGGTCTTCGCCGGTCTCGCCACGGGGTTCCTCGCGGGGACCGCGTTTTTCGCAGGCGCGGCGGCGAACGATGCGGATGACCGCATTATCTACGATCCAATCTCCGGCGCGCTCTATTTCGACGTCGATGGAAATGGCGCCGCCGCCGCGCAGCAGTTCGCTTCCCTGGCGGCAGGTCTTTCACTCACCAGCATGTCATTTTTTGTTTTCTGATCCGGGACTTGTGATGCCTGTCACGGCAAGGGTGCGCGCCTTCCCATAGTTCTACTTCCGTCAAAATCGTTCTCGCCTGGCAAACAGGCAGAACATCAACGGGACGGGAGAACTCACATGTCTGCTACCAATATCGTCGGCTCAAACTCGGGTGAAACGCTCACCGCCGACTCCAACGACATCTTTCTCTGGGGCGAGAACGGCATCGACACGATCAACGGCAACAGCCTCGCCAACATCATGGCCGGCGGCAACGACAGCACCCGCGACACATTAAACGGCAACGGCGGCAACGACATCATGCTGATCCAGCGCGGCAACGATACGTTCAACGGCGGTTCGGGCTTCGATACGCTGCGCGTCGCCGACTACGAAGTCATCGACACGGTGATCATGGTCGGACCTGTGCCCATCGTTATTGACCGCAACGGTTTCGAAATCGACTCGGTTTCCCCCAACGGCGTCGCCATCGAACTTGAACAGGGCGGCACCGGTATGGTGGTGGGCGATTTCGATGGCGATAATGGTTTTGCCCTGCCCGTCATTGATGGCGAAACCTCGATTTCCCGATATGGTTTCATGACCGCAGATCGCGGCGACATGACAGTCACCAATATCGAGGCATACGAACTGAGCGAACGCCAGGACATTTTTTTTGGCAATGAACAGGAGGATATAATCGACGGGCGCGGCGGCAATGACTTTCTCTCCGGCGGCGCCGGAGCCGACACGATCATCGGCGGTGGAGGCATCGACACGGCAATTTACGTACATTCCTCGTCAAATGTGAGCATCGTCCTCGACTCCGCGCTGAATTCATCCGGCCTTCAATCATTTGGCGATGCCGAAGGAGACCGTCTCATCGAGATCGAAAACATCATCGCCTCGCACCACGACGACTTCATCATCGCCGATGACAACGCCAACCGGCTCGAGGGCCAGGGAGGCGACGACTTCATCTCGGGCCTCGACGGCGATGACCGCATCTTCGGTGGCTCGGACGACGACACGCTCAACGGCAATGCCGGTTTCGACACGCTCAAAGGCAACGACGATAACGACGTGCTCAATGGCGGCTCTGGCGCTGACGTGATCGACGGCGGCGACGGCGTGGACACCGCATCCTTCGCCGGGCTTGCCGGCGCCGTGGAGCTATTTCTCGAGAACACCAACGGTTTCGAACAGCGCGCCATCGAACACACCGGCACCACCGCGAGCTCGTCAATCGCGCAGGTCTCGGGCGTCCTGTCTATCGACGAGCTCGTCGAAATCGAGAACTCCATCGGCACGGCCTTCGACGACCGCATGTTCGGCAATGGCGGCGCTAACGTTCTCGAAGGCAGGAACGGCAACGATGTCCTGCGCGGCAACAGCGGAAGCGACACGCTTTTGGGTGGTGACAACAACGACACGCTGGAAGGCGGTTCCGAAGCCGACCGGCTCGAAGGCGGCAACAACGACGACACGCTGCGCGGCGGCACGGGCAACGACGTGATGATCGGCGGCTCCGGCATCGACGTGGCCGACTATTCCATCAATTCAGGTTTTGTGTTGGTTCGCATGGAAGACGGGTCAGCGAATGGCGTGGGCGTGGAACATGATGTCTCCGGCATTGCCATTAGCGGGGACACCTTGAACGGCATCGAAAATGTCATCGGTAGCAGCCGCAACGACGACATCGAAGGCAACTCCGCAGCCAACAGACTTGAGGGCCGCAATGGCAACGATAAGCTTGTGGGCCGCGACGGCGCCGACGTGCTGCTGGGCGGCGAGAATGACGACATCCTCTCCGGCGGACTTGGCGTCGACACGCTGAACGGCGGCAACGGCAGCGACACCGCGAGTTTCGACGTACTCGACGTCGCCGCGATTGTTAACAATGTCGGCGTCACGGTGAATCTCGCAACCAACACTCATCTCGGCGCCGATGCGGCGGGTGACAACATGATTTCGATCGAGAATGTTATCGGCTCGAAATTCGACGATGTGCTGGTGGGTGACGGCAACGCCAACATTCTCGAAGGCAATCTGGGGCGCGACTCGCTCATCGGAAATGGCGGGCTCGACACCTTCGTCTATCGCCACGCCGATGACGCGGTGGCCGGCGAAAGCGTAGACGGTGGAGCCGATATCGGTGACACCATTTTCGTCGACTCCCAGGACTCGACCGTTGATCTCCGCAATGTCGACATCCTCGGCGTTGAGGACCTGAAGATCCGCGGCTCCGTGGACATCGGCATTGCCGGAGGCGTCATGCAGGGCGGCATCACCGAGGCAATCAGCTTCGGATTTTCCGACACTCTCAGCGTTCACGGCGCGTCGGCCGATCTCTCCTCCTTCCTCTTCACATCCTGGAGCGACGGCGCTGATGCCATCAACCTCTTCGGCACATCCGGCAACGACACGCTGACGGGTTCGAATTTCAGCGAGTCGTTCTTCGGTTCGGTGGGCGCGGACTTCATGCGCGGCAACGGAGGCAACGACATCTACGAACTCGACAACGCCCTGGACCAGACGATCGAGGCGGCAGGTGGGGGAACCGACTCCGTCAATGCATCGATCAGCCATGGCCTGCGCGCCAATATCGAGAAACTCGTGTTGACCGGAACCGCCAGCATCAACGGCGGCGGCAACGATCTCGACAACCAGATCGACGGCAATTCGGGCGGCAACATCCTGAACGGCTTTGCCGGAGAAGACGACATGCGGGGCCGCGGCGGCAACGACACCTACCACGTCGACAATGCCGGCGACCGCGCGTTGGAAGCCTTCAACGAAGGAACCGACCGGGTGATTTCCACGGTCGATTTCACGCTGGGCTCGAACGTCGAGAATCTCAACCTCACCGGCGCGGCCCTGAGCGGCACCGGCAACAGCCTCTTCAACACGATCTTCGGCAACGGCAACGACAACCGCATCGACGGCCGCGGCGGCAACGACACGATGAATGGCGGGGCGGGTGGCGACACTTATGTGGTCGACTCGATCGGCGACATCGTCGTTGAAGCGGCGGGCGGAGGCATCGACACCATCGAGTCCTTCGTCAATATCGCGGCGCTCGCTAACAACGTCGAGAACCTCACGCTGATGAGCGGCGCTCCGCAGAACGGTAATGGCAACAACCTCGGCAACACGATCACCGGCGGTGCCGGCGTGAACTTCATCGACGGAAGGCTTGGCGCCGACATTCTGACCGGCAACGGCGACACCGACCAGTTCGTGTTCACAACCGCCCTCGGCGGCGGCAATATTGACACGATCACCGACTTCTCGGTGACCGATGACTTCATCCGCCTCGACGATGCGATCTTCAATGGCCTTGCGGCCGGATTCCTATCGGCCAACGCCTTCAGTATCGGCGCTGCGGCAGCGGATGCCAACGACCGCATCGTCTACAACGATGCAACGGGCGCCCTGTTGTTCGACGCGGACGGATCTGGCGCGGCGGCCGCGCAGCAATTCGCCACGGTTTCGGCGGGACTTGCCATGACCAACGCGGATTTCTTCGTTTTCTGACAAAGCAGGGCTGCCTGAACCTGTTCATTTTGGGTTCAGGCAGCTTCGTGCTATGTTGAGCACGAAGGGGCATTGCTCCGCGGCCACTCTCATGGCCGTGGAAAAACTGGAGTGTGGCCCATGCCCCTTGCCACTTGGCTCGATACGTTCAAGGTCAATGCAACCGCCGACGCCGGAACGCAGAATCTCGCCGTTTCGGCGGGACTGTCCAACGGCAATATTCTGGTGCTGTGGACCGACGACACCAACAATGTCGATAGCGCCGCGGGAACCGACATCATCGCGCAGCTTCACGATCCCTTCGGCGCCGCCATCGGCGATCCGTTCCAGATCAATACCTTCGCCGAACTCGACCAAGAAACCGACGCCGATGTGATGGCGCTGCCGAACGGCGGCTTCATGGTGGTCTACGAGCAGAACGCCAATGACGGCGACAGCGACATCCACTACCAGACTTTCGATGAGAACCTGAACGACGTTTTCGAAGGCAATGTCGCGCTGGGCGCCGCGGGCGCCGATCAGGTGCGCAATCCGGTGATCGCTTTCCACAATGTTTTCGACTTCAACGACGATTTCCTTTTCAATCATGTGATGTTCGATCGCATCTCGGTGGGCAACACCGATGTTAAAGGCATGTTCGTCAACGTTCTCGGCCAGGAGAGCACCGAGTTCGATGCGGCGCAGAACTCCGCGGATTTCGACCGTGAGCCGGATGCGGCGCTGATCTCGTCCAACAACGTCGTCGCCACCGTCTACGAGGAAGGAGACCCCGGCGGCACCAGCATCGAACTATCGCTCTGGGACCGGGAGAACGTCACACTCACCTACCAGGAGATCGCGGCGAGCGGCGACGATCCGCATGTGGCGGCGCGGGTCGACGATTTCATGGCAGTGTGGGAAAGCGGCGGTGATATCCACTACCGGCTCTTCGATGCGGACGGCGTCGCATTTTCGGCTGCCAATGTAATTGCATCGGGGGCCGACACATTCTCTCAGCCCGCCATCGTCGCCTATGCCGGCGGTTACGTCATCGCCTTCCGCAACCAGACCGACAACCAAATCCAGGCTAGAATGTTGCCCATCACGGGCGGTATTGTAGAGGTTTTCAATCAGACCGTTGCTTCAGGTGTGGGCGTGCAGCGTCCTGAACTTTCAATTCTCTCCGACGGCCGCATCATGCTCACCTGGGAACAGGGCACCGATATCTACGGCAAGATCCTTGATCCGCGCGGCAATGTGATCAACGGCACCTCCGCCGATGACACCATGACCTCGCGCATCGACGGCGCCACCGTAAATGGGCTTGGCGGCGAAGACCACCTCTATGGCATGGACGCGGCGGATACACTGAACGGCGGCAACGGCAACGACACGCTCGACGGCGGATTGGGCTTCGACAGCATGACCGGCGGCTTCGGCAACGACACCTACTACCTCGACCAGGTAATGGATTCGACCGTCGAAGGGCTGAATGCAGGGATCGACACGGTCAATGCCTTCATCACCCATGCCTTGCGGGTCAATATCGAGGAACTCACGCTGCGCGGCAACGCCAACATCAACGGCACCGGCAATATCCTCGACAACATCATCAACGGCAACAGCAGCAACAATGTTCTGAACGGCCTCGCAGGGAGCGACGTGATCCAGGGCGGGGCCGGCCACGACACCTATTGGGTTGACGATGAATTCGACCTCACCCTCGAAGGCGCGGGCCAGGGTTCGGACATCGTTCACGCCACCCTGAGCTGGGAATTGAGCGGTGAGATCGAACGGCTCTATCTGCACGACGCCGCGGAGTATGGCATCGGCAACGACATCACCAACTATATCTATGGCAACGCCAACAACAATGTCATCAACGGCATGGAAGGTGCCGACCGCGCCTGGGGATATGGCGGCGGCGATATATACGCAAAGGATTCCGCCGGCGATCTCTTCTATGAAACGATTGCAGGCGCCGCAGGCGGCACCGATACCGTCGTGTCCACAGTCAACCACACGCTGAGCACCAACTTCGAGAACCTCATTCTGTCCTTCGCAGACAACGTCAACGCCACCGGCAACACCTTAGCCAATGAGATTTCTGGCAACAGCGGTAACAATTATATCGATGGAAGAGCCGCGGACGACACGCTCACCGGCGGGCTCGGCGTGGACCAGTTCCTGTTCACAACCACACTCGGCGCCGCCAACATCGACACGATAACGGATTTTGATACGGCTTCGGATTTCATCCGTCTGGAGAATGCC
>JBJXGL010000193.1:0-4884 GCA_046160365.1 Aestuariivirga sp. | reverse complement strand
CCCGCTTCCGGCAGATCGATCGGAATGCCAAGCACTGTCGCGATGATCTTCATCCACAACGCCGAACGCGTCGCGCCGCCAACGGCCATCACGCGCTCGAGCCGCGTTCCAGCTTCATGCAATGCCTCAAGCGAATCGCGGAAAGCGAAGGCGACGCCATCGAGCACCGCATGGGTCAAGACCTTGGCATCGGACTCATGGGCGAGCCGCATGAAGATGCCACGCGCCCGCGCATCGGCCACCGGCGTGCGCTCGCCCGAGAGATAGGGCAGGAACAGCACTGGCGATGGCCCGGCGATCTTCTCGCCGATCGCCGACGTGAGCTTGGGCGCCGGCGTCTTGAGAAGGCCGGCCAGCCATTCGAGGCTCCCCGCCGCCGAGAGGATGACGCCCATCTGATGCCAGGCATTCGGTACTGCGTGGCAGAAGGCATGGATCGCCTTGCCGGCATTGGGCCTGAACCTGTCATTCGACACGAAGAGAACGCCCGAAGTGCCGAGCGAGACGAAGGCGACATTGTCCCTCACCGCGCCGATGCCGCAGGCCGAGGCCGGGTTGTCGCCGCCGCCCCCGGCGACCACCGGCCGCTTCGGCATGCCCCAAGCCTTGGCGACGGAAGCCGTCAATTGCCCCGTCGCCTCAGTGCCCTCGTAGAGCTTCGGCATCTGGTCGCGGCTCATGTCGGTCGCCGCCAGCATCTCGTCCGACCATTCGCGCCTGGCGATGTTGAGCCATAGCGTGCCCGACGAGTCGGACATGTCGGAGGCATATTCGCCGGTCATGCACAGGCGCACATAGTCCTTCGGTAACAGCACCTTGGCCGTCTTTTCGAAGACTCTAGGTTCGTGCTTTTTGACCCAAACCAGCTTCGGCGCCGTGAAGCCGGCGAGCGCGATGTTGCCGGTGATGTCGCGTGACCGCGGCTCGCGCCTCTCGATTTCCTCGCATTCGGCGAAAGAGCGCGCGTCGTTCCACAGGATCGCAGGGCGCAGCGGCTTGTCGGAAGAATCGAGGATTGTCGCGCCGTGCTGCTGCCCCGACAGCCCAATCCCGGCGACGGCGGCGACGGCCTTGGGCTTGGCTCTGCGCAGCGCGGCGACGGCCGCGTTGGTGGCCTTCCACCAATCTTGCGGGTTTTGCTCGGACCACCCGGCGTGCGGCCGCGACACCTTGAGGGCCGCACTCGCCGAGGCGACGACCTTGCGCTTGTCGTCGATCAGGATCGCCTTGACCGACGAGGTGCCGATATCGAGCCCGAGATACATCGCCGAAACCCCTCTCACGTCATCGCATGAGAAGGTCCCGCCGTACCTTTGTCAATTCCAGAAATGGAGGGATGGATGGTGCCAGTTTACCCTGGCGAAGGCGGGGCGAAACCCCCGGCCCAAACCCGCCGACCGGTTTGAGCCGAGGCAAGCCGTGTCTTAGTTCGTGACCTGGAGCCGGTCCGCCGCGGACTTGCCGGTGCGGCGGTCGGCGATGACTTCGAAGGACACTTTCTGGCCCTCGTTGAGCCCGGTCAATCCGGCCCGCTCGACGGCGCTGATGTGGACGAAGATGTCTTGTCCCCCGGCGGCCGGCTGAATGAAGCCATAGCCCTTCTGCGGGTTGAACCATTTGACAGTGCCAGTTTGCATTAGATCTACCTTTCGCGATGCACCTGAGTAGAACCCCATGGCCCTGGCGGGGTCACGGAGCCCATCGACGTTCGGGATGGAGGGGTGAGGCTGAAGCACCACGGGTTGAGGGCAGTGTAGAGCCGTGCCTTTCAGCCGGAGATCGATGGCGGGCATGATAATTGGCGGCCTTAACGATGACAAGACGGTCGTTGGATTGAGCACGAAACGTTCACTCGCCGCGCTGGGCTGCGAACGGCCTGTGGCTCGAGTGGCCGCCTGTTGGGAGCCGATGCGGCGGCCATGTTGGTGGCAACGTGAATTGCCGCGCCATCCTTTCAGATAGCGCGGCTCTGCGAATCGAGAGACAGTGTGGGGTCGGCCTCTGGCTCAGTTGATACGGATCGAGAAGCCGGGCGTGCCGTCGTAGTAGTCACCATAGTTGTAGCCGTAACCGTGGCGGCGGTGACGATAGCGATAGCGCTGACCCTGGCGCCGGCCGTTGTAAGCGCGCCGGTTCGAGTAGTCTCCCCGGTCCGCCCATCCCGGCTGGTTGTCGTAACCGTAGAGGTTGATTTCGTCGTTTTCGATATAGCGGCGACTGTTACGCCGTTTGTAACGCATCGTCTCGCCGTCATTGCTGCGGATGCGGCGCTTCTTGCGGTGCGCCACGGGCTCATAGAGTCCGCTCTCGGCCACGAGCGATGGAAGAGGTCCTGCCATCATGGCGGAAGCGCCGCCCGAGGTCATGGCGATACCGCCTGCGACGATCGCCGCGGCAAGTAATTTGTGTTTCAACACTGGGTTCGTTCCTTCATTTCTTTGTGTAGTACAACGGGAAACCGCCAAGAGCGTTCCATGAAATTCTCTTTATTCAATATTTTTTAGTTTAGTGTCGTGCAATTTATTGAATTTCTTCAGAAAATACTAGAGTAAAAGGAGAACTAATATTTGCTTTTAGGCAAGAACTTCTAGCCACGCCGCGCGCTAATTTACAAATCACAGACCTAAGGACACGACAAAGAGCATGATCGATCCGAAGGGCGGCCGGCCCCAAGCGCCGATGAAAATTGGCCAAGGCAGCACTAACCGATGGCGGCCAGCCGGACAAACTGGGACTTCATGCCGACCGGGAAACTCCAGCCAGTCCAGCCAATCCCACTCTCAAGCGCGACGCCGCCGCCAAGGTGTCACTCCAAGGCGTCAAGCCGGACTAGCCGCTCGCGGCTTGGGTGGGCAGGTGCGACAGGAAAGTGGCGCGGGTGATCGATACCGTCGTGCCCTTCTTCGTGCTGACGGTTTCGACCTGCGCCTCCAGCTTCTGCGCCAGCGCCTTCACCAAGGTCGTACCGAGACCGGTCTGGGGCTCGCTCGCTCGCTTCTTCGCCATGCCGCCGCCATTGTCGGACACCGAGAGCTTCCAGTCTTCGCCCTTGGCTTCATAACCGACCACGACCTGACCCGATTGCACATCGTTGGGGAAAGCATACTTGATGGCGTTGATCACCAGTTCCGTGACGATGAGACCGAAGCTCACGGCCTGCTCCGAGTCGACGGCGCCTTCGCCCGCCACCACTCTGAGCGCGATGGGCTGACCTTGCTGGATCATCGATCCCGCCAGCGTGTCGCAAAGCTTCGAGAGGTAAGACCCGACATCGATCGCCTCGCCCGCGCCCGTCGCCTTCAGGTGCTGCTGCAACGCCGCCACCGACATGACGCGGCGATGGGCGTCTTGGAGATGACCGCGCGTCTCCTCGGATTGCACGGAGCGCGCCTTGAGAAGGAGAATGCTGGCGATGATCTGCAAGCTGTTGGCGACGCGGTGGCTCATTTCCGCCAGCAGCGTGTCTTTTTGCTCCGAGAGGCGCTGAAGGTGGCGCTCCGCCGCGCGGCGATCGGTGATATCCTCGACCGCCAGAAGCAGCGTCGTGTGCGAGTTGCCTTCGTAGAACACCTTGCGCGCGTTGAGCAGCAAGGTGCGCGATCCGAGGTTTGGAACGTCATGCTCGATCTCGAAATGTTCCATCACGCCGTGTTCGGGCACGATGCGCTCGAGGAGCTGGCGGAGCGCCGGGTTGTTCCATTCGCCCGAACCGAGATCGTAGAGCATGCGCCCTTGCGTTTCCGTGGGCGTCGTCGCGAATGTCGCGTAGAATGACCGGCTGGCGGCGACGACGCGCAGATCGGCATCCAGGACGAGAAGCGACTCCCGAACCGTGTCGACCATGGCTTGCGCCAATGTGCGGGCGTCCGCGATGCCATCCATGGGGTCCTCGTCAAACCGCGCTTTCCGTTTCACTCATAACTTAACATCCGGGGTGTATAACCAAATCACAAAGTTCTTGAAAACCACAATTGCGAGAGAGCCCGCGTCAGCCGTCCGCCAGCGCCGATCATAAGCGAGTTGAGGGTGCGTTGTCGGTAATGTACATTACCGGACCGAAGGAAAGCTCATTTTTCCGGGTAAGTTTTGGGAAGGTGATGAGTCATGCGGGTTCGGACGAGCTGATAGCATTCGCAAGACGCCAAGGAGAGGCCCCGCCGGTTGCGTATCGTGACTTCCCGGCGGCCGCGCTCGATCAGGCCCGCCTGTTCCAGTGCCTCGGCCGCATTGGTGATGGTTGGCCTCTGCACACCCAACATTTCGGCGAGCAGGCCGTGGGTGATCTCCAAAACGTCGTCGTCGCCGCGGTCCCGCATCATGAGGAGCCAGCGCGCCAGCCGTTGCTTGAGGCTATGGGCTCCGTTGCACGCGACCGATACCATGATCTGCTCCAGAAACGCCTGGACGTATGCCAAGGTGAGATTTCGGAAGGACGGCATCGACTGCGTCGCCCGTTTGAACGCCAGGCGCGGCATCTTGGCGGCGCTTCCCGGGATCTGCACCAGGAACCGGGCGGAAGACGTCTTGGCGCCGAAGGCGGCTTGCACGCCGGTGTAGCCCTCGCGCCCGATCGTCGCCATCTCGATGATGCGGCCGTCCGCGTAAACCGCCAGGACCGAGACGACGCCGGTATCCGGGAAGTAGACATGATCGATCGCGCTATCGGCGTCGATCAGGATCTGCTCGCGGTGCAACGGAATGCGCTCGATCTCCGGCATGAGCTGCTTGAGATCGCGGGGCGGCAGGGCGAGCAAGAGCCGGTTGCGGGGCCAATTGGATGAAGCCGTCATGCACTCCACAACTTTCTTTCTCTCGACGACAGCGCGCCGAGGGAACGGCCACAAGGGCGTTACTCCTCGTGGCGGAGTTGCCTGAAGAAGGCGT
>JBJXGL010000192.1:0-9255 GCA_046160365.1 Aestuariivirga sp. | reverse complement strand
CCTTTCTCGACAAGCAGGCAACGCTCGAACTCGCCCGCAAGGCCGGTATCGGCGCGCCAAGCTATTGGCCGGTGACAAGCCCTTCAGACATCGAGCCCTTGCGCGGCAAGGCGCGTTTCCCCGTGATAGTGAAGCCGCGGCACTCGCACAAGTTCTCGAAGATATTCGGCCGCAAACTGTTCATCGTCGAAGACAGTTTCGACGAACTCGAGGAGCGGTTGAGGCTGGCACTCGATCATGGTCTCGAAATGATGGTGGTCGAGATGATCCCGGGGCCGGACGATTTGTTGTCGAGCTACTACACCTATTACGGCAAGGCCGGCGAGAAACTCTTCGGCTTCACCAAGCGCGTGATCCGGCGTTTTCCGGTCAATCGCGGCAACACCTGCCTGCACGAAACCGCCTGGCTTCCCGATACCGCCGCGGCGGGCGAAACATTCTTCAAGGCTGCCGGCCTGAAGGGCCTTGGCAATATCGAATTCAAGCGCGACCGCCGCGATGGGCTGTTGAAGATCATCGAGGTCAACGCCCGCATGACAGCGGCGCAGGAGCTTGTGCGGAGATCGGGCGTCCCAATCGACCTCATGATCTACTGCCACTTGACCGGCCAGCCACTCCCCGAAACGAAGCAAGGCGGAGAAGGTTTGCGCATGTGGTATCCGCTGCGCGACTTCCTTTCCGCCTGCCAGCTGTTCCGCAGGGGGCAGCTCAGTCCGTGGCGTTATCTCTGGAGCCTGCCATTGCTGCGCCCTGTGTTTCCGCTGCTCTCCTTGGGCGACTTGGGGCCGATTGGCGGCGCGCTCGCAGGTTTCGCCGGGCGCTTGAAGGTGGTATTGAAATGACAATCAAGCGTTTTGCCGCCGGAGCAGTTCAAGACTTCGCCGCGGGTCTTCTGCAACGCGCCGGCGCCTCCGAGCCGCAAGCTTTGGAAACCGCGCGCCATATGGTGTGGTGCGAAAGGATTGGCCGCCACAACTTCGGACTCGAGCGGCTGGACATTCACGTGAAGCGCCTCGGCGCAGGCGGCTGCAACAGGATGCCTGTGTTGCGCTTCGAAAGGCTTGGACCGTCTCTCGCGCGGCTCGAGGGCGATAGCGCGATGGGCTTCTATCCCGCAGCCGAAGCCATGCGCGCCGCCATCATCATGGCCAGCGACACCGGCATTGGATCGGTTGGCGTGCGCAACAGCAATTTCTATGGCGCCGGCGCCTACTACGTGAACCTCGCCGCCGAAGCCGGAATGATCGGGATAGCGCTCAGCAACTCGTTTCCGAAAGTAGCCGCGCATGGCGGTCTGCTTCCCGTGATCGGCACCAATCCCTTCGCCTTCGGCGCACCGCGCAGGAACGGCGAGCACTTGCTCTTCGACATGGCGACCAGCGCCATGGCCGGTTCATCGCTTCGCGCGGCAGAAGCTAAGGGCGAAGCATCGGCGGAAAATCTCACTGGCGCTGGCGCGCTGCTTCCGTTCGGCGGCGCGAAAGGCTTTGGCGTTGGTCTTATGGTCGAAATTCTCGCCGGCGTCCTGACCGGCGCGGGATTCGGCCCCGGCGTTTCATCGATGTATGGCGCGACAGGCGAGCCGGGCGAGAACGGTCACTACATGATGGCGATCGACCCTGCCCGCTTCATCGGCCTCGATGCATTCTTTGATCGTATGGATCAGCTTGCAGCGCTCACCGCAGCTTCTGGTGGCAACGCCGCGTTGCCGGGCGCCAACCGGCATCGAGAGGCCGCGCTCTCCGCGGCGGCTGGGATAGTGATTCCCGAAGCCGTCTGCGCCCGTTCTGTTGCTCTGGCGCGTCAGTTTGGAATGAACTTTCCAGAGCCTCTTGCGGTGGCCGCGTAATCCACAGCTTTGTTCAAGTTATCCACCGCCGATATCTTCTCTTTCTGATCCTGCGGCGCTTAGGTCTGTGAAGTTGTCCGCAAGCGTGGGTGGGTTGGTATGATTGTGAGCAGATTTGGCATTGCCGCGATGATCGTCGCGCTGGCCATGGGCGGCACGGCGATGAGCGCCGATATCGCAAAACTCGAATGGGGCGAGTTCACACTGTTGAGCGACAGCTCTAACAAAGCGGGCTCGTGGAGTGCTGATGCCTCCAACGACGGCATGACCCTCACCTTCCTTCCAAAACACGTGGTGGCCAAGGCCGATGGCCCGACTCCTGAAGCGCGCGCGCATATCTCGGGCGAGTTCGCCCTGTTCGCGCCGTCGACCGCCGCCTTCGACCGTTTGCATGTGAAGGTGAAGGGCTACATCATCAAGCACACCGGCACGACCGCGAAATTGATCATCGGCGTTGGCGGCGAGAGCCACACCTTCGAATGGGGCAAGGACGACACGCAGTCCGGCAACTTCGCGAAGGAAGCGGACTTGACCGTGAAAACGGGCCAGCTTCCAAACCCCTTCCCGGTTTCGGCGGAAGCTTATGCCTCGAAGGATGGCACCGAGAGCGGCGTGTTCCTATCGCTGGAGTCCGTTGAAGTTGGCCTGACCCCGGGTGCCCCCAAAGTCGCCTCAGCCGCCCAGTAGCTTCACCATCCCGGCGTAACCTCGCGCCCGCGCCAGATCGAGCGGCGTTTGACTGGAGCGGTCGGCGATTGACGTGTCCGCTCCCGCTTCGACGAGCGCGCGAACCGTTTCCGTGTGCCGCTTGCCGCCATCGCCAAGCACCACGGCTTCAATCAACGCCGTCCATCCCAAATTGTTGACATGATCGAGCGGAGCGCCCGCCTTGATCAGCACGTGAACCACTTCGTCATGGCCGAGATGCGCGGCGGCAATGAGCGCGGTGCCGTCATAGGGGCTGGTGATGTTGGTGGCCTTGTTGCCGAGTTCGAGCGCGGTCTTGAGCGTCTCAATATCGTCGGCGACCGCTGTAATGGTGACGGCGTCATAGGCTTGCGCGTCCTTGGCGTTGACATCGGCTCCTGCTTTCGCAAGCCGCTTCATGACATCGCGTTGCCCGGCAAAGGCGGCGACAAGAAATGGCGTGCGGCCGTTGCCGTCCCGCTCCTCGAGCCGCGCGCCACTCGCCGCCAGTCGCTCCGCCTCGCTTGCGTCACCGGAAGCGGCGGCCCTGTGCAAGCCGGTGTAAGCGGAAATCTCAGCAGCGGTAGGTGCTACCTGCGCGCTGGTGGTGGGAGCGAAGCCCATCATCAATAAGGCAGCAACGGTCCCTACTTTCCAATTCGGCAAGACATCCTCCATCTCATACAGATTGTCGCGGACGCTGAACTCGAATGGCGACCAAACCGTGGTGGGCCTACCAAGTCGCGGGCGGCGACGGCGCTTCAAGATGCTAGAACCGTTTCGCTACTGGCGAAATCCCCGGCTCGAGACCTGGATGGGATTGCCTTCGGGATCGCGGGCGTTGGAAAAGGAATAGCCATCGGCAATGTGCGTCGCGCCAAACTTCAGGCCGCTCTCGAGTGCGCGCTGCTTGAAGCGCTCGACGTCCGCGACATCGAAAACAAGCTTGATGATGGACTGTCCTGCTTTCCGCCCACGGCTTGCCCGGTGCAGCATCAGCCGGCTCCCGCCATCTTTCGGCACAAGCTCGATGATCCGGCCGTCGTCATCGGCCACCGCCGCAAACGAAAAATGGCGGACATAGAAGTCCGCCATCTTCGACACATCCTTTGCGTAGATGAGTACGCGATTGAGAGTTATGGATGGCACTTGGAACGCCTCATTTTGCGGTCTCAACTTTCAAGCCGATCGGCGTCATTCGATAACCGGCGTTCCTGAATTTCTCGACGAGTCCGTGTTCGCCGAAGAGATGAAAGTACCCGGCGGAGAGGAAGGCCGGTCCGCGATCCACGAAATTTCTCGCACGAGCAAACATCGCCTCGTTCCGCTGCCGGACCAGCACATCCTCCATGCGGCGCCAGGCGGCGGTTGAGTCTGGCGGACCGGCGATCAGGTGAAGCATGTAGGTGTAGAGCCTTGCGGGACGTTCGCTCTGCCAA
The DNA here is from genome assembly GCA_046160365.1 of Aestuariivirga sp. Taxonomy (GTDB): domain Bacteria; phylum Pseudomonadota; class Alphaproteobacteria; order Rhizobiales; family Aestuariivirgaceae; genus Aestuariivirga. The sequence continues at coordinate 5,280 of JBJXGL010000192.1, read as the reverse complement.
GCGGCAATGCTGGTTTCGGTCCAATCATTGATACCTGACATGAGATCGATGATTTCCCGCAGGACCGCGACCTGATCGTCAAGTGAAACGGACGCCATCAACTCAGCGACTTTGGGGGCATCCTCAAGATAGGACGGTTCGATCGAACGGGAGTGAGCGCTATCGGCGATGAAATCGTCAAGCGCCAGCAATCCTCGCATCCGGCGTTCCGTCTCGCATCTAGAATAGGCAACCGAAAAAGCGACGAGCCAGGGGGTCATCGACGTGAATGACGCGGGGTCTAGGCCAACGCCTGACACAAGCTCTTGGAAGCGCCGGCTGTCTTTTTCTCCCAGGAGACCAAAGATCGTCGAGCCAACAGGCAGCACAAGAAAACGAGCTGACCCGAAAAAAGCCCGCGCTTGTTTGCCTTGCTTGTCGCCATAGACGGACTCGACGGCGATGATCTCGGATGAGTCAATTGCCTCTATCACATGCGCCGGCAAATCGAGCACGCGAATATCACTCAAGTGCACGGTACCGAGAAGCCAAGACGGCTGTTCGCCGTTGGGCGGATCGATGCGCCAGAACACCGATTCGCCGCCGGGGATGGCGGCGGCTTCACGATCAAGCTTGTCGTATAGTGCGGGGTCCGAATTCTTGAGCAGTGCTAGTTGATCGCGGCCAGGACAGTCGGAGTTCGCATGCGCCAATGGGGTTAAGCCAAGCACAATGCAGAATGCGACTATTGCTCGAATCATTGTTCTGCGTGCACCCCGGCTCCACCGCGAACGCGGTCTCTTAGTTCCTCGCCCTATCCACCAGCTTGTTCTTGGCGATCCAGGGCATCATTTCGCGGAGCTTGGCGCCGACGTCCTCGATCGGATGCGCATCGTTCATGCGTCGGGTGGCTTTGAACTTGGGCTGGCCGGCGCGGCATTCGCGGATCCACTCCGAAGTAAATGCGCCGGATTGAATGTCCTTCAAGACGCGCTTCATCTCGGCCTTGGTTTCGTCAGTGATGATGCGGGGGCCGGTGACATATTCGCCGAACTCGGCGGTGTTGGAGATCGAGTAGTTCATGTTGGCGATACCGCCTTCGTAGATCAGGTCCACGATCAGCTTCACTTCGTGAAGGCACTCGAAGTAAGCCATCTCCGGCGCGTAGCCGGCTTCCACCAGCGTTTCGTAACCCGCGCGGATCAACTCCACCAGGCCACCGCACAGCACCACCTGCTCACCGAAGAGATCGGTCTCACACTCTTCCTTGAAGGTCGTTTCGATGATCCCCGAGCGCCCGCCGCCGACGCCACTCGCGTAGGAGAGCGCCAGGTCATGGGCATTGCCCGAGGCATCCTGATGAATGGCGATGAGGCAAGGCACGCCGCCGCCCTTCTGATACTCGCCGCGCACCGTGTGGCCGGGGCCCTTGGGCGCGATCATGACCACATCGAGCGACTTCTTGGGCTCGATCAGGTTGAAGTGAACGTTGAGGCCATGAGCGAAGGCGATCGCCGCGCCATCCTTGATGTTGGGAGCAATTTCGTCGCGCCAGATATCGGCCTGAAGTTCGTCGGGCGCGCACATCATGATGAAGTCGGCCCATTTGGCGGCATCCGCCACGCTCTTTACCTCAAGGCCATCGGCCTGCACTTTCTTGGCCGTGGCGGAACCGGACTTGAGCGCGATGGCGACCGACTTCGCGCCTGAATCCTTGAGGTTCAGCGCATGGGCCCTGCCCTGGCTGCCATAACCGACCACGGCCACCTTTTTGCCCTTGATCAGATTAACGTCCGCGTCGCGGTCGTAATACACACGCATGGTCTCGAAGCCCCTTCTCGATAGGAATTTTCCGGGGCCGGGCTTAGCGGGGCCAGTCAGCCGTGGCAAGCGTCAATGCGCGGTGGGTCACCCAAACTGAACAGGCCCTGACGGGCCGCTTCAGCTCCGGTTCAAGAGCCAGGCGCTAGAACCGGGCCAGAGAGTGGGCACAACCAGGAGTGACCCTCATGTTGCAATCCGTAACGAGACTGCTGCCTCTCGCAAGCCTGGCGGCAATAACCCTAGAGTTTTCTTTGCTGTCCGCGTCGCCCGCCGCCGCCGGAGAGAATGTCTTTCTGCCTCCCGCGGGCTGCCAGGCGACGACACTCGAGGGCGAGGTCTCGACAACGGTGTGGTTCCAGGCGGGCCGCGCCGTCAATAACCACGGGAGTGCCTCCCGCGACATCCTGTGCCCGATCCCTTATGAGAGGATGAGCGCGGTTTCCACCAGCGTGATCGTGCGCTCAGTGGTACATGACTTTACCAACGACTCAGGTGGCGGCATCGCTACCTGGATCTGTGAAGCTGCGGCGGACGGTTCTCCCGGTGGTGGCTGTCCCGATGTCGCCACTACCAGCCCGGAGTTCCGCGGCGTGACCACGCTCGAAGTCGAGTTCACGCCCAATGCCGATACGCGCTTCCTGTATCTCCGCGTCAGGCTGCCGGATGTCGACGGTGACGGGCGTAAAAGTTACCTCGCGGGCTATCGCGTGTGCCGGGGCTCATGCTGAAGCGATAGGGCCTCACTCTGCGCAATCGAAAGCACTGCCGAGCATGGGCAGAGTGAGGCTTTGGGGGAGTACACCACATCCAAGTCTGAGACTGAATTTCGATCCCTGCGCTTAAGCCGCTTACCGCGCGGCCCACAGCAGATGCAATCCCAGTGCGCCGAGGAACAGGCCCGTCACCCGGTCGATCCAGCCTTTCGCTTTGAGATAGAAGGCGCGAATCGGTGACGATCCGAAGAACAAGGCTACAAAGGAATACCACCAGACTTCGTTGAAGGTGACGATGGCGAGCAGCGTCACCAGCATCCAAAGCGAAGGCTGTTCCGGCAGCATGGCGATGAAGATCGAACCGAAGAACACCATCACCTTGGGATTGCTCAGCTGGACCCAGAAACCCTTCCAGAAGGAACTGCCGCCATCGCTGGTCGAGCCACCGTCAAGCTGAAGCGGCGCGGAAGCGTGACGGAAAATCTGCCAGGCAATCCAGATCAAGAACAGCGCACCCGCAATTTTCATGGCCAGAAACAACGCCGGGACTGCGTGAAACAGCACATTGAGTCCAAAGAGTGCTGCACCCGCCCACACCACTGTGCCAGCCCCTAGACCTAACGCGATCTTGATGCCCTCGCCGCGCGAACGCGCTGCAGCGGTGCGAGCCGTCACCAGAAACGACGGGCCCGGCGAGATGACGGCGAGAAGTTGGATGAAACCAATAGAAGCAAGAATGAGGATTTCAGCGGAAGCAAACGGCATGGGCGACTACTGGCACATGCCGCCCTCCCTGGAAAGGCGGCGTAGAAGCAGGCGAACCGGACTGAAAGCCAATCCGGCGGGAGTTGTGGACTAAGCAGTTTTCCGCTCTGCAATTCTCCGGCGGATGGCATCGAGCGGAGCCTCCACCGCAGGCGGTGCCTCGGACGGTGCCGCAGCCGAGGCCTGTTTTGCTCGGCCAGCAGGTTCGACCGTCTCGGCGCGCTGGCGGCGCAGCCATTCGGGGCTCCCTTCCGCTAACCGCTCGTCGCCCTCATTCCGTTCAAGGGATGCCACCATGAGGCAGGCCCGGTTCCAATGCTCTTCAGCCTTGCCTTCGGGGCGGCCTTCTTCTTCCCAGAGCTGGTAAGCGATCATCCGCTTTCTCTCCTCGAGATTGATCTCCACCGTGTCTCCGGTTTTGGACGTGGGCTGCTCGTCTCTTTCGATTGACGTGTTTTGGGTGTCGTCGGCCGTTTTCATGATCGTTTCCCTTCACTGCATATAATTTGCTGCGGAAACCAAACAAACGCGCGAATCACCATGGTTTATTACTACAAAAATGGTAAAAATCATAAAAATCTGGTTTTCTCGGCGTTCTACCCAGGTGCTACGCCGATGCCGGTCAACGCCGGGCCGACGAGTCAACGGTCCCGAAGCTTAGTCGTCTCCAATCGCATGGCGGAACATTCTGACAGTTTCGGCCAAACCAAAAGTGAGCGCATCGGCGACGATGGCGTGTCCAATCGAGACTTCCTTGAGGTTGGGAAGTGCGGTCACAAGCGGCGGAAGATTGGCGCGCGTGAGATCGTGGCCGGCGTTGAGATCGACGAAAGCTGCAGCGGCGGCTTTTCCCGTGGCCACAACGCGGTCGAATTCGCGGTTCACATCCGCAGGTGCCGATGCACCGCCATAGGGGCCGGTGTAGATTTCGACGCGGTCCGCGCCAACTGCCTTCGCTAGCGCCGGCAAGATCGGATCGGGATCGATGAACAGCGACACGCGCATCCCGCCCTCATGCAGACGGGCAATCACGCGTTTCAGAAACTCGCGATTGGAGGCGATATCCCAACCATGATCAGAGGTGCCCTGAGCCGGATCGTCCGGAACAAGCGTCACCTGATCGGGCCTGTTGGCCTCCACGAGCCTCAGAAAGCGCTCATCGGGATAGCCTTCGATATTGTATTCTCGTCCAGGAAAATCCTTGCGCAGAAGATCGCGCAGAACCGGCACGTCGCTCGCCCGGACATGACGCTCGTCCGGACGGGGATGCACCGTTAGCCCGTTGGCCCCGGCCTCCAGCGCGATCCGGCCAAGTCCCTCAAGCGACGGCCATGGCACATGGCGCCGGTTGCGCAGATAGGCGATGGCGTTGACGTTGACCGACAGTTTGCAAGGCACGGGAGGGGACTCCGGAGTTCGGTTCTTTCCCTAGCCCGCAATTGGTCCGTCCAAAAGTCCGGTTTCGAAGAAAAAAATCAGACCGGTTTAAACGGGACGAATCCAAATGGCGGCGGACGCGCGCCCAACGGAAGGGAATCAGAGTTGTGGGGCGGCTAAGATGTGTCGATCTTCCGCGCCTCCCAGGCGAGCCAGTGGCAGTCTCGGAGCACTTCCTCGACTTCGTGGCGCGGCTTCTTGTGAACGTAAGGCGGCGGGCCGGGGCGGATGGGATTGGTGTAGATCAGCCGCTCTTTCGAAAGCCGCTCCCGCCGCGCTTTCCAGCGCATGAACCGCTTGGCTTGATGGGTTAGATCGCCAAGCGCGAACTTGATTGCTTGAAGCCTGCGGGCGAGAGAGGCGGCATTCACTTTGCCGTCCTTGGGCGGAGCCGGTTTGGATTTGGCGATGAGATCGCGGCTCTTCCGGTGCAAGGCCCGGAGAGCTGCGGGAGTGAGATCGGCGGGGGAGAAACTTTTGAGAGGATGTTTCGGGCGAGGCTCGGGAGGCAGAAGCGGTGGGCGGATGTCCTCGAGCCGGAAAGCGGGACTACGGGTCTTGC
>JBJXGL010000191.1:0-2533 GCA_046160365.1 Aestuariivirga sp. | reverse complement strand
GCGCAATCATCCGGCGTGTTCTCGCTGCGGCTGCCGCTGGTCGTAGCACCCCGCTACATGCCAGAGCCCTTGGTGCAGTCGGTTGACTTCTCGAAGGAGAGCAAAGGCTTCGGCACCACGGTGAATGATCCAGTGCCGGACCGCGACCGCATCTCTCCGCCGGTGCTCAATCCCAAGACTCACGGCCCGGTCAATCCTGTGTCGATCACCGTCAACCTCAATGCCGGCTTCGCGCTTGGCGAGGTGAAGAGCCATCATCATCAGGTGGCGATCACGTCGCTCGATGCGCAGTCGCGCCGCGTGGCGCTCGATGGCGGCGATGTTCCGGCCGACAAGGATTTCGAACTCACCTGGACGGCGTCAGGTGATGCACCGCAGGCCGGTCTCTTCAAAGAAACCGTCAATGGCCAGGACTATCTCCTCGGCTTTGTGACGCCTCCGGGAGAGGCCGGTCCTGCGGTGGTAGCCCCACGCGAGATCATTTTCGTGATCGACAATTCGGGTTCGATGGACGGCCCATCCATGGTTCAGGCGAAAGACAGCCTGATCTATGGGCTGAACGAATTGAAGCCGACCGACCGCTTCAATGTGATCCGCTTCGACGACACGTATGACGTGCTGTTCCCCGATGCGGTGGACGCCAATCGGGTGAACATCATCAACGCGAAGAATTGGGTGTCTAACCTCTCGGCCGATGGTGGCACCGAGATGCTGGCGCCCATGGAAGCGGCGTTGCGTGACAGCAACCCGTCCGACACGGCGACGCTTCGGCAGGTGGTATTCCTGACCGATGGCGCGGTTGCCAATGAGCAGCAGCTCTTCGAGATGATCTCCAAGGGCCGTGGCCGCAGCCGCGTGTTCATGGTGGGCATCGGCTCGGCGCCCAATTCCTATCTCATGACTCGCGCCGCCGAACTTGGCCGTGGCACCTTCACTCACATCGGCGAGGCTGCCCAAGTGACGGCGCGGATGGCGGAGCTTTTCAACAAGCTCGGCAATCCGGCGGTCACCGATCTGCGTGCCACGATCGATGGCAGCACGGTGAAACTCACCCCCGACATGCTGCCCGATCTCTATCGTGGCGAGCCGGTCATGTTCATGGCCGAAGGCAAAGCGATTGCTGGAACGATCAAGATCACCGGGATGATCGGCAAGCAGCCGTGGGAAGTTTCGCTTCCGCTTGCCAACGCCGCGCCGGGTTCCGGCATCTCGAAGCTCTGGGCCAGGCGGCGCATCGCCGACTTCGAAGTGGCGTCCACACTCGGCCAGATGTCTTACGAGGACGCGAACAAGCAGGTGCTGGCGATGGCGCTGACCCATCAGATCGTATCGAGCCAGACCAGCCTCATCGCGGTCGACAAGTCACCGAAACGGCCGGCCGGCGAGCGGCTGACCCGCGCCGACATTCCGCTCAACCTGCCCGCGGGCTGGACCTTCGAGAAGGTGTTCGGCGAAGAGTCCGAACCGGTCAAGACCATCGAAGAGCGCGATGCGTCGCTTGCCTACAAGCAGCTTGCGGTGCTGACCAAGCCGCCGGTCGCGGTGATGACCAACCAGGTCAACCTGCCGCAGACGGCAACGCCCGCAGCCCTCTTCGCGATCCTCTCCGCGATGATGTTGCTGGCTGCGGCTGCGCTGCGGTTCGTAGCGGCTCGTTCCGGGGAGCGCTCTTGAGATGTTCGCCGCGGCGCATCTTCACACCTACAAGAAACCGGCGCTCCCCAAGCGCCGGTCCTTCCTCAATCTGCTGTCGGTGTTGTGTTTGGCCGGCGGTATCTGGATGTTCGGTCAGGCGGCATGGATCGAAGCCAAGGCCATCGTCGCGCAAGTGTTGTTAGAGCGCGCGTTCTCGCACTCGATCCTGCTCGGCAAACCGGTGAAAGCCTGGAGCTGGGCCGACACGGTACCGGTGGCGAGAATCGAAGTGCCACGGCTTGGGTCGGACGCGATTGTGTTGAAGGGCGCCAGCGGCGAAGCGCTCGCCTTCGGGCCCGCGCTACTCGACGAAACCGCGCTGCCGGGCCTGCCTGGAACCAGCGTGATCGCCGCGCATCGCGATACGCACTTTGCGTTTCTGAAAGACGTGGTGAAAGGCGACTTGGTGAAAGTCATGCGGAGCGACGGGCTGCTGTTCACCTACCGCGTCACGGGCACGCGTATCGTGGACTGGAACACTTCTGGCATCGACAGGCATGCGGCCGGCTTCCATCTGGTGCTTTCGACGTGTTATCCCTTCGACGCGGTGACCCGCGGAAACCAGCGCTATCTGGTGGAGGCGGAGTTGGTGAGGTGACGTTCTCCTTCATTCATGGCAAATTGCGGCCAACTACTTCCACCTTTATTATGAGAATCATCGCCCGCAGAATGGAAACGAGCAACCAGTATACTTCGGGAACCGTCGAGATTGCTAGGGTCTGTACTCACATAGGCTGTTGATTTGCAACAGAGAAGCTGATTCACCGTAGGCGGAGGTGAACCATGCGATTCGATTTTACCGACGAGGAATGGGCGGAGCTTGAACCATTGATGCCGC
>JBJXGL010000190.1:0-17869 GCA_046160365.1 Aestuariivirga sp. | reverse complement strand
GCCAGGCTCCGGTTCCGGATGGTCGCCGCGGGTTTTCCATAGCGAGTAGAGGATGCCAGACGCCAGTACGCCAATGGTGACCGCAAGCGAGAGGGCCGTGTCGATCTTGATACCCATGGGCACGAGGAAGATCTTGATGCCGACGAGCACCAGGATGGTGGCGAGCGAGTATTGCAGATATCTGAACCGATGCATCGCCGCGGCGAGCGCGAAATAAAGCGCGCGAAGGCCAAGGATCGCAAAGATGTTGGATGTATAAACGATGAACGGATCCTGCGTCACGGCGAAGATCGCGGGCACAGAGTCGACGGCGAAGATGATATCGACGAACTCCACCATGATCAACGCTACCATGAGCGGCGTGATGAAGGTGACGAGCTTGCCCGTTTTGGGATCGGGAAGCTTCACGGTGAAATGTTCGCCGTGCAGGTTCTTGGTCACCCGGAAATGCCGATGCACGAACTTGAGAATCGGATTCTGCGCAAGGTCGGGCTTCTCATGCGACGTGCGGAACATCTTGAGACCGGTGAACACCAGGAAGGCCCCAAAGACGAAGAGTATCCAGTGGAATGACATGACCAGCGCCGCGCCGACGCCGATCAGAATGGCGCGGAACACAATGACGCCGAGAATTCCCCAGAAGAGCACCCGGTGCTGATATTGCCGTGGAATCTGCAGCAGTCCGAAAATCGTGGCGATGACGAAGATGTTGTCCATCGCGAGCGACTGTTCGATCAGATAACCGGTGAAAAATTCAAGCCCTGCTTGGTTTCCCCGCGCCCACCACACCCATGCGCCGAACGCCATGGCAATCGCCATGTAGCCGGCATAGAGAATAAAACTCTCCTTGGCCTCGATCTCCTTCTGGCCCTTATGCAGGTAGCCAAGATCGAACACCAACAGGCCAACGACGATAGCGGCGAAGGCCATCCAGAAGAAAGCTGGTGTGCCAAGAACATCCGCGTACAAAACTGACTGAATTAGATCCACGCCGGGTCCCCACTCGCATCTCATCAATGGAAGGCAGCTCCGACATCGCAGGAATGATCCTGCCAGAGGGGCCCGGCACCGCTTCTTGCCAAAATGTAACCGTTTGCGGCGGTTTCAAGGATCGCTACGATGAAATATTCGTAAGGTTTGGAGAACGGGGATCATGCGGACCAGCAAGGCCATCCAGATCGTGAACTGCCAAGCGGAGGGGGAAGTCGGCGATGTCATTGTGGGTGGGGTCGCGCCGCCGCCTGGCGCCACGCTGTGGGATCAGTCGCGCTTCATCCACGATGACGGAGCGCTGCGGAACTTCGTCTTGAACGAACCGCGGGGCGGCGTTTTCCGGCACGTCAATTTACTGGTTCCGCCCAAGAACCCGAAGGCTCAGATGGGTTTCATCATCATGGAGCCGGAAGACACGCCGCCCATGTCTGGATCGAACTGTATCTGTGTGGCGACCGTGCTGCTCGATACGGGCATCGTTCCGATGACCGAGCCTGAGACACGGCTGGTGCTTGAGGCGCCCGCAGGTCTCGTGGAAGTGCGGGCTGTTTGCAAGGATGGAAAAGCTGAGCGGATCACGCTCCGCAATGTGCCTGCTTTTGCCGACCGTTTACAGGTGCAGTTGGAGGTGCCTGGGATCGGAATCATCACAGTCGACACAGCTTTTGGCGGCGATAGTTTCATATTGGTGGAGGCCGCGAGCCTTGGTTTCAAGGTGGTGCCGGATGAGGCGCGGAAAATCGCCGATGTCGGCCGGCGCATTGTGGCGGCGGCAAACGAGCAAGTGCCCTTCTCCCACCCCGCGCTGCCGGATTGGCGGCATTATTCATTCTGTTTTGTCACCGGGCCGCTTGAGACAGTGGACGGCCTGCTCTCCAGCCGCAATGCTTGCGTCATCAAGCCAGGCAAATTGGATCGCTCGCCCACCGGCACCGGCTGCTCGGCGCTGATGGCGGTGTTGCATGCCAAGGGGCTCATGAAGGCGGGAGACCGCTTTCTCGGGCGCTCGATCATCGAAAGCCGCTTCGAAGGCCGGATCGCGGAACTAACCAGCCTGGGCGGCAGGACCGCAATCGTGCCTGAAATCTCCGGCAGGGCCTGGATTACCGGCCAGTCCACGCTGATGCTCGATCCCGCTGATCCATGGCCGCGAGGTTACCGGATTTCAGATACCTGGCCCGCCGATGGCGGCGGGTGACAGGTAACGTCATTCGTCATACAAAAAGTCCACGGGAGGATCACAATGAACATCGTTCAGATCAGGGACAAAAAGGGCCAGCGCCGTGTCGGTGTCGTAAGCGGCAGTTTGATCGCATTGCTGAAGGACGTGTCAACAACAGTTGAGCTTGCCAATCTCGCGATCAAGAAGGGAAAGCGCCTGGAAGCGATGGCCTCTTCACTGGTGACCCGCGGGGCAGAAAACTATGCAGCGGCCTTGAAGGAGAAACGCGTTCTGGTTCCTGCTGACCATCCCGATCCCGCCCATTGCATCATTACCGGCACCGGCCTCACGCATCTGGGTTCCGCTGCCGCGCGCGACGGCATGCACAAGAAGCTCGAGGGCACGGGAGACGACCTCACCGACTCCCTCAAGATGTTCAAGATGGGCCTAGAGGGCGGCAAGCCGCCGAAGGGCAAGGTCGGCGTGCAGCCGGAATGGTTCTACAAGGGCGACGGTTCCTGGCTGGTTGGCACCGGACAGCCGCTGCCACGGCCCGCCTTCGCGCTCGATGGAGGCGAAGAGCCGGAGCTTGCCGCGATCTACCTGATCGATCCCAAAGGCACGCCGCGCCGCCTGGGCTTCGCGCTTGGCAATGAATACTCCGACCACGTTATGGAGCGGCAGAACTACCTCTATCTGGCGCATTCCAAATTGCGTCATTGCGCCATCGGTCCCGAAATGATCGTTGGCGGAATCCCCGACAAGATCGAAGGTTTGAGCCGCATCAGGCGCAAGAAACAGGTAATCTGGGAAAAGCCCTTCATCACCGGCGAAGGCAACATGTCCCACACTTTCGCCAATCTCGAATATCACCACTTTAAATATGACGACTTCCGGCGGCCCGGCGATCTGCATATTCATTTCTTCGGAACGGCAACGCTCAGCATCGCCGATGGCATCGCCACCGAAGATGGCGACGAGTTCGAGATCGAGGCCCCTCCTTTTGGCGCGCCACTCCGCAACAGGCTGAAGGCGACGCGCGGCGGTTTCAAGTTCGGCGCCGTGAAGACGCTCTGAGCGCATGTCCGGCGAACTCATTGTCCTCGACTGGGGCACGACATCGTTCCGCGCCTATCGCCTTGGCGGAAACGGCAAGGTGATCGCGCAAGTGGCGGCGCCCAAGGGCATCCTTTCGGTCGAAGATAGGGATTTCGATGCGGCGCTTGAGAGTCATATTGGAGAGTGGGACACATCCATTCCGGTGCTGGCCGCCGGAATGATCACCAGCCGTCAGGGTTGGATCGAATTGCCCTATGTGCCCTGCCCCGCGGGCCCAGCGGACCTAGCAAAACACTTGCACCACATGACGACCAAGCGTGGCCGCCGCATCGCTTTCGCGACGGGTCTCAGCTACCGCTCGCCCGATGGCGTGCCCGACGTGATGCGCAGCGAGGAGACACAAGTCTTCGGCGCGATGGAGGACGATGCCGGGTGCTTCGTGACCCCGGGGACGCACTCCAAGTGGATCGAGGTTTCAGGCGGACTGCTCACGCGTTACACCACTTACACAACCGGCGAAGTCTTCGCGGCGCTGAAAGGTCACACAATCCTCGGAAAGCTGATGACCGGCGAAAACGAAAGCGAATCCGCCTTCGAGCGCGGCGTGCGCGCGGCCTTGAAGGACCCCGCGGGCTTTCTGCATCGCATCTTCTCGGTGCGCTCGCTTGGACTCTTCGGAGAAATGGCGACGGACGATCTATCATCCTATCTGTCCGGTCAAGTAATTGGCACTGAAGTAGCGCATGCCATGCTGCACTATCCGAAGTCAGCGAGCTACGTTGTGCTCGCCTCGCCCGGCATTGGTGGACGATATGTGAGGGCGATGCAAATTGCGGACGTCCATGCAAAGCTTGGCGATCCGCAGGCGATTGTCCAAGGCCTGCTGCGCATTGGAAAGGCAGCGGGATTAATCCGGTGATCGAAGGATGTTGGAAATGAAAGTGGCAATTGTGACCGGCGCCGGCTCAGGCATTGGCAAAGCTGTGGCTGCTGCATTGGTGCAGGCCGGTTATGCCGTAGCGCTGGCAGGGAGACGCCAAGACGCGCTTGACGCGGCGGCAAAGTCGATGGGCGGCAAAACACTGGCGGTCGCGACCGATATTGCCAATCCCGCGTCCGTCGCCAATCTCTTCGCCCGCACAAAAGAAGCGTTTGGCCGTCTCGATGTTCTCTTCAACAATGCCGGCACGGGAGCGCCGGGCACGATCCTGCTTGAGGACCTGTCCTTCGAACAGTGGAAAACCGTCGTCGACACCAATCTCACAGGTGCTTTCCTCTGCACCCAGGAAGCCTTCCGCATCATGAAGGCGCAGACGCCGCGCGGCGGGCGCATCATCAACAACGGCTCGATCTCGGCCCATGTGCCGCGGCCCAACTCCGCGCCCTATACATCGACCAAACATGCGATCACCGGATTGACGCGCTCGACGTCCCTCGATGGCCGCAAATACGATATCGCCTGCGGCCAGATCGACATCGGCAATGCCGGAACCGACATGACGGCCAAGATGAGCACGGGCATGCCGCAGGCCAACGGAACCATGGCGCCGGAGCCGACCATGGACGTCGAGAACGTCGCATCGACCGTCGTTCACATGGCCTCGCTGCCGCTTGACGCCAATGTCCAGTTCGTCACCGTGATGGCGACGAAGATGCCGTTTATCGGGCGGGGATAGCCACGCATGGCGATCATGTCACTCGTGCAGGCCAAGGCCGACAGCGATCAGGTGCGGCGTCAAAATCGCGGACTGGTGCTCGAATGCTTGCGCGGCGCCGGGCCAATAGCGCGCGTCGAATTGGGGCGGCGCACGGCGCTCAGCCCCGCATCCATCACATCCATTACCGGCGACCTGATTGCGGAAGGGTTGATCCGCGAGGCAGATGCGGAAGACCGTCTGAAGTCGGGGCCCGGCCGGCCGCAGGTGCGGCTGGCCCTCGATCCACATGCGGCGCTGGTCATGGCGCTGCGGATTTCGATCAACCGCGCCGAATTCATGCTTGCGCACTACGATGGTTCTCCCGCCGCGAGTCAGGCAATCGAACTTCCCTCGAGAGGCGTCGCGGCGGAAGATTATTGCCGCCGACTGTCCGAGTTGGCCCGCGGTTTTCTCGATGCGAACGGATTGAAGGCTGGAGATGTACTGCGCGCTGGCGTGGCCGTGCAAGGGATCGCCGACGCACGGCATGGCACGATCACATGGAGCCCGGCGTTCACCAGCCGCAACGTTCCCATTGGCGCCGCACTCGAAGAAGCGATTGGCGCGCCGGTCAGCATTGCCAACGACACAAATCTCATGGCGCGCGTCTTGGCGCGTTCGACGGAAGCTGGCCAAACGGCTCTCGTAATTTTTGTCGGCTACGGCGTCGGCGCCGGAATCATCATCGATGGCAAAGTGTATGATGGCCCGACCGGCGCCGCCGCCGAGTTCGGCCACATGAACCACGTGCCCGGCGGGCGCCGCTGCCGTTGCGGGCGCAACGGATGCATCGAAGCCTACGCCGCCGACTATGCCATCTTGCGAAGCTACAGAAACGAAACCGGCGACAACGGATTGGCCCATGAGACCGTCGATCCCGCCATCATGATCGAACTGCAGGCGAAGGCTGATGCCGGCGATGTCAGGGCGCACGACGCATTCCGCGAGGCGGGACAAGCGCTGGGTTATGGAATCGGACGGGCCGTGGCGCTGCTCGATGCGCGAAAGATCGTCATCGCCGGTCCCGGTGCGCGCGCTTTCGATCAGTTGCAGCCGGGCATCGGCGAAGGATTTGCATCAAGCTTGCCTCCCGCGCTGGCGGAAGGAGTTGCGATTGAAGTGGCGGCCGCAGGTCAGGACATGATCGCGGAGGGTTTGCTCAGTCAGATATTTCAGGATGCCGACCGCGAACTTTTGCAGCGGCAGCCGCGCGGCGTGAGTGAAGCGAGAAGTCTGTGACGCGGCAACAAGGGGAGGATACGTATATGGGCATCAAAGTGCGCGGCATCGAGTTCCAGGAAAATCTGGACAATCCGATGGGTCTCGAATTCGTGAACCTCTCGCACCGCTGGGGATATCAGTGCCCGAACTGGCCTTACTTCCAGGACGTGAAGATCGAACGCATTCACTACATGGCGAAGTCCGGCGTGCTGTCGCAGCGCATCACCACATCGATGCATTCGACAACGCATATCGACGCGCCGGCCCACGTGGTGCAGGGGACGCCGTTCATCGACGAAGTGCCTCTGCCGCAATTCTTCGGCTCCGGCATCGTCGTCTCGTTGGCGAAGAAGAAGTGGGAGTCGATCACCGCCGACGATCTCGAAACAAGCGTGCGGCAAAGCCATTCAACCGAACGACGTGCTGATCATTGATACCGGCTACGAAGATGGCGACCGTTTCGTCTATTGCCCTGGCTTGGTTCTTTCCACCGGGCAATGGATGGTGGACAAGCAAGTGAAAGTCGCGGGTCACCGGCGATCGGAGTAGAGAATGGCGGCTAGCGTTGCTCGATCCTGCCGTTCGCCTTCCTTGGCCACTTAGTCTCGCCGTAGCCCAAGCAACGTATGATCGCATCGAAGATCCAGACAATTCCGGCATCGGCCACCGCCACCTTAGACGCTACGACACGCATCGGATCCGCGCGCCAAGGAAAGGGCACGAGAGAAATTACGAATCCGAAGCGTACAGCCTGACTTTTCACGAGATGCCGCGACAGCGTTGCGATGAGATCGGTCCCGGCAAGCTGCGCCAGAGCCATCATGATATTGGGAACCGTGAGCGCAACACGGCGTGACAGGCCTTTCTCGGAGAGTTTTCGTCGACAACGCCATAGGCGTCCCCAATGGCGAATACGAGCATATGGCGCATGGCGAGATAATTCTTGAAACTCGGATCGTTCGCAAAGGAATGGCCTCTGCGCATCGCAACAACAAAATTCTCCTCAAACAGCAAATGATCGACAAACCGTGGCGCGGCCCGCTGTTCTAGCTTGTGCGCGTTCAGATGCCTTCTATACTGAGGGTGATCGGCAGTACCTCTCAGCTTGACTCAAGCAGGATGACCGGAATCACAAGCGCTCTGCATGCCAGGCGATATGTTCAGGCATAAAGGTCGAGATGAAGAAATAGGAGTGGTCGTAGCCGTCCTGCATGCGCAATTGGAGTTTTATTCCGGCACTGCGGCAGGCTTCATCGAGGAGATGAGGCCGGAGGCCGTCGTTCAAGAACTGGTCGCTGGTTCCCTGGTCGATGAGCAGTTCCTTGACCCGCGCGCCATCCTCGATCAGCGCCACGGCATCGTATGCCCGCCATGTCGATTGATCCGGGCCGAGATAGGCCTCAAGGGCGGGGCGGGACCAATCGGCGGTCATCGGATGCACGATGGGCGAAAATGCGGAACAGCTGCGATAACGGCCCGGATTGCGCAGCGCCAAAACCAGCGCACCGTGGCCGCCCATGGAATGGCCGAAAATCGATTGCCGCGACATGTCGGCGGGGAAATTCGCCGCAACGAGGCGCGGCAGCTCGTCGCGCGCATAGCTGTACATCTGATAGTGGGCCGACCATGGCGCTTGTGTCGCGTCGACGTAAAAGCCCGCGCCGCAGCCCAGTTTCCAGTTATCGGCATCGTCCGCGACGCCTTCGCCGCGCGGGCTGGTGTCGGGGCAGACGATCATCACGCCGTGTTCCGCCGCCGCCTTCCGGTATTCGCCTTTGTCCATCACATTGGCATGGGTGCAGGTGAGGCCCGAGAGATACCAGAGGACCGGGAGCTTCGCGCCCTCTTTGTGTGGAGGCACAAAGACGGCGAAAGTCATGGGGCATCGGCAGGTTTGGCTTTGATGCGTGTAGACGCCCTGAATCCCGCCGTGGCTCTTCGCTAGCGATTTGGTCTCCATGCGCAGCTCCCATAAAAGAATAAGGGCCGAAGGCCAGTCAGAGCCTTCAGCCCTTCGATCGGTCTTACCGCTTATGACTCGCGGTAGGTGCCGGCTTTCTTGGCGGCGGCCGTGGAGAGGTAGTCCATGAGGCCCGGATTCAAGCAGTCGTAGGGTTCGAGGCCGATGGCTTTCAGACGCTTGCGGATCGCCGGCAACTTGGATGGCGGCACACCCGATTCGATGACCGACGAAACGAAGGCGGCAAAGCCTGGCGGCGACCAGCCCTTCTTGTCCGACAATTCCGAGTGGACGAAGGTGAGACCTTCGAAGGGGTGTCCGGCCTTTCTCACCGGTCCGTGCATATGCACGCCACAGCCGGTGCAGGCGTAGCGTTGGATCAGTGCCGATTCATCGACGATCTTCAGCTTGTGAGCATTGGCGGTGACCCGGGCCTTATCGCTTGGCACGACGGCGACGATGGAAAGAATCGCGCCGTCCGGCTTCCAGCATTTGGTGCAGCCGCAGGCGTGGTTGTGGGCGGTCTGCGCCGAGAGCTCCACGGTGACGGGGTCAGTGGCGCAGTGGCACTTGAGCGTGCCCCCGGAGAAGTTCTTGCCCGCTGATTTCGCAAACCCGCGGTCGATTGCTGGATGCAGCAATATGGACGGGGCGCTTGCCTTGCGCGCCGGAGCGGCTTTCTTTTTTGCCTTGACTGCTTTCTTCGCTTTACGTGCCATTTGGATTGTCCTCCCGTTTGAATGGCCTCAGTAAACCACGACGCTGCGGATCGATTTGCCCTCATGCATGAGGTCGAAGGCCTTGTTGATGTCCTTCAGTGGCATGGTGTGGGTGATCATCGGATCGATTTGGATCTTGCCGTTCATGTACCAGTCGACGATTTTTGGCACATCGGTGCGACCACGTGCACCGCCAAATGCCGTGCCGCGCCAGGAGCGGCCGGTCACAAGCTGAAATGGGCGTGTCGAGATTTCCTGGCCAGCGCCGGCGACGCCAATGATGATGGACTGGCCCCACCCCTTGTGCGCGCATTCCAGTGCCTGGCGCATGACCTTGACGTTGCCGATGCATTCAAACGAGTAATCCGCTCCGCCGCCCGTCAGTTCGACGAGGTGTGCGACGATGTCGCCCTGAACCTTCGCCGGGTTCACGAAATGAGTCATGCCGAACTTGCGGCCCCATTCTTCGCGCGTATCGTTAAGGTCAACGCCAACGATCATGTTGGCGCCGGCGAGTCGCAGGCCTTGAATGACGTTTAGGCCGATGCCGCCGAGGCCGAAGACGACGCAGTTCGAGCCTTCCTCCACCTTCGCCGTGTTGATCACGGCGCCGATGCCCGTCGTCACGCCACAGCCGATATAGCAAATCTTGTCGAATGGCGCGTCGTTGCGGACTTTGGCAAGCGCGATCTCCGGCATCACGGTGAAATTCGAGAATGTGGAACAGCCCATATAGTGATGCACCATCTTGCCCTTGTAGGAAAAGCGCGAGGTGCCATCGGGCATCAGGCCCTTGCCTTGCGTGAGGCGGATCTTCTGGCAGAGATTGGTTTTTGGATTGAGGCAGTATTCGCATTCGCGGCACTCGGGCGTGTAGAGTGGAATCACGTGATCGCCCTTGGTCAGGGACTTCACGCCCTTGCCAGCCTCAACGACGATGCCCGCGCCCTCGTGCCCCATGATGGCTGGGAACAACCCTTCCGGATCCTTGCCCGAGATCGTGAACTCATCCGTGTGACAAATTCCAGTCGCCTTGATCTCGACCAGGACTTCGCCTTCCTTCGGGCCTTCGAGATCGACTTCGACGATTTCAAGTGGCTTACCCGCCTCAAAGGCGACCGCTGCGCGCGACTTCATGAACGCTCTCCCCACCTAACGGCAGATTTCAAGCTCGCACTCAATGACGAAACCGTCAATAGGTCAAACCGTCATAAGTATTGTGCATGTCTACTGCTTCGTGAGCAGATAGGCGATCAAGTCGGCACGTTCGTCGGCTTTCTTCAGGCCAGCGAACGCCATCTTCGTTTTCGGCACCATTGCTTTGGGGTTCTCGAGGTACTTGTCGAGCACTGCTTCGTCCCAGGCGGGCTGCTTTGCGGCGAACTCCTTCATGCCGTCGGAATACGCGTAACCTTCGGCGCTTGCCACTGGCCGGTTGACGAGGCCTGCCAGATAGGGGCCGACCTTGTTGGCCTTGTCGGCAACCGTGTGGCAGGCCATGCACTTCTTGAAGACCTTCTCGCCCTTGGACACATCGCCTGCATGCGCTTGTGCTGCTCCCATCGCGAGGCAAGCAATGGCAAGCACCAGCCGCAATTTGCGATTGTCAAACATGAATTCTGTTAGTTCATTCACGATTATTTCTCCCGGTCTTCCAGTTTCGAGAAACGTATGGCCTGCGGTGGGGCTGCGTAGCATCGGTCAACTGATGTGGCAATCTTGGGATTGCATTTCATGTCGAGAAGATTTGGACGTGCGCACGGATCGAACTACGACGAAGGTATCATGTTGCGATGCAGCGGGCGATTTTACGTTGCGACACCGGAAATTTCGGATTAGCCTCGCTTCGAGCTTTCCCAGCAAAGCTCAGAAAGCATACGTAGATTCCGCTATTTGTAAGGCGGACGGCGCAAGACAAATAGCTGAATTTGACTGCTCTCGAGAGGCTGGGGAGAGCCAGCGAAAACCATAAGGATGGGAGAGAACCAGCTATGCGCAGTTTCTTGCTATCAGCGACGTGCAGTTTGGCCTTGCTTGGCGTTGTCCAAGGCCCGGCGGCTGCCAATGACGAACTCATGAAGATGTCCGCCGACCCAAAAAATTGGGTTATGCCGGCAGCGACGTTCGATAACCAGCGTTACTCCAAGCTCAATCAGATAACGGCCGACAATGTTGGCAAGCTGCAGGTCGCCTGGACATTCTCGACTGGAGTGCTGCGCGGCCACGAAGGCGCTCCGCTGGTGATCGACGGCACGATGTATGTGCACACGCCGTTCCCCAACACGGTCTATGCGCTTGACCTAAACGACAATGGATCGATCAAGTGGGCCTATCAGCCGAAGCAGGATCCGAACGTGATCCCGGTGATGTGCTGCGACACGGTCAACCGCGGCCTGTCCTATGCCGACGGCAAGATCTTCCTGTATCAGGCCGACACCACACTTGTGGCGCTTGATGCCAAGACCGGCCAGGAAGCCTGGAAGGTCAAGAACGGCGATCCGAGCATCGCTGAAACCGGCACCAACGCGCCTCACGTGTTCAAGGACAAGGTGTTCGTCGGCATCTCGGGCGGCGAGTTCGGCGTGCGCGGCTCCATGACCGCCTACAACATCAAGGACGGCAAGCTCGCCTGGCGCGCTTATTCGACCGGCCCCGACAATGAGATCCTGATGGACCCCGAGAAGACCACACACCTCGGCAAGCCCGTGGGCAAGGACTCGGGCATGAACACCTGGGAAGGCGATCAGTGGAAGATCGGCGGCGGCACCACCTGGGGCTGGTATGCCTACGACAAGGACACCAACCTCATGTATTACGGGACCGGCAACCCGTCGACATGGAATCCCAATCAGCGCCCCGGCGACAATCGCTGGTCGATGACCATCATGGCCCGTGACGTGGATACCGGCATGGCCAAGTGGGTCTATCAGATGACGCCCCATGACGAATGGGACTATGATGGCGTCAACGAAATGATCCTCGCCGACGAGGAGATCGGCGGCCAGAAGCGCAAGACGCTGGTGCATTTCGACCGCAACGGCCTTGCCTACACGATGGACCGCGAGACGGGCGAACTGCTCGTCGCCCAGAAGTACGATCCGGTCGTGAACTGGACCACGGGCGTCGACATGGACAAGAACAGTCCGACCTACGGCCGTCCGGCCGTGGTTCCCGAGAAGTCGACGGAGCACAACGGCGAAGATGTCAACGTGACCGACATCTGCCCGGCGGCTCTCGGCACCAAGGACCAGCAACCGGCTGCCTTCTCGCCGGATACGGGCCTCTACTACGTGCCGACCAACCATGTCTGCATGGACTACGAGCCCTACAAGGTCTCGTACACCGCGGGCCAGGCCTATGTCGGCGCGGCGCTCAGCATGTATCCGCCCAAAGGTTCGAGTCACATGGGCAACTTCATCGCGTGGGACGCCAAGGAAGGAAAGATCGTCTGGTCGAATAAGGAGCAGTTCTCCGCTTGGGGTGGTGCTCTCGCGACAGCCGGCGGCGTTGTCTTCTACGGCACGCTCGATGGCTTCCTGAAGGCGGTCGACGCCAAGACGGGCAAGGAGCTTTACAAGTTCAAGACTCCGTCCGGCATCATCGGCAACGTCATGACCTATGAACACGGCGGCAAGCAGTACGTCGCGGTGCTCTCGGGCGTGGGTGGCTGGGCCGGCATTGGCCTTGCGGCCGGCCTGCTCAATCCTGAAAATGCCGCCGGCTGGCATGCCGCGGTGAGCCAGAGCAAACAGCCGTCGGTGGAAGACAAGGTCGTGTCAACGGCCGGGCTTGGCGCGGTCGGCGGTTATGCCGGACTGACCAAGTACACATCGCTTGGCGGATCGTTGACGGTGTTCGCCATTCCGTAGGACTACGTCCGGTTCACGGACAGACTCAAGGGCCTGATGCTCGATTGCCGTTTGTTCGGCGCATCAGGCCCCATTCTTGCCGCCAACTGACTCCATGCTGAGGTCCGCATGAAAAAACTTTTGCTTCTGTTATCGATGTCGCTGATCTGTGGCGCGGCAATTGCCGAGCCGCCCGGCGACCCGAAGGCCGTCACCAATGAGGACGGCAAGTACCTCGACGCCAATGGCGATCCCACCTTCAACATAAAGGATGATGGCACCGTCGACTGGTACACATTTTCCGGCTACCGCCGTTATCACTCCGACTGCCATGTCTGCCATGGGCCCGCAGGCCAAGGGTCGACCTATGCGCCGCCGTTGATCGATTCGCTGAAGAACATGAACTATGTCGAGTACCTCGAAGTCGTCACTAATGGGCGGCAGAAGGTGGGCGCCTCTGGCAACAGCGTGATGCCTGCTTTCGGCACGAACAAGAACGTTATGTGCTACGTCGACGACATCTACGTTTATCTTCGCGCCCGCACGGCGGGCGTCGGCGGCACGGGCAGGCCACCCAAGAAGGAAGAGAAGCCGGCGGCCTTCACGGAGGCTGAAACGGCGTGCATGGGCGGATGAAGCTCCGCGCTGCATACTACGCGGCGGCGCTGCTGGCGGCGCTTCATGGACAGGGTTTGGCGCAGGACTCTGGACTTGCAGGTTCGGTCGAGCTCGTTGACCCCAACGTGCTTCGCGTCTGCGCGGATCCCAACAATCTTCCTTTCACCAACGAAAAGCAGGAAGGGTTCGAAAACCGTTTGGCTGAGTTCCTTGCCAAGAAGCTCGGCAAGTCGGTGTCCTACACCTATTTCCCGATGGCGACCGGTTTCGTGCGCATGACGCTTGGCGCGTACAAGTGCGATGTCATCCTGGGTTATCCGCAGGGCGACGAGCTGGTGCAAAATACTAATGCCTACTACCGCACGGCCTATGCGCTGATCTACAAGCCCGGCAACGGGCTTGATGGCGTGACGTCCTTTACCGATCCGCGGCTCAAGGACAAGAGGATCGGCATCGTCGCGGGCACGCCGCCGGCCGCGCTCATGGCGCGCAACAAGCTGATGGGAAAGGCGAAGCCTTATCATTTGATGGTCGATACGCGGCATAGTTCGCCCACACAGAAGATGATTGCCGATCTGCAATCGGGCGAGATCGACGCGGGCGCGCTGTGGGGACCGATTGCGGGCTATCATGCAAAGAAGTCCGGAACGCCGCTCACGATCGTGCCGCTCACCGGCGAAAAGAGGAGCGCGCATATGGTATTCCGCATCACCATGGGCGTTCGCGCTTCCGATCAAGACTGGAAACGAACGCTCAACAAGCTAATCCGCGAAAACCAGCAGGAGATCAACGCGATCCTGCTGGACTACGGCGTGCCCCTGCTCGACGAACAGGACCGGCCGATCAGTCAATGATGCGCGGCGCGGCGTTCCCGTTTCCGAGGCAAAACCGTCGGCAAAGGTATGGATCGGCGCTTTCATTGGGAAATACAAGGGCATCACCGGCGGCGGCACTAACGCGGGCAACCCCATCTTCCAGGACAAGAAGAACTGGGAGATCAAGTGATCCCGCAGGCGAGTCACTACTGAAGCGCCTTCTGAATTTCCCGGGACAGCCCGAAGAGCCGTTGCTCGATGAGCACCGGCACTTCGCAGACGAAGCGGAGCGATCTCTGGCGTTCTTCGAAGATGCGCAAGCTCCAGTTCAGCACTTCAGTTTGCTGTGCAACAAGCGCCGGATCGGCGGACGCATCGTTGCGGAGGTCCGAGAGCGTCGCGTTTTCCTTGCGCACCAGTTCCGCCAGATTCTTCTGCGCTCCGCCGAAGCGCTCGAGACCGGTGATCACCGAAGCGCGCTCGGCATTGAGGGTTTCGACGAGTCCAACGGCCACCTTGAGCAGGAGCAGCTGCTTGTTTGCGCCCGCCGATCTGGCGAAATCGGCAATGGCCTTTGCTGCTTCGTCCTCGGTCGTGCGCCGTGCCGCGATCAGCTGCACCAGATTCACAACGCTTTGTTCATCGCGCCAGGTTGCAATCCCCTCGGTGGATGGCCCCCGCCATACTGCGGCAATCGAAATTTCAGGAACTTTCCTCTGCACGCAGGGCCAGTCCCCTGTTTGCGCGCCGAAGGCCTGAGAGACGCCGCATGCCAGCAGCAGGCAAGAGACCAGGGCAACGACCTTCATTCCGCCGCCCCGCGCCGCGCCATGAAACCGCGTGTTGGATCGTATGAAATAATCGCCGCAAACAGAAAGACAGCGGTTGTCGCCGACACGATGGCCAGAGCTGTCCAGTTCATCTGACCATGAAGTGAAAAGCGGACTAGTTCGACCGCGTGAGTGAATGGGTTCCACTGGCAAATGTAATAGAGCAGCGGACTCGATTCCCGCACGCGCCAGAGCGGATACAGCGCCGAAGATGCGAAATACATCGGGAAGATCACGAAGTTCATGACTCCCGCGAAATTTTCAAGCTGTTTCACCAGCGAGGAGAGCAGCAAGCCGATGGCCCCGAACAAGAGGCCACAGAGGACCAGCGCCGGAAGAACAGCGAAGTAGCCGATCGCCGGCGGTTTCACATCCCACAGCCATGCAATGGCCAGAAATACATAGGCTTGCAGGACCGAGACCGCGATCCCGGCGAGGAGTTTGGCGACCAGCAGGAACCACCGTGGAAATGGGCTTACCAGCAGCGTGCGCATGTTGCCCATTTCGCGGTCATAGACCATCGAGAGCGAGGACTGCATGCCGTTGAAGAGCAGGATCATGGCGACGAGACCCGGCGTGATGTAGACTTCATAGAGCACATAGGTTTGATACGGCGGAATGATGGAGACGCCGAGAACCTGGCGAAAACCGGCGGCGAAGATGAAGAGCCAGAGGAGCGGGCGCACCAGTGCGGCGATGAATCGCTCGCGCTGGTGCAGGAAACGCAGGCTTTCGCGCCAGACGATGCCTGAGAGGCAGGTCAGATACTGGCGCGCGGAAAATCCGGCTTGGGCTGCGGCGGGGACTTCGATGGCTGTCATGCCGCAACCTCTGCGAGGTTTGGTCCAGCGGCGCCGATGAGCTTCTCGAAGGCCGACTTGATGTCCTTGACGCCCTGTTCGCGAAGGATGTCGCGCACGGGTCCCTCCGCCAGAACTTTGCCGTGGTGCAGGATCACGACGGAGTCTTCTTTCGCGACTTCTTCGAAAAGATGCGTCGCCCACAAGACGCCCAGGCCTTCCTCGGCTACGAGACGGCGGACATGGGCGATGATGTCCGCGCGGGACTTGATGTCGAGGCCCACCGTTGCTTCATCGAGAAGCAGAAGCCGGGGACGATGCAGAAGAGCGCGCGCGATCTCGACGCGGCGCATCTGTCCGCCGGAAAGGCTGCGCACCTTTTCATTCTTCCGCGCGCCCAGATCGAACCAGTCAAGCAGTTCCTGCGCGCGCTTTCGGCCATCGGCGGAAGTTATGCCGTGCAGGGCCGCGTGATAGAGAAGATTTTGCATCACCGACAGGTCGAGGTCGACGGTGCGCGACTGAAACACCACGCCGAGTCCGCGCAACGCCTCGCCGGGATGATCTCGCAGGCTGTTGCCGAAAACTTCGATCGCGCCTTGCCTGGCGTCGTAAAGCCGCGTTATCAGAGCAAAGAGCGTGGATTTTCCCGCACCATTGAGGCCCAGCAAGACGCTGAATCGGCCCGATGGCACGATGAATGTCACATCGTCGAGCGCGCGTCTTGCTCCATAGCTGTGGCCGAGCTTCTCGATGCTCAGCGCAGCGGCCTCGGATTTCCTTGTTTCGCTCATGTCTTGCCGGACGATCTTGCAGCATCAATTGGGCGAAACCGCAACACCCCATGGCAACTGACCGACAGGCACCGACTTCAGCACCTCGAGCTTGTCCACATCGATGATCGAAATATCGTTCGACACGCCGTTCGTGCTGATGAGCAGTTTCTCGTCCGGCGTCAGGCCCAGTTGCCAGACCCGCTGGCCGACGAGAAGATAGTCTAACACCTCGTATGTCTGGGCATCAATCACGGCGACGCGGTTGGCCGGACCTAGGGCGACGAAGGCTTTCTTGCCATCCTTGGTGATGCGCACGCCCACCGGCTGGATCGCCTCCGGCCTGAGGCCCTGAATTTCGAACGTAATCTTCTTGACGATCTCGAATGTCTTGGTGTCGATGACACTGACAGTACCGCCAATTTCGGAACTCACCCAGACCTGGGAATTGTCGCTCTTGAATTCGGCGAAGCGCGGGCGCTGGTCCACGAGCACATTCTCTTTGATCTCGAGCGTTGCTGTGTCGATGAAGTGCGCCATGTTGGTGGTTTCGGAGGTATTGACCAATGTCTTGCCGTCGGGGCTGATGCCCATGCCCTCCGGTTCCACGCCCACGGGGATTTCGCCGGCGACGGATTTGGTGGCCATGTCGATGATGGTTACAAGGTTGTCGTCTTCGTTGGCGACGTAGAGCCTGGTGCCGTCGGGGCTCAAGACCTGCAGCTCCGGATCGGGCCCGGAGGGGAGCGTGCCCACACGCTCGTATGTGGCGGCGTCAAGAACCTCGATCGTATCGTCGTCGCCCACGCACACCAGAATGAATTTGCCGTCATTGGTGACGGCGATGCCGCGCGGCCGCTGGCCGACCTTCACCGTCTTGACGGGCTCCATGGTCTTGGAATCGACGACGGTGATGGTGTTATCCTTCTCGTTGGATATGTAGATCGAGTAGGCGGCGGTGGGGGAGATGAGCGCGGCCGACAGTAGGGTTCCAATGACAATACGTGCGAACATCCGGCGCTTCTTCCCTATTGCTACTTGAGTTTGCATTTCGTTTCCGGCTGATCGATCCCCAATGTATCGAGTTCGGAGACCTGATGGAGGAATCCTTCCTGCGGCGACACCGAGACGACATTTCTTGCATCGCTCAGCAAGATGGGCTGGCGCAGTTGCCAGTTCCACGGCCTGAATGTAACGCGCTGGCCTTTGAATGCGGCGATGGAAAACCCGGGGTCCTTGATAAAGGAGGCGATTTTTTCTGGACTTCCCGAGTTTGTGCGCGTTGCGGCTTCGCCGATGATGCGGACCGCGGTCCAGGCCTGCATGTCTTTCGAGTTCATGCGGCGGCCCGTCGCCTTTACGAAGCGGTTCTGG
>JBJXGL010000189.1:0-3697 GCA_046160365.1 Aestuariivirga sp. | reverse complement strand
GACTGAGTGTTGCGGAACTCAGGACGAAGACCTACCTATGGATCCTGGCTTTCGCCAGGATGACGGCGAAGGAAATGTAAGAAGAACCCTTCATCACCCTGGCGAAAGCCAAGGTCCATGGGGAGATGTTTCAAAGGAAACGGAGAGACCAAGTTTCCCTTCCCATAAACACAGTTACCCCCAGTTAACCCAACGTTGAGACGTTGCCGGATAGAACATGCGGTCTGGGGTCACAGAGTAAATGCGTACATTCGGCAACAGATGGTTCCGCGAAGGCTCGCTGATGAGTGAGTTCTCGGAGCATTTTGGCCATAACGTGACCCGCCACAAGCAGGCCGTAGCGCTCACCGCCGCTAAAGTCGACGCCGAGCTTGCCTCCAAGGCCAAGTCCGAATTCATCGCCAACATGAGCCACGAGCTGAGAACGCCGCTCAACGCCATCATCGGCTTTTCCGACATGCTGGCGACCCAGACGGTGACGGGCCCCGAAAAGACCGTGCAATATTCGGGCTATGTCAAGCAGGCGGCCGAACATCTGCTGGCGCTGATCAACGGCATTCTCGATGTCTCCAAGATCCAGGCTGGCAAACTATCGGTCGACCTCGAACCTTTGAACCTCCGCCCCATTCTCGACTCCTGTCTCCTGATCAGCGAGGCCAAGGCCAAGGAGAAGGCCATTCCGATCGAAAGCAACATTGCTGCCGATCTGCCTCAGATCATGGGCGACCCGCTGCGCCTAAAGCAGATTCTCATCAATTTGATTGGCAACGCGGTGAAATTCACGCCCAACAACGGCAGGGTCAAGGTCGAGGCAGCGACGTGGAACGCATCGCACGCGGCCATCGTCATCAGCGACACCGGCCCCGGCATGTCGCCCTCCGAGGTGGAAACCGCCATGCGGCCCTTCGGCCAGGTTGATGCCGGCTTCAACAAGCGCCACGAAGGAACGGGCCTCGGCCTACCCATCGCCTTCGCGCTGGCGAGGTTGCATGGAGGCAATCTGCAGATCGACTCGCAAAAGGGCGCGGGCACCCGGGTGACCGTGGTTCTGCCGCTCGCCCATCCGCAACAAGCCCAAGCCCACCATCAACCCCACCAAGCCGGCTTGCACTAGGACAGTCACCCCATGCAATCAACGCTCGCCACCGCCATCCCGAGGCCCGCGCCGCAGATCGATCCGGTCGAGCGCGTCGGCAGGCTCGTGGCCGTGACCGGCGCCCACGCCATCATTCTGCTCGATGCAATCGACAACTCCAACTCCGGCGTGCACGACAAGAGCCCGGAAATCGGAACGCTGCTCAAAGTCGACACGCCGATGTCGGTGTCGCTGGCGCTGGTCTCGGCGCTGAGTTCGCCCACGCCGACCCACACCAAGGGCGAACAGGAGTTGCGCATCGTCGAAGTCGAGTTCATCGGCGAACTGCCAAAAGACGCCGACGGCAAGCCGAAGGCTTTCCGGCGCGGCATCTCCTGCTATCCCTCGCTCGGCGATCTGGTTTACCGCGCAAGCCGTGAAGAGCTTGGCAAGGCGTACGCCTGCGATGCCGAAACCGCGATCCGCGTGGGCCACATCCAGCAGGACCCAACCATCCCGGCAATGGTCAAAATCGACGAGATGCTGGGCAAGCATTTCGCGGTTCTCGGAACCACCGGCACCGGTAAATCCTGCACTGTGGCGCTGATTCTCAGGCGCATTCTCGAAAAGAATCCGCAGGCCCACATCCTGCTTCTCGACGTGCACCGCGAGTATGCCCAGTCGTTCAAGGGATTTGCCGAGATCATCACGCCCGACAACATGACGCTGCCGTTCTGGCTCTTGAATTTCGACGAGGCGGTGGAAATCCTGATCGGCCAGCAGCCGAACCGCGAGACCGACGTGGAAGTGCTGCGCGAAATCATTCCGCTCGCCAAGATGCGCTACATGGCGAACCAGCGCCGCGACAAGAGCAACACCTCCAAAGCAGCTGTGATGGACAACGCCAACATCGGCGTCGACTCGCCCATTCCCTACCGCACCTCCGATCTCACCGGCCTCCTCGAGGAATACATCGGCAAGCTGGAGTTGCGCGGCGAACTGGCGCCCTACAAGCGCCTCAAGTCGCGCGTCGAAACCATTAGCCGCGATCCGCGCTACGCCTTTATGTTCGGAAGCCTGACCGTGCAGGACAACATGGCGGCGATCCTGTCGCGCATCTTCCGCATTCCGGTGAATGGCAAGCCGATTGCAATCCTGGAATTGGGCGGGCTGCCGTCCGAAATCATCAACGTCGTCGTCTCGGTGTTGGCGCGCATGGCCTTCGATTTCGGCGTGTGGAGTGCTGGACGCATTCCCATCACCTTCGTTTGCGAGGAAGCCCACCGTTACGTGCCGATCGACAAGACCCTGGGCTTCGAACCCACCAAACGCGCGATCTCGCGCATTGCAAAAGAAGGCCGCAAATACGGCGTGTCGCTGTGCATCGTGACCCAGCGCCCAGCCGAACTCGATCCGACCATTCTCTCTCAGTGCAACACCATCTTCTCTATGCGGCTCACCAACGAGCGCGACCAGGAGATTCTGCGCGCGGGTATTTCCGATGCCGCGGCCTCGCTGCTCGAATTCATGCCGACCATGGGCACCGGCGAAGCGGTCACCTTCGGTGAAGGCGTGGCGCTGCCCACCCGCATTAAGTTCGACATGCTCCCTGCCGACGCATGGCCCAAGAGCAACACCGCCTCTTTCACCAAGAATTGGGCGAAGGATTTGCCGGACGACACCTTCCTGCACGAGATCGTCAGCCGCTGGCGCGCGCAGACCTACAATCCCGACAGTGCCGACTATGCCGCCGAAGTGACCGGGCAACCGGCCGCGGCGACTGCTCCTGTTGCTCCAGCACCCGCCCCTCAACAGGTTTACGCACCACAGCCGGGAATTCCACAAGGGCAGCCCTCGATCCGCCGCACAACACCGCCTCCCGGCGCGATGCCTCCGCCGCAGTCGCCCTCGTTCGGACAGCAGCCGATGCAGGGTCAATATCCATCGCGTCCCGCGGCAACAGCCGCCCCCCCGCCCCCGCCACAACAACCGGGACAGCAGCAGAGCCTCGCGAGCCTGATCAAGCAGTTCCGCAGCTAGACGCGCCGCGTACCCGCCGGCCAACACTTCCACGTTTGCTCTAGCAGGCTGCTGAAAAACCCTTCGATTTTGGTTTTGTGATGTGATTCAGTCTGCCGTGCAAGACGGAGTGATTTGCGATGCGCGGCAGGACTGAAGAGACGAAGCAGCTGTTTTCCTATGTCGACATCGAGGACCGGATTGCTTCGGATCATCCGCTGCGGGCTGTGAAGGGCCTGGTGGAGGAGGTTCTGGCGGAGCTTTCGCGGGATTTCTCGAAGCTCTATTCGCATACGGGCCGCCCTTCGATACCGCCTGAACATCTGTTGAAGTCCTCGCTGTTGCAGGCGTTCTTCACGGTGAGATCGGAGCGGCAACTGATGGAGCAGATCAATTACAATACGCTGTACCGCTGGTTCGTGGGGCTGTCGGCGGATGACCCGGTGTGGGACGCGAGCGTGTTCTCCAAGAACCGCGAGCGTCTCATGCAGGCCGATGTGGCGCGCGGCTTCATGGTCAAGTTGCTGAACCTGCCACAGGTAAAGGAACTTCTGTCGTCGGATCACTTCTCGGTGGATGGCACGCTGATTGACGCCTGGGCCT
>JBJXGL010000188.1:0-20399 GCA_046160365.1 Aestuariivirga sp. | reverse complement strand
CCCCGCAACCTTGACGCCAGCACGCCTCTCCCCTAACCAGCCGCAAATCCCCGGAGAGTCGAGAATGCCCGCGCCCAAAAAGCCCGCAAAGGCCAAAGCCCCCGCACGCGCCCAGTTCGGCGATTGGGATACGCCGCGGATCACCGCCCTGCTGGTTCTGGCCGATGGCACGGTGATCGAAGGCCAGGGCTTCGGCGCCGAAGGCGATGCGGTGGCCGAGGTCTGCTTCAACACCGCGATGACCGGCTATCAGGAAGTGCTGACCGATCCCTCCTATGCCGGCCAGATCGTCACCTTCACCTTTCCGCACATCGGCAATGTGGGCGCCAATGACGACGATATCGAGAGCGTCAATTTGGCCTCCTCCGCCGGGGCTGTGGGCTGCATCGTCAAGATGCCGGTGACGGAACCCGCCAATTACCGTTCGCAGCGCCACTTCGACAAATGGCTGAAGGCACGCGGCATCATCGGCCTCTCGGGGATCGATACCCGCGCGCTCACCAATCTCATCCGCGAGAAGGGCATGCCCAACGGCGTCATCGCCCACAATGCCAAAGGCAAATTTGATCTGCCGCGCCTGAAGCGGAAGGCGGCCGAGTGGCCGGGCCTTGTCGGCATGGATCTGGCGAAGGACGTATCCCTCACTCAGCGTTTGCACTGGGACGAAAAACTCTGGGACTGGGAAGCGGGCTACACCAAAGCCGATGGCGGCCGTTTCAAGGTTGTCGCAATCGACTATGGCCTGAAGCGCAATATCCTCCGGTGCCTCACGAGTGCCGGCTGCGATGTCACCGTGGTTCCCGCCACCGCAACCGCCAACGACATTCTGGCGATGAATCCCGATGGCGTATTCCTCTCGAACGGCCCCGGCGATCCTGCCGCCACCGGCGAATATGCCGTCCCGGAAATCAGGAAAATCGTGGACTCAGGCAAGCCCGTTTTCGGCATCTGCCTTGGCCATCAGATGCTGGCGCTGGCGCTGGGCGGCAAGACGAGGAAGATGCATCAGGGCCATCACGGCGCCAACCATCCAGTGAAGGACTTCACCACCGGCAAGGTCGAGATCGTATCGATGAACCACGGCTTTGCCGTTGACCGCGACAGCCTGCCGGAGGGCGTGGTCGAAACCCACGTCTCGCTCTTCGACGGCTCCAATGCCGGCATCGCGGTCGAGGGCAAGCCCATCTTCTCGGTGCAACACCACCCCGAGGCCTCGCCCGGTCCGCAGGATAGCCACTACCTGTTCCGCCGGTTTGTGGAGCAGATGGAGAAGGCGGCAGCCTGACCGATGTCATTTGCCCATCTCGATGAACTCTGCCGCAAGCTCGAAGCGCTCGAACACGCACAGTCTATGCTCGGCGTCGATGAAGCGGTGCAGATGCCGATAGGTGGCGGCGAGAAACGTGCGGAGGCGATGGCGGCGCTGGCCGGCATGTATCACGAACTCGCCGCGGCGCCGCATATCGCGGAATGGATCGCCAGGGCCGAGAGCGAAAGCCTTGACGAGATGCAGCGCGCAGCCGTGCGCGAATTCAAGCGCAGCTACATCAACCTCACCTGTCTCACGCCAGTCTTCGTGCAGACACAAGTCGCGGCACGCGTGCGCTGCGAACAGCTTTGGCGCGAGCTTCGGCCGAATGGAAACTGGAAAGACTTTCTGCCCGCCTTCGAAGGCATCGTGTCGCTTGCGCGCGAAGAAGCACAACTGCGCGCCGATGTTCTGAAGCTCGATCCTTACGACGCCATGATCGAGCAGTATGATCCCGGCAACCGTGCCGCGCAGATCGCGCCGGTCTTCGCGGACCTGAAGACCTTTCTCGCGGATTTCATCCCAAAAGCGCTCACGGCGCAGGAGCACCGCCGCCGCAAGCATCCGCAGAAGCCTTTCAAAGGCCCCTACCCCATCGAGAAGCAGAAGGCGCTCGGCGAAGCGCTGATGCGCGCCATCGGTTTCGATTTCACCCATGGCCGCCTCGATGTGTCGCATCATCCCTTCTGCGGCGGCGTGCCGGACGATGTGCGGATGACCACGCGCTATACGACGGACGAGTTTCTCTCCGCCCTCATGGGCATCCTGCACGAGACCGGTCACGGGCTTTACCAGCAGGGCCTGCCGAAAGAGTGGTCGCACTGGCCCGTGGGCCAGGCGCGCGGCATGGGGATGCACGAAAGCCAAAGTCTCTTCGTCGAACTACAGCTCGCCCGCAATCCGGCTTTCTGGGAGTTCGCACTGCCGAAGGCCGCCGAATACCTTGGCCAAGACGCCGTCAAAGGCTGGAGCGTCGACGACGTGCTCTCCCATGTGCACGATGTCGAGCGCGGCTTCATCCGCGTCGATGCGGATGAGGCGACCTATCCGCTGCATGTGATCCTGCGTTTCGAACTCGAACAGGATTTGATCGGCGGCAAGCTTGCGGCGAAGCATGTGCCGGAAGCCTGGGACGAGAAGATGAAAGCCTATCTCGGCCTCTCCACCATCGACAATCCCAAAGACGGCCCGATGCAGGACGTGCACTGGCCATCGGGAGCATTCGGCTATTTCCCGAGCTACACATTGGGCGCGCTGATCGCCGCACAACAATGGGCGGCACTTTCGAAGCAGCATCCATCCGTCAACGACGATATCCGCAAAGGCGATTTCACCGCGATCAATGACTGGCGGCGCGACAACATCTGGTCAAAGGCCTCGATCCATTCGACGCCAGATCTCATCAAGCTTGCAACTGGCGAGCCGCTGACCGCAAAATATTTCATGGCGCACCTCGAACGGCGCTATCTGAACTGAGCCCACCCGCAAAGGCAGGAGCGGATTTGGATTTCCATCGCTACCGCAGCATGTTGAGCCACGCCGCCGTCTGCGTGACACTATCATTCGTTTGGTAACGCCATGGGCCTCGTCTGTGGCATCGACATCGGCAGCACCAATCTCAAGGTCTTGCTGCTCGATGACGAAGGCCGCACGCGCTGGGTCAAGTCCGTCGCAACGCCGCGGCTGCACGATGATCTGGGAGTTCTCACCGACGCAACTGGTCTCGTAGCAGCGCTTGAAGGCTTGATCATCGAAGGATGGGTATCGGTTGGCGGCGGCAAACCACTCAGCGCGATCGCAACAACCGGCATTGGCGAAGACGGCGTTGGAGTCGATGACGCGTTGAAACCCCTGGGGCACGCGCTCGCATGGTTCGACAAACGCTCCGCTGCCGAAGCGCATGAATTGTCTCAAAGCGATGAAGCGCGGAACTTACCCGCCATCAAACTCGATTTCTGCGCTACTGCCGGAAAGTGGCGCTGGCTTAGACGCCATCGATCTACCGATCTCGATGGTGCGAAATGCTGGATCACCATCACGGATTATCCATTGGCCGTCTGGAGCGGCGAGCCATTCATCAGCGAAACATTGGCCGTCCGCACCGGCTGTTTCGATGTGTTCACGCGCCGCTGGATCGATCCGCTATTGCAATTGAGTCAAGCGCCGCCATTGCCGCGCATCCTAAAGGCGGGCCAAACCGTCGGAACCATGCGCTCCGGCGCGTTGCAAGGTGCCGGAGTAGTGTCGCCCTCGACACTCATCGTGGCGGGCGGTCACGATCATCCGCTCGCCTCCTCCGCCATCCGCCGCGTAAGGGCCAATGCGCGTGTCGACTCGCTTGGCACGGCGAATGCCACTTATGGCGAAACTGAAAATCCAAAGCGCATTACTGCAGAACTGGGCCTCGACGTTTCGGTTCCAGTGATGGGCGGGCCGGGCGTGTCCTGTTTCGGCGTCATAGAATTCTCCGTGGCGCTTCGCGCGGCAATACCGGATGACAAGAAGCTCAGAACTCTGCT
Organism: Aestuariivirga sp.; assembly: GCA_046160365.1. Lineage (GTDB taxonomy): Bacteria > Pseudomonadota > Alphaproteobacteria > Rhizobiales > Aestuariivirgaceae > Aestuariivirga. The sequence goes on along the minus strand of JBJXGL010000188.1, from coordinate 16,571 downwards.
CTCAGCCGCATCGATCCCTGGCGCGCTGTCACAAAAGCAAACGGGAAACACGGATGAAGAGAAACTCCGCGCCGCGCTCGAAGCAACGGCACTTCGTGCGAGGAAGTTCTTCAGGGCCATGGAGCATTGTGGTGTTGAACACGGCCCCTTGTTCGCAACAGGCGGCTGGGCACGATCGGCGGCACTCATGGAACTCCGGGCCAGCATGTTTGGCGAACCTGTCACGGTCATCGACGAGCCCGAGTTGACGGCCCTTGGCGCAGCACTCTTTGCCGCCGAGGCCGCCTGGGGCACGGCGCCAAACTTTGCGCGGCATCATGAACTGACCACGATTCTGCCGCGCAAAGACTGGGCTGAGGCATACGCAAGATTTTGATAGCATTAGATAAAATAACAAGAATCTGGCTCCGCCATCAGCCCTTGCTTTCCCCGCAGCCTTCCGCCATAAGCCGCCTGCCTTTTGGCACCCGGCTGGGGGCTGAACGGAAGCTCTGGCTTGGCCAGGGAGGGGTAACGCCCCGTCTTCCCGTGTCTCCGCTCTTTCGTTTGACCGGTCTTTCGAGCCTTTCTCGGGTTCGAAAGAGGCTCTGCGCCGGATGCTGAAAGTTGGAAACAGTAACGAAAGGCAAACCCAGCATGGCTCTCTACGAGCACATTTTCCTGACCCGTCAGGATGCTACGAACGCGCAGGTCGATGCCTTGACCGAACAGTACAAGGGTGTGATCTCCGCCGGTGGCGGCAAGGTCGCGAAGACTGAGTATTGGGGCGTCAAGTCGATCGCGTTCCGCATCAAGAAGAACCGCAAGGCCCACTATACGCTGATGAACATCGATGCGCCCCCGGCAGCCGTTGCCGAGATGGAGCGCCAGATGTCGATCAGCGAAGACGTCATCCGCTTCATGACCGTAAAGGTCGAAGCGCTCGAGGAAGGCCCGTCCGCCCAAATGCGCCGCCGTGACGAACGCGAAGAGCGCGGCGGCTTCGGCGATGACCGTGGCTTCGGCTTCGGTGGCGGCGGAGGCTTCGGCGGCGGTGGCCGCGGTGGCTTTGGCGGTGGCGGTGGTGGCGGCCGTGGTCGCCGTGAAGAACGCGGCGAACGCAGCGAACCAATTCCGGGAGCCACCTGATGTCGACAGCACAACCTGCACGCCGTCCCTTCTTCCGCCGCCGCAAGAGCTGCCCGTTCACGGGTGAAGGCGCGCCGAAGATCGACTACAAGGATGTCCGCCTGCTCCAGCGTTATGTCTCGGAGCGTGGCAAGATCGTTCCGAGCCGCATCAGCGCGGTGTCGGCCAAGAAGCAGCGCGCATTGGCCCAGGCCATCAAGCGCGCCCGCTTTTTAGGCCTTCTCCCCTATGTGCTGAAGTAAGGAGGCGATCATGGACGTCATTCTTCTCGAACGCGTCGCCAAGCTGGGGGCACTCGGCCAAGTGGTAAAGGTGAAGGACGGCTATGCCCGTAACTTCCTCCTCCGCCGCGGCAAGGCGCTGCGCGCGACCGACGCCAACAAGGCCAAATTCGAACGCGACCGCGCCGATCTCGAAGCCCGCAACGCCGATCGCCGCAAAGGCGCGGAGCAGGAAGCGAAAGACATCGACGGCAAGAGCTTCACGATCATCCGCCAGGCCGGTGAATCGGGCCAGCTCTATGGTTCGGTCAGCCCCCGCGACATCGCCGATGCCGCGTCGACGTCGGGCGTGAAAGTCGAGCGTTCGCACGTTCTGCTCGATGCGCCGATCAAGACCATCGGCGTTTACACGGTGACGGTTGCTCCCCACCCCGAGGTGGAAGTGAAGATCACCATAAACGTCGCGCGCTCGGCCGACGAAGCCGCTGCTCAGGCGCGTGGCGAAGTGCTGACCGGCCCTGTGTCGGACCGTGCCGAAGTCCGCGCCGCCGCTGAAGCGATATTCGAGCAGGAAACGCAAGCGGAAGAAGCAACGACGGAAGAACCCGCCTAAGCCGCTGCCAACAAATGGTTGCAAAGGGCCGCGTCCGCGCGGACCTTTCTCTTTTGCGGGAGCCACCGCGCCCATGAGGCCGGCTTGGCTATTTGCAACCCTCACACGAGCAATCGAGTTGCTGCGCCCCAAAGACGCCATGCAAAATCCCTGGGGCCGCCAGTTAACCTTGCTGAATCCGCCCCCTTGCCCGGAAGCGGAAGTCTATATTAATCTTTGTTAACCATCAGGATTTGGCTGCCGGCGACCGAGGTTGGGGGGCGCGCTGGAACCGGCGGCGGGAGGTTGTGTGATGTACGCGCTGCTCGACCGGGCCTTTGCCCATGTGGTCAAGACTGGATCGTTCGAAGTGATCGATAGTCAAGGCCACAGTCACCGCTACGGCGATGGAACCGGCGCGCCCCTCAAGGTCAGGCTGCACGATCCCAGGACGGAAACGCGCCTCGGCCTCAACGCCGATCTGGCCTTCGGCGAAAGCTACATGGACGGAACACTCACCGTCGAGCAAGGAACGATCTATGACGTTCTGGCGCTCTTGATGTCGAACATGGACGGGAGGCCCCTTCCACCAGCCATGCGCGGCTTCAATTCGCTCCGCAGGCTGATGAAACGGGTGGACCAATACAATCCCGTCGGCAAGGCGCAGAAGAACGTGGCCCATCACTACGATCTCAACGGCGCGCTCTACGATCTCTTCCTCGACCGCGACCGGCAATATTCCTGCGCCTATTTCGAGAACGACAATAGCTCGCTCGACGATGCGCAGCTCGCCAAGAAGCGCCACATCGCGGCCAAGCTCCAGATCAAGCCGGGGATGAAAATTCTCGACATCGGCTCGGGCTGGGGTGGCCTTGGCCTCTATCTGGCCGAAGTCTGCGGCGCGGATGTCACCGGGGTCACCCTGTCGGAAGAGCAGCACAAACTTTCGAACGAGCGCGCAGCGCAGCGCGGGCTCGCGGGCCGCGCCCAGTTCCGCCTGCTCGACTACCGGCAGCTCGACGAGAAGTTCGACCGCATCGTCTCGGTCGGCATGTTCGAGCATGTCGGCGTCGTGCACTACAAGGAGTTCTTCAGGAAGTGCAGCGCGCTGTTGAAAGACGATGGCGTCGCCGTGCTGCATTCGATCAACCGCTCCGATGGCCCCGGCGCCACCAGCGGCTGGATCAAGAAATACATCTTCCCCGGCGGCTATATCCCTGCCCTCTCAGAGGTGCTGCCGCATCTCGAACGCCACGGCCTCTATGTCACCGACATCGAAATCCTCAGGCTGCATTATGCGCGAACCATCCGCGAGTGGTCGCACCGATTTGCCGATAGCCGCGAGCGCGCCAAGGCGATCTACGACGAGCGCTTCTGCCGCATGTGGGAATTCTACCTCGCCGCCTCAGAATGCGCCTTCCGCTACGACGGCATGAACAACTTCCAGATCCAGTTCTGCAAGAACCAGCACGCCCTGCCCTTGCAGCGCAACTACATGATCGACGAGGAAAACCGCCTGCGCGCGGCGGAATCCGGCATCCGCAGGCTGAAATCGGTGGCAAGATAAGCTAAGCGCCTTTGTAAAGCCCTCATTTTGCGCAAGCTGTGAATAGCGCGCATAATGCCGATTCGATCAACCGCAACTCCGGTTGCTCAGCTAACACAGCCCCATGTCCGCAGCACCGCAACTCTATCCTGTCGAAACAGGCGCAGCACCCGAGTCCCATCGCCTCGCGCCACAGAACCTTGAGGCGGAACAGGCGCTTTTGGGCGCGATCCTCACCAACAACGACGCCTGCGACCGCGTGTCGGCGTTCCTGCTGCCGGATCATTTCGCCGAAGCCGTGCATGCGCGCATCTTCGAAGCCGCGTCCACGCTGATCCGCGCCGGCAAGCTCGCGACGCCGATCACGCTTAAAACCTTCTTCGACAACGATGCGACGCTGAAGGAAATCGGCGGCTTCGCCTATCTCGCGCGCCTTGCCGCGAACGCCACGACGATCATCAACGCCGAGGAGTATGGCCGCGCCATTTACGAACTCGCGCAGCGCCGCAAGCTCATCAATGTCGGCACCGACATCGTCAACGATGCTTTCGACACGCCGGTGGAAGATACGTCGCGCGACCTGATCGAACGCGCCGAACAGACGCTCTTCGAAATGGCGGAGAAGGGTAAGTACGGCCAAGGTTTCCACCCCTTTGGCCGCGCACTGACCGACGCCATCGATATGGCGGCCAACGCCTATCACCGTGACGGCGGATTATCGGGCATCGCCACCGGCCTCAAGGATCTCGACGAGAAGATGGGCGGGCTTCAGCCTTCCGACTTGATCATCCTCGCCGGCCGTCCCGCCATGGGCAAGTCCGCCCTCGCCACCAATATCGGCTACCATGTGGCGAAACACTACAAGGCCGAACACCAGGCCGATGGCTCGATCAAGGTGAACGATGGCGGCGTCGTTGCGCTCTTCTCGCTCGAAATGTCGGCAGAACAGTTGGCAACGCGTATCATTGCCGAGCAATCGGGCATTCCCTCCGAGCGCATCCGCCGCGGCAAGATCACCGAAGACGAGTTCAATCGCCTCGTGGAAGTGAGCGCCGAGTTGCAGTCCCTTCCGCTCTATATCGACGCCACCGGCGGCCTCACCATCGCGCAGGTGGCGGCGCGCGCGCGCCGTCTGAAACGCCAACGCGGCGGCCTTGGCCTCATCGTCATCGACTATCTTCAGCTTCTCGCAGGCTCCTCGCGCCGCGCCGCCGAAGGCCGTGTGCAGGAAGTCTCGGAAATCACCGTCGGCCTCAAGGCGCTGGCCAAGGAACTGAACGTGCCCGTGATCGCCCTCTCGCAGCTCTCGCGCCAGGTCGAGAACCGCGATGACAAGCGCCCGCAATTGGCGGACTTGCGCGAGTCAGGCTCGATCGAGCAGGACGCCGATGTGGTGCTGTTCATCTACCGGGAGGAATATTACTTGGCGCGCAAGGAGCCCCGCCCCAATACGCAAGAGCATTACGAGTGGCAGGAGCAGATGAACAACGTGAACGGCGTCGCCGAAGTCATCATCGGCAAGCAGCGCCACGGCCCCACCGGCATCGTCGAGCTCCAGTTCGACGCGAGTCTGACCAAGTTCCAGAACCTCGTGCGCAACGTGGAACTGCCGGAACAGTTCTAACTTCTCACCATCTCCGTCGCGTTTACAGATCGATGGATCCCGGCTTGCGCGCCTGCGCGTTCCGCGCTTGGCCGGGATGACGGCTGCCGGGAAATGATAAGGAGAGGAAATCTCGCTAATTCCTCGCCAGGAACTTTGCCATCGCTTTCAACGTCTCCTCGCTGACGTGATGTTCGATGCCTTCGGAATCGATCCGGGCCACAGCCTCGCTCACGCCGAGCGCCAGAAGGAAATCCTCGACGATCCGGTGCTTTCTCCGGCAATCGTCGGCGAGCTTCCAGCCATCGTCCGTGAGAAAGATCGCGCGGTAAGGCTCCTGCGTGACCAGCCCGCCGTCCTGCAGCCGCCTCAATGTCTTCACCACCGTCGCGTTGGCGACGCCAAGCCGCATGGCGATGTCTGTTCCCCGCGCCTCGCCCCGCTCGTCGATCAGATCGGCGATCATTTCCACATAGTCCGCCGCCAGCTCCGACTGGTGATCGGCGCGAATCCGGCGGAACGCGGCCGACCTTTGCCGCACCGCGCGCTTGTTGAGCTTGTTCATCGCCTGGCAATTTAGCCTATTGACTATAGTTTAGCCAGTGCTAAATTTCAGGGATGCTCTGGAACACCCCTTTGAATCGCCGCGCTGCGATCGCGCTGGGCCTGGCCGCCGCCTTCCCGGCCATGCGCGCCTTCTCGCAAACCCCGTTTCGCGCCGTCACCACTTTCACTGTCATTCAGGACATCGCGCAGAACGTCGCCAAGGGCGCCGCCGAAGTCGTCTCGATCACCAAGCCCGGCGCCGAAATCCACGACTATCAGCCAACCCCGCTCGACATTGTGAAGGCGCAGGAGGCGCAACTCATTTTCTGGAACGGCATGAATCTCGAACGCTGGTTCGAGCGCTTTTTCGAAAACCTGAGCAATGTGCCGGGGATCGTGGTTACGGATGGTGTCGAACCCATGCCGATCCGCGAGGGCGCTTACGAGGGAAAGCCCAACCCGCACGCGTGGATGTCGCCTCGGAATGCGCTGATCTATGTCGAGAACATCCGCAAAGGCCTCTCGCAATACGATCCTGGCAACGCCGAGACTTATACCCGCAACGCCGCCGCCTATTCCGAACAAATTAGCGCCGTCGAAGCGCCGCTCCGCGAGGCTCTGAATGCGATCCCGGAAAATCAGCGCTGGCTCGTCACTTCGGAAGGCGCGTTCAGTTATCTCGCCCGCGACTTTGGCTTGAAGGAAGCCTATCTCTGGCCCATCAATGCGGATGCGCAAGGCACACCGCAACAGGTGCGCGCCGTGATCGATCTGGTACGCGCCAACGATATCCCCGTTGTCTTCTCCGAAAGCACGGTGTCGGACAAACCGGCGCGGCAGGTGGCGCAGGAAACCGGCGCGCGTTACGGCGGCGTGCTCTATGTCGACTCCCTCTCCGAGCCCGATGGGCCGGTTCCCACCTATCTCAAGCTGCTCGAAGTAACCGCCGGAACCATCGCCAAGGGATTCACAAGCTAGACCATGCTGAAAACGCTGCCTTTGACGGAAACCACTCCGGCCTCCATCGAGGTGCGCGGCGCAACCGTGGCTTATCCCAATGGCAATCGCGCGCTCGAAAACGTCAACTTCACGCTGGGCCCGGGCACCATCTGCGGCCTCGTCGGCGTCAATGGTTCGGGAAAATCCACGCTCTTCAAAACCATCATGGGCTTCTTGAAGCCCGCCACCGGCGAGGTCCGCATCAATGGCCTCCCTGTCCATGATGCGTTGCGCCGAAACATCGTGGCCTATGTGCCGCAATCTGAGGAGGTCGACTGGAATTATCCCGTGCTGGTCGAAGATGTCGTGACCATGGGCCGTTATGGCCACATGGGGTTCCTGCGTATTCCATCGCGTCTCGACCGCGAGAAAGTCGACTCCGCTCTCGAAAAGACCGGCATGACCGCCTTCCGCAAACGCCAGATCGGCGAGCTTTCCGGCGGTCAGAAGAAACGTGTGTTCCTTGCCCGCGCCCTTGCCCAGGAAGGCCGGATCATTCTGCTCGACGAACCGTTCACTGGCGTCGACGTCAAGACCGAAACCGCCATCGTGGCGCTCTTGAAGGAACTTCGCGATCAGGGCCAGCTGATGCTCGTTTCAACCCATAATCTCGGCAGCGTTCCCGACTTCTGCGATCAGGTGGTGTTGATCAACCGCACGGTCCTCGCAGCTGGTCCCACCGCGAAGACCTTCACCCAAGCCAATCTCGAGCGCGCCTTCGGTGGCGTACTCCGGCACTTCCGCCTCGAAGGCACCAGCCTGCACGATGACGACGACCGCCGCGGCGTGACGGTGCTGACCGACGACGAGCGCCCCGTGGTCTTTTATGGCGAACCGGATGCCGGCAAGAAGCCAGTGAAGCGCAAACCGCGAAAGGCCGACGTTTCATGAGCGAGCTGCTGGTCCCCTTCGAATACGGCTACATGGTGAAAGCCATATGGGTGTCGGCGCTGATCGGCTGCGTGTGCGCCTTTCTGTCCTCGTATCTCATGCTGAAAGGCTGGTCGCTGATGGGCGATGCGCTCGCTCACTCGGTGGTGCCTGGCGTCGCGGCGGCGTACTTGCTGAAACTTCCCTATGCCGCGGGCGCATTCGCGGCTGGACTTCTCGCAGCGGGCGGCATGGCGCTGGTGCGCAACGTCACAAGTCTGCGGGAAGATGCGGTGATCGGCGTGGTGTTCACGGCTTTCTTCGCCGCGGGACTGTTCATTGCGTCGGTCAATCCGATCTCGGTCAACATCCAGACCATCGTGCTCGGCAACATCCTCGGCATCGCCGACGAGGACGCCATTCAAGTCGCCATCATCGGCGCGATTTCGCTTTTCATTCTCGGCATCAAATGGAAAGACCTCATGCTGGTCTTCTTCGACGAGAACCACGCCCGTGCCGTGGGGCTACGGCCAACGCGGCTCAAGATCTTGTTCTTCACGCTGCTCGCGGCCTGCACGGTAGCGGCGCTGCAAACCGTAGGCGCGTGCCTGGTGATCGCCATGGTGGTGACGCCGGGAGCGACCGCCTATCTTCTGACCGATCGCTTTCACCGCCTGATCCTCATCAGCATCGCCATCGGAACGCTGACCGGCGCCATCGGCGCATATTTGAGCTTCTTCATCGATGGCGCGACCGGCGGCGTCATCGTCGTGCTGCAAACCCTCGTGTTCCTCTCCGCATTTGTGTTCGCGCCAAAACACGGCCTCATCGCCTCGCGCCGCGCCGCTCTGCAGCCCCGCGAGGAAGCGCCATGATTTGGCTCAATCAGTTGCTCGTATTGCCGCTCTCGTTTCCCTTTATGCAGCGCGCGCTGTTCGTCGCCGTCATCATCGCCATCTGCTGCGCCGTGATGTCGTGCTTTCTCATCCTGCGCGGCTGGTCGCTCATGGGCGATGCGATATCGCACGCTGTTCTTCCCGGCATCGTGCTCGCGGCCGCGGCCGGATTGCCGCTGGCGATCGGCGCATTCCTTGCGGCACTCATTTGCGCCACCGGCTCCGGCTGGCTCAACGCCAACAGCCGGGTGAAGAGCGACACGGTACTGGGCATCGTTTTTTCCGGCATGTTCGCGCTGGGCCTCGTGCTCTTCACCATGATCGACAGCGACCAGCATCTGCTGCACATCCTCTTCGGCAATGTGCTGGGCGTACAGACGAGCGACGTCGCGGAGGTCGTGATCTTCGGCGGCGGATGCCTCGCCTTCGTTCTCCTCCGCCGCCGCGATCTCCTGCTCGCATCCTTCGATCCGGCGCATGCAAAAGCCATCGGCTTGCCGGTCGCATTTCTGCACTATGGAATGCTGGTGGCGCTGGCGCTGACAATCGTTGTTTCAATCAAGGCCGTTGGTGTTATCCTCGTTGTCGCCATGCTGATCGCTCCCGGCGCCATTGGGTTTCTGATGACATCGCGCTTCGATGCCATGCTTCTGATCTCCGTGGTGTCCGCCATCATATCCGCTGCCGCCGGGACCATCGCTAGCTTCCATCTGGACGCCGCAACCGGCGCCTGCATTGTCCTCGCGCAAGCAGCGCTCTTCGTCGCGGCACTTCTGTTTGCGCCGCGCAAAGGCCTTCTCGCGATACGCAAGGCGACGGCGTGACATGGCGAAGACTGTCACGCTCCCAAACGGAACGAAACTCCCCGCCCTTGGCCTCGGCACATGGCACATGGGCGAAGGTGGCGGCGGCCGCCGCGCCGAAGCGGCGACTTTGCGCACAGGCATCGAACTCGGCCTTCGGGTGATCGACACCGCCGAAATGTACGCCGATGGCGGCGCTGAAGAAGTGGTCGCGGATGCGATGGCAGGTCTTCGCGAGCGCGTCTATCTCGTCAGCAAAGTTCTTCCACACAATGCTTCGCATCACGGCACGATCGCAGCTTGTGAAAAGAGTCTGAAGCGGCTCAAGACGGATCGCATCGATCTCTATCTTCTTCATTGGCGCGGCTCCGTCCGCCTTTCTGAAACTGTGGAAGCTTTCGAACAGCTCAAGGCAGCGGGCAAGATCGCCGATTGGGGTGTCAGCAATTTCGACAAGGACGATATGCAGGAGTTGCATCGCTTGGCCAATGGCAAGCACTGCATCGCCAACCAGGTGCTCTACCACGCCGGTTCGCGCGGCATTGAGTTCGATCTGCTACCGTATCATCAACAGCACAGTGTACTGACGATGGCCTACTGCCCCCTGGGCCAGGCCAGCCTGCTTGGCCACCCGCTTCTTGCAAAGATTGCATCCAAACATAACGCCGCCGCCTCCGCCGTTGCGCTGGCTTGGCTCATGACAAAGCCCAGAGTGCTGCCTATTCCGAAGTCCGCCCAGACAGACCGGGTCCGCGATTTCGTCAAAGCATTGGACCTCGAACTCGGCGCGGAGGACATGGCACTGATCGACAAGGAATTCCCGCCGCCCCGGCGAAAGACGCCGCTGGATATCGTCTGACCCGCTCTTGCCTCGCGCTTGAGACTCCCTTAATCGCCCGCCATGCAGGACCGCATTCTGATCGTCGACTTCGGCTCGCAAGTCACCCAACTCATCGCCCGCCGCATCCGCGAAGCGGGCGTTTATTCCGAAATCGTGCCGTTCCAGTCGGCAGAGAAGGCGCTCGACTGGCCAGGCCTCAAGGGCATCATCCTTTCGGGCGGTCCCGCCTCGGTCCATGAGCATGAAAGCCCGCGCGCGCCCGAGCGCGTGTTCAAGCGCGGGCTGCCAGTGCTCGGCATCTGCTACGGCGAGCAAACAATGTGCGCCCAGCTGGGAGGCAAAGTCGAGCCGTCGGATCACCGCGAGTTCGGTAAGGCCTACGTGGAAGTTAAAGCTGGAAACGCGCTGTTCGACGGCGTGTGGAACACGGGCGAGCGCCACCAGGTGTGGATGAGTCATGGCGACCGCGTGACGGCCATTCCGCCGGGCTTCAAGGTTATCGCAACAAGCGACGGGGCGCCCTTCGCGGCAATCGCCGACGAACACCGCCAGTTCTATGCCACGCAATTCCACATGGAAGTCGTGCACACGCCCGATGGCGCGAAACTTCTGAAAAACTTCGCCACCGAAATCTGCGGTTGCCGCGGCGACTGGTCGATGGCGCATTTCCGCACCGAGATGATCCACAAAATCAAGAAGCAGGTGGGCTTCGAGCGCGTCATCTGCGGGCTTTCGGGCGGCGTCGACAGCGCCGTGACGGCCGTACTCATTCACGAAGCCATCGGCGAGCAGCTCACTTGCATCTTCGTCGACCATGGACTGATGCGGCTCAACGAAGCGCAAGAAGTGGTGCGCATGTTCCGCGATCACTACAACATTCCGCTCGTCCATGTGGATGCCAGCGAAAAATTCCTCGGCGAACTGACGGGCGTCTCCGATCCCGAGCAGAAACGAAAGATCATTGGCAGGCTCTTCATAGATGTGTTCGAAGCGGAAGCCCGCAAAGTCGGCGGCGCCGCCTTCCTCGCTCAGGGAACACTCTATCCCGATGTGATCGAAAGCGTGTCCTTCACCGGAGGCCCTTCAGTCACCATCAAGTCGCATCACAATGTGGGCGGATTGCCCGAGCGCATGCACATGAAGCTGGTCGAACCCTTGCGCGAGCTTTTCAAAGACGAGGTGCGCGCACTCGGCCGCGAACTTGGCCTGCCGCCATCTTTCGTCGGCCGCCATCCCTTCCCCGGCCCCGGCCTTGCCATCCGCATGCCGGGTGGTATCGATAAGGAAGGCCTCGACATCCTGCGCCGCGCTGACGCCATCTATCTCGATCAGATCCGCAAAGCCGGTTTGTACGACGCCATCTGGCAGGCCTTCGCCGTGCTTTTGCCGGTGCGCACCGTGGGCGTCATGGGCGATGGCCGCACCTACGACCGCGTACTGGGCCTCCGCGCCGTCACCTCGACCGACGGTATGACCGCCGAAAGCTACCCCTTCGACCACAGCTTCCTCGCCGAAACCGCCACCCGCGTCATCAACGAAGTCAAAGGCGTATCGCGCGTCGTCTACGACGTCACCTCGAAACCGCCGGGGACCATCGAGTGGGAGTAGCGGCCAATGATTCTCAAGTTAAAGCTTCTGAGTGAAGTCGAGGTTGAATGCGCTGTCACCTTAACATGACTGTCACTGTAACATGACTATCGCCGTAACCTTATGAATCCTTGGAAGCAATATGGACTTTGTATCATCTACATAGCATTTGGCGCTATTCTTCTGTCATCAATCTCACTTTGGATTAGTAATTATTCACCTCCGGAATTTGTATATGAAGCGTTGTTATTAATATATGTAGTGCTGTTTTTCGCTCCAACATACTACTTCATTGTATGGCGAAGTAGAAAAAAATGGGATTACGTTAGCAGTTCTTTATTACGCGCCTAGAGTGAGACACGGAATACGGTGACCTCGCATTTAACTCGGGAAACGTCCCATTAGAGCGAGCCGTCGAACGTCTTCCATGAAATTTTCTCGGAACGTCGAAGCTGTCAAGGACCGCAGGCCGCTTCGCGACGCGCGTAAGCGCGTCCTTGACAGCTTCGACGGCGGGCCATGTTCACAAAAGCCCCGCAGGGCCACGTTCTCCTCACTCCAGCAAGAACCGCACATCCTCTTCCGTCAATTTGGCCGTCGATGCTCCGTCCGCTTCGTCTCCCCACAGCGCCGCGGCCAGAGTCCGCTTCTTGTCTTGCAGCGACAGGATCTTCTCCTCGATCGTGCCGCGGGCGATGAGGCGGTGGACGAAGACGGGTTTGGTTTGGCCGATGCGGTGGGCGCGGTCGATGGCCTGGGCTTCGACGGCGGGGTTCCACCACGGATCGTAAAGGATCACCGTATCGGCGGCGGTGAGGTTGAGGCCCGTGCCGCCGGCCTTGAGACTGACCAGTATCAGCGGCACCTTGCCGGACTGAAAGGCCTTGACCGGTGTCTGGCGATCCTTGGTGGCGCCGCGAATTTCGCCAAACTTGATTCCGCGCTCGCTCAATTCCGGCTTGATCAGATCGAGCATGGCGGTGAACTGGCTGAACAGGATCACCTTGCGCCCTTCGGCTAGAAGTTCGGGTAGCATTTCCAGGAGGCGCGAGAGTTTCGCCGAGTGCTCCGCCTTGTTGTCCTTCGCTGCCAGAAGGCGCGGATCGCAGCAAATTTGGCGGAGCTTCAAAAGCGCATCGAGGAAGATGATATGGGAGCGCATCAGGCCGACGCGCGCAATCTCCTCGCGCACGCGCTTTTGCATCAACAGCCGCATCGATTCGTAGAGCGCCTGCTGCGCCTCGCTCAAATCGATCCATTCAGGAATTTCGGATTTGGCCGGTAGATCGCTTGCCACCTGGTCCTTGGTGCGGCGGAGCATGAAGGGGCGCAAGCGCCGCGCCAGCAGCCGTTTGGCTTCGGCGTCATTGTTCCGCATGATCGGCCTGGCGAGGCTGCGGTTGAAGTGATCCAGATTTCCAAGCAGCCCCGGTGTGACCAGTTCCATCAAGCTCCAGGCATCGGTCAACTGGTTTTCGACCGGCGTTCCCGTCATGGCCAGGGTTTGCATGGCTTTCAATTGCTTGGCGGCCTTGAAGCCCGCGGTCTTCGGGTTCTTAAGCATCTGGGCCTCATCGTGAATGACGAGGCCGAGCGGGTATTGCTTGAGCGTATCGATGTCGCGCACCAGCAGAGGATAGCTGGTGAGGATCACATCTTGCGCGCCAATTTGGGGCTCAAGCGTTTTGCGGGTCGCGCCATGCCAGAGCAACACCGTGAGTTCCGGCGCGAATTTGGAAAGCTCAGCTTGCCAATTGGGCAGAACCGAGGTGGGGCAGACAATCAGAACCGGGTGCTTCAGCGACTTGGTGGCGCTCAGCGTGGTGATATGGGCAAGAGCCTGCACGGTCTTGCCCAGTCCCATGTCATCGGCCAGCACCCCGCCAAAGCCCGCGCCATGCAGCGCCTGCAGCCAGTCCAGGCCCTGTTGCTGATAGGGGCGCAACGCGGCTTTGAAACTCGCTGGTGTCTGGCAGGGCTGCAGTTGCAGTTGCGTGAGCGCCTTGGCCAGCTTGCGCAAGGGTTCAGCACCCGTCCAGGGAATATGAGCGTTGGTGCCGCTTTCGAAATCCGCCAGCGCCGCCAGATCGCGGGCGGGCAACCGCAGCCGTGCGGGGTCGGGCTGATCGCGCGATGCGAGTTCAACAAGCATGTGCAAGACCGGCCTGATCTTCTCGATCGGCAGCGACGCCACCTTGCCCGGGGCAACTTCAATGGACACCGTTATAGCGCTGTCATCGAGCAGCGCATCGCCATAGTGATCCAGAATGTTCCGCAACATGGGCAGGATATCGATCGGCTTGCCGTCAATGCGGGCGCCGAGACGGATGTCAAACCAATCTATCCCCGAGGGTTCTACTTCAAATCCCAGACTGTCCGGCTCAAATTCCACGAACGCGAGCGACCAGCGGGGCGCATAGGAGATGCGCCAGCCGTCCGATTGCAATTGTGGAACTTCAGTCATCAGAATGCCGGCAAAGTGGGCCGGTGTTGCCCCAAGCTGGGTTGTGAAGTCCCAGGCCTGCGCACGCTTTGGCTTGGCTTCGGGAAAACTCTCGAGGGGATTCAGTCCAATTTCCACCAACAGCGTAAGGGCCTTCCTCTCCGCGGCAAGATCGCGCTGAAACTGGATCGTCGCGTCACCTTTAACCCGCAGCAGCAGAGTCGCCGTGGTCGCATGGTTGACGATGGTGCCATCGTAGTCAAACTCGAGGCGCGCCGTGGCTGTCGGGATTTTCGCCCGGTCATACGAATAGAACGGCAGGCGCCGCGGAAGCGACACGTCAACTGACTCTTCCCTGAAGGTGAGAACCGGGGTTGGCTTGATCATCCCCAGGTCGGTCAGATTGAGGAGCGTGGGCGGCGGCACCGCGCTGCCCGCAATCATGTTCCACTGATCAGCAAGCGCCGATACGGCATGGGGCGGGACCGGCGGAAGGCGCAGCAAACGTTCCGCCAACACAGGCTCGACGCCAGTGTCGATCCGATGCACCGCCCCGCTGTTTCCGTCAATCAAGAGCGGCGGAGTGAGCGCGATGAGCGTCAATGCAGGCGGTATTTCGGACAAGGTCAGCCGTTGATCGCCGGTGGCCAAGGTCACCCAGCGAAAAGCGGCGCGCTTGGCATCCGCAAAATGGAGCGCGGGCCCGTCTGGATCGCCCCACCGCAGGCGCCCGGTGGCGATGGCCTGGTCCAGCCAGTTCGTCCCGGCGATGCCTTTCAGCAATCCCAAGGAGAGGTCGCCGTAATAGTGCGAGATCTGCTTCACCAGCCAGGCATCGACCGAGGCCGGCAACTCCTGTACCCAGGTGCGGTCATAGGCGCTGGGCTTCCGCCACTTCGACTTGGCGCCGGCCGAAGGCAGCCTGATCCAATTCTCGATCGACATTTCGTGCGCCATCGGCGCCGCCCCCGCCGCGGGATGGCCCTTGGGCAGCTTGACCGCATGCAATCTGCGCGGTGTCACGGCATAGACGATTTCAGTCTTGCTCCCCTGTTTTGCGTTCGTCTTTGCATCCGCCAGCCACACGGAGAGGAGCTGCGGCATGGGCGCAGGCTTTGCCGCTGGAACAGTCTTGGGCAGGCTAATGGCCTTGCCCACGGAGGCCGCGGCATCGGGCAATTTTTGGCTGCGCGCCGCATACAAAACCGCCGCGCAGTGCTTGCAGCCGATGCCGACCGGACAGGAGCAATCAGCATCGGAACCAAAGTTGGGGTCATCTTCATCGAAGATGATCGACACGTCATAGGGGGCAGGCTCGCTGCCCTTGACCTTCGCCGTGATTTCTCCCTTTTCCGGTTCGATGCGAAGTTTTGAAACCCGGCCCTGACGCCAGTAGTTCAGCCCCTTTTGAGCCATCTTCGCGGACTGGATCATGTCGCCGATCAGCGAGTCGGTAATTTCAGGAATCATCATGCCAAACTGCATTTTGCTAGAGCGCAGTATCTACAGCGAGGCGCCCGAATTGGCTATTCTCCACTTGAGCCTACGCCCTCAGCTTCTTCCTGCTCAGCGCCAGCTCGATCTCGCGGAGCGCGGACATGGCCTGGAAGAGAAAGGCCTTGAGCGGTCCCCGGCTTGGCTCGGGCACGGCGCTTTCGTCGCCCAACAAAAATGCACGGAGCGAGACCCGCCGCGAAGCGATGGCTTCGGCGGTTTCTTCATCGAGTTCCGGAAACTGCATCGCGTCCTCTACGAGCGCGCGCTTGCCGCTGGCGGCGGCGACGAACAGGTCAGCCCCGGTCGATCGCTGCAAGCCCGCGAATGGATCGGGACCCGCAGCGCCGAAACAGACGGCGACGGTGCGAAACCCGGCGGAGCGCGCTTCGGTCATAAAATCGAGTTCGGCCGCAAACTCGAAGAAGCTCGCCGTGGCGCTTGCCGCGAGATCGATCACATAGTCGCGGCCCGGCCCCGCCATGATCGTGTCGAAGATCTTCATGCGGCCCAGCGTCTGTCCGTAGTCTACCGCCGCGGTGCGTCCGGGAAAATAGGGCCGCAACGCATGGCCGCTGTCGCCCGCATCGATGACGAAGGGGTCATGCCCATCGAGCAGAAGATAATCGACCAAGACACGCGCCAGCAGCGACTTGCCGCTGCGCGGCCTGACCGAGCAAACGACGAAGATGACCGGCGAGCGCCGCATGGCCGTCCTATGGAGTTGGCGGCCGGATCACCCGCCGGCCGCGCCAAGCCGCAAGCTTAAGCTGCGGCAGCCGCCTTGATGGGCCTGCCGCCCGCCAGAAGTTCCTGTATCAGCTTCACCCGCACCATCTCTTCGTCGGTCTCCTGACACCACTTGCGCACATACCCGCGCAGCACGAAGGAGAATTTCGCCGGAGCGCCATCGGCCGCCCGATTCTCGATGAAGTCGCGGTAGGTGACGCCCGCCACATCGACCTGCTCGTAGGCCATTTCATTGAGCTTCGGAATGTCGAT
>JBJXGL010000187.1:0-24436 GCA_046160365.1 Aestuariivirga sp. | reverse complement strand
CATCGATGCGCGCGCCGCGGAACAGGATTTCGCCTTGCGAGGAAATCAGCCGCAGGATGGCAAGCCCGAGCGTCGTCTTGCCCGATCCGGACTCGCCGACGATGCCGAGCGTCTGTCCCTCGCGCACGATGCAGTCGATGCCGTCGACGGCCTTGATGTGGCCAACGGTCTTCTTGAAGAAACCGCGCTTGATTGGAAACCAAACCTTGAGGCTTTTGGTCTCAACAACCTTTGCCGCTTCGAAATCGGATTTGGGCGCGCGGCCCTTGGGCTCCGCGGCGAGCAGCATCTGCGTATAAGGATGCTGGGGTTTCGCAAAGAGCGCCTTGGCGGGACCTGCTTCGACGACCTTGCCCTTCTGCATCACGCACACTGTGTCCGCCATGTGCCGCACGATGCCAAGATCGTGGGTGATGAGCAGCAGCGCCATGCCGAATTCGGACTGGAGATCCTTCAGCAGTTTCAGAATCTGCGCTTGAACCGTGACATCGAGCGCCGTCGTCGGTTCATCCGCAATGAGAAGGTCCGGATTGTTCGCAAGCGCCATGGCGATCATCACGCGCTGGCGCTGCCCTCCGGAGAGCTGATGCGGAAAATCTTGCAGCCGCGTTTCGGGATCGCGGATGCCGACCTTGCGGAGCAGCTCGACAATGCGTCCATGCGCTTCGTTTCCGGTGATGCCCTGATGCAGATCGAGAATTTCGCCAATCTGCCGCTCGACGGAATGCAGCGGATTGAGCGACGTCATCGGCTCCTGGAAGATCATGGTGATGTCGTTGCCGCGCACGCGCCTCAAATCGCGCTCGTCGGCGTCGAGCAATTCCTCGCCCTTGAACTTCACGGAACCTGAAGGATGAGTTGCGGCAGGATAAGGAAGGAGTTTGAGGATCGAAAGCGCGGAAACGGATTTGCCCGATCCGGACTCGCCCACCAGCGCCAGCGTCTCGCCGCGATTGATGGAAAAAGACACCCGGTCCACCGCAAGCGATGTCTTGCCGCCTTGCCCGAAAGCGACCGACAGATCTTTGACCTCGAGAAGCGGCTCCGTCATGCGAAGGTCTTCCGCGGATCGAGCGCGTCGCGCACTGCTTCGCCGATGAACACGAGCAGCGTCAGCATGATCGAAACGACGAAGAATGCGGTCAATCCGAGCCACGGCGCTTGCAGGTTATTTTTGCCCTGCGCAACCAGTTCGCCAAGCGATGGCGAACCGGGCGGCAAGCCGAAGCCGAGGAAGTCCAGCGCCGTCAACGTCGTCACCGAACCGGAGAGAATGAAGGGCATGAAGGTGATGGTGGAGACCAGCGCGTTGGGAAGCAGATGCTTGAGCATGATCCTGGTGTCACTCAGACCCAGCGCCCTGGCGGCGCGTACATATTCGAAGTTCCGTGCACGGAGGAATTCCGCGCGCACTACGCCGACGAGTCCCGTCCACGAGAACAGCACGAGAATGAAGAGCAGAAGCCAGAAGGTCGGCGTAATGAAGGCGGCGAGGATGATGAGCAGATAGAGCGTGGGCATCGACGTCCAAATATCGATGAAACGCTGGAACAATAGGTCCGTCCATCCGCCGAAATAACCCTGCACGGCTCCGGCCGCGACGCCGATAATCGACGAGAAGAGCGTCAGGATGAGGCCGAACGCGACCGAAATCCGGAACCCGTAGATCAGCCTGGCGATTACGTCGCGGCCCTGATCGTCGGTGCCGAGCCAGTTCAGATTTCCAAACGTGCAGCCGGCGTCGGCGGCGCCTTGTGCATATTTAACGCAGGCTTCGTCTCGTGTAAGCGAGTATGCGGGTGGTGACGGCGCAGGTTTAGGCAGTTCATTGTTGACCGTGTTGTAGGAATAGCGGACGAGCGGCCAGATCATCCAGCCGTTGGCGGTAATTTCGTCGATGTTGACCGGATCGCGATAATCGGTGCGCGCCAGGAAGCCGCCGAATTTTTCTTCCGGATAATCAACGAAGGTGGGGAACAGGAGTTCGCCCTTGTAGGAGACGAGCATAGGCCGGTCGTTGGAAATGATCGGCGCGAACATACTGACGAAGAAGAGGACGAGGAAAATCCAGAACGACCAGTAGCCGCGCTTGTTCGCCTTGAACAGTTGCCAGCGCCGCTGGTTCAATCCGTGAAGCCTGGGACGCCACATGCGCTAGACGTCCCGCGATTCGAAATCGATGCGCGGATCGATCCAAGTGTAAGTGAGATCGCTGATCAGCGCGACCACGAGGCCCACGAGCGTGAAGATGTAAAGATTGGCGAACACGATCGGATAGTCGCGGTTGATCGCCGCCGTGTAAGTGAGATAACCCAGCCCGTCGAGCGAGAAGATCGTTTCGATCAGAAGCGACCCCGAGAAGAACGCGCCAAGAAACGCGCCGGGGAAGCCGGAGATCACCAGAAGCATGGCGTTGCGGAACACGTGATTGTAGAGCACCTTGCGCTCGCTCAGTCCTTTGGCGCGCGCCGTCACCACATATTGCTTGCGGATTTCGTCGAGGAACGAGTTTTTGGTGAGCAGCGTCATGGTGGCGAAACCGCTGATGCCCATGGCGATGAGCGGCAGCGCCAGATGCCACGCATAGTCGCCGATCTTGCCGATCAGGCTCAGTTGATCGAAGTTGTCGGATGTGAGTCCGCGCAATGGGAACCAGCTGTAGTAACTTCCGCCCGCGAACAGCACGATCAGCATGATGGCGAAGATGAAGCTTGGAATGGCGTAGCCGACGATGATGACGGCCGAGGTCCAGATATCGAACGTCGATCCGTCGCGCACAGCCTTGGCGATGCCGAGCGGAATCGAAACCAGATAGGTGATGAGAGTGAGCCAAAGCCCAAGCGAAATCGACACCGGCATCTTCTCGACGATGAGACTGATGACGCTTCGGTCGCGGAAGTAACTCTCGCCGAAATCGAAGGTGAGGTAGTTCTTCAGCATCATGAAGAAACGCTCGTGCGCCGGCTTGTCAAAACCGAATTGCTTCTCGAGCGATTTGATGAATTCGGGATCGAGGCCTTGCGCGCCGCGGTACTTTAGGTTCGCGGATGATGCGCCCGTCGCCGCGCCGCCCTGGTCCTGATTGCCGCCGGCTTCGTTGCCGGTGTTGCCGCTGATGCGGCCCGTCGCATCGGTGTCGGTGCCTTGCACTTGCGCGATGATGCGCTCGATGGGGCCACCCGGCACGAACTGAATGACCGCGAAGGTCATGAGCATGATGCCGACCAGAGTCGGGATCATGAGCAGGATGCGTTTGAGGATGTAGGCGCCCATTCCGGGATATCAGTTTCCGCTTGCGAGTTTATCGGCCTTGGCTGCGTCATACCACCAGGTGTCGATGATTCCCCTATCGTATTTGGGCTTGATAGCAGGCCTGCCGAACTTGTCCCAATAGGCAATCCAGTGGCTGCCCTTGTGCCAGTTGGGCACCCAAAAATGCTCGGCCCGGAGCACCCGGTCGAGCGCCCGTCCGGCGGTGTTGAGTTCCTCTCGCGAGTTGGCGAGAACGGCCTTGTCGATTAGCGCATCGATCTCCGGCGTTCCGACGCCCGACATGTTGTAGCTGCTGGGGGCATTGGCGGAGGCCGTGCCGAAAAAGATGCGCAAGGATGTGCCAGGGGTAACGCCGCCGGAGAAACGGCTCGACACCATGTCGAAATCGAAGTTCTTGTGCCGGTCCTGATACTGTGCCTCGTCGACGATGCGCATCGAGGCATCGACGCCGAGAAGTTTGAGGTTCTTCACGTAGGGCGCAAAAATCCGTTCGAACGCAGGCGAATCGAGCAGCACTTCGAGCTTCAGTGTTTCCCCCTTCGCATTTTTCCGCAACGTCCCGTCCGTCTTCCATCCGGCTTCGTCGAGGAGCTTCGACGCCTCGCGCAACTGTTTGCGATCCTGACCGGATCCGTCACTCTGGGGTGGCATCCGCGCTTCCTCGAAAACCTCAGGGCGGAGTTTGTCCCGGAGAGGCTCGAGCAGCGCCAGTTCCTCGGGCGAAGGTTTGCCTTCGGCTTTGAGCGGCGACAGTTCGAAGAAACTTCCAGTCCGTTTGTATTGCCCGAAAAAGAGATTGGTGTTCGACCATTCGAAATCGAAAGCCAGCGCCAAGGCTTTCCGTACACGGATATCCTTGAACTGATCGCGCCTCAGATTGAAGAAGAAGCCTTGCGCGCCAGAGGGAGTATCGTCGGGCAAAACCTCCTTGATCACCTTGCCGTCATTGATGGCCGGGAAATCATAAGCCGTGGCCCATTCGCGCGAGGTGTACTCCTCGCGGATGTCGAGCACGCCGGATTTCAGCGCTTCGAAGCCTGCTGTGCGCTCGCGGAAATACTCGAAACGGATCTGATCGAAGTTGAAGCGGCCCTTGTTGACCGGGAGATCCTTCGCCCAATAATCGTCGCGCCTCTCGTAAGTGACGTATTCTCCCGGACGGAATAGGCCGATTTTGTAAGGTCCGGAGCCGAGCGGCGGTTCGAGCGTGCTCTTCGAGAAATCCACCTTCGCGTAATAGGCCTTGGAGAAGATCGGCAGCGTCGCGACATTGATGGGGAGATCGCGCACCTGATCGCCCTTGAAGCGATAGCGGACTTCGTGAGTTCCAAGCACGTCGCAGGCCTCGACATCGCGGATCAGCGGCTTGATGCGCTCGTGGCCTTGAGTGATGAGTAACCTGTAACTATCGCACACATCTTCTGCGGTAAGCGCGCTGCCATCCGCGAAACGCGCCTCGGGCCGGAGCGCGAAGGTGACGCTCTTATTGTCCTCGGCCAGATCTGCGCTTTTCGCCACGAGGCCGTAGACCGCGTCCGGCTCGTCAAAGGCCCGCGCCATCAGCGTGTCGAAGAGAAGTTCGAGGCCCTGCGCAGGGTCGCCCTTGAGGATGAAGTTGTTGAAGCTGTCGAAGGTATCGCGGGCCACGACGCCAATGGTCGAAATCCGCCCGCCTTTCGGCGCATCGGGGTTGACGTAGTCAAAATGGGTGAAAGCTTCAGGATATTTGAGATCGCCGAACACCGAAAGCCCATGGCGCGGCGCGGCCCCCGCCGCAACGGTTCCCAACAAGCCTAAGGCCAGAACGAGGCCTGCCCGCATCAAGCCTTCACCTTCTTCGCGCGCTCTTCGTCCCACCACCAGATGCCGGGGAAGCCAGTAGAGTAGTCCGGTATTTTGCCAGGCCTGCCGAAACGGTCCCAGCGCGCCGTGCGTTCGTAGGGAATGAACCACATCGGTACTACATAGTGGTTCCAGATCAGCGCGCGATCCAGCGCCCGGCAGGCAAAGGTGAGTTGCTCGCGATCGGTTGCGAAGATGAGTTTATCGACGATCTCGTCGATGGCGGGATTCTTGATGCCAACAAGATTGCGGCTGCCTTGCTTGTCCGCTGCGGCACTCCCCCAGAAATCGCGTTGTTCGTTGCCAGGCGAAAGCGACTGCCCGAAGCTTCCGACGACGATGTCGTAGTCGAAGGTCCGCGTCTGGCGTTCGTACTGCGCGCTGTCGACGGTGCGGATGCGCACGCCAATGCCAAGCAATTCGAGCTGCTGCTGATAGGGCAGCGCGATGCGCTCGAAGAGCGGCGAGTCGAGCAGGAACTCGGCCGTGAACTGTTCGCCCTTGGCATTGGCGAGAACGGACTTTCCGCCGGACTGGCCGATCGTCCAGCCGGCTTCCTTCAGAAGCCGTGAGGCTTCGCGAAGATTCTTCCGCCGTTCAGTGGCGTTGGTGTTTACCGGGTTGACGTACTCGCTTGTGAAAACTTCCGGCGGCAATTGCGCCCTGAGTGGTTCGAGTATGGCAAGCTCGCCTGGAGACGGCAGCCCCTTGGCTTCCATTGCTGAGTTGTTGAAGTAGCTTCGCGAGCGCTGGTACTGGCCATAAAACAGATTCGTGTTGGCCCATTCGAAATCGAAGGCATAGTTGAAAGCTTGTCTTACGCGCGGATCGGCGAATTTCTCGCGCCGCAGGTTGAACGCCCAGCTCTGCATGCCTTCGACTTGCTTGAGCGGAATTTCCTCGATGATGCAGCGCTTGTCCTTGATCGCCGGGAAGTCGTAGCCAGTGGCCCACATTTTCGCGCTGGTCTCTGTGCGCCAGTCGTACTGATCGCTCTTGAAGGCTTCGAAGGCCACATTGGCGTCGCGGAAAAAGATGTATTCGATCTCGGCGAAATTGTTCTGCCCCAAATTTACGGGCAGATCCTTTCCCCAGTAATCTTCGACGCGCTTGAGCAGCACCGATTGCCCAGGCTTGATGTTGGCTACGGTATACGGGCCCGAACCCAGCGGAACTTCCAGCGTGGTTTCCTTGATGTCGCGCTGCTTGCCGTTGGCGTTCTTTGCGTTCCACCAATGCTTCGGCAGCACCGGCAGTTGCCCGCTGATCAGCGGCAGTTCACGATTGCCCGTCTGGGAAAAGACGAACGTCACCTCGCCCTCGCCGCTCTGCTCGGCAGTGGTGATGTTCTTGTAGTAGGAATTGTAGAAAGGATGATTGTCGCGGAGCGTGGTCATGCTCCAGATCACGTCCTCGGGCGTGATCGTTTTGCCGTCGTGGAATTTCGCCTCGGGCCGCAAACGGTACACCACGCGCGAGCGGTCTTCCGGATGCCAGACGTCCTTCGCGACCAAGCCGTACTCCGTGGAGGGTTCGTCGAGCGAGGATGTGAGTAGCGTCTCGTTGCCGGCGACGCCGATCGACTCGCCCTTGAACGTGTAAGGATTGAGGCTGTCGAAGGAGCCGACCACGCCGAACCGCACCTTGCCGCCCTTGGGCGCTTGCGGGTTCACATACTCGAAATGTTTGAAATCCGGCGGATACTTGACGTCGTCGAACAGCGTCAGCGCGTGTTTGAACGTCATCTCCTCGGCAGCCGCCACGCTGACATGGACAACTTTCGCGGCGGGCGCCAGGGCCGCCAGCTTGAGAAGCGATCTGCGCGAAAATGTCATTGGGTGCACCACGCAATTGCGAATCGTTGACTGTTAATACGCATTTGCCGGGGCAAAAGAAAACACCGGCAATCGCCTTGCCGGTGTTAAATCTTTGTGACCATTGCGGCCTTTACGGGGCGGGGAAGGGCACCGGGGCATCCGAAAGCTTGGCCAGATAGGCCAGGATATCGGCGCGGGTTTCCGCTTTCTTGACCGCGAGAACCATCTTGGTGCCGGGAACGGCGGTCTTTGGATTGGCGAGGAAGGCGTCGAGCGCCTCATAGGTCCACGGTTCGGCCGATTTGCCGGCCATCGCCTCCGAATAGGCAAATCCGGCAACTGAGCCATGGTTGCGGCCGACAACGCCAAATAGGTTGGGACCGGTCTTGTTCGGCCCGCCTTTGTTGAAATCGTGACAGGCGGCGCAGGCCTTGGCGGCGGTTTGGCCCTTGGCGGGGTCTGCCTTGGCGAGAAGGGTACCCAGCGGCACGGCAGCGGCTGCCTCGCCGCCAGCAGCCTCGCCTTCGCCCTCGGTGGCGGCCACGTCGATCTTCATGCCCGGTTTTTCGGGCGCGTCGGCATGGTAGATGGCGGCGGAGAGTTCCGACAATCCAAACACCAGAAGCCCCGAGCCCAGAATGGTCATGGCAAGCAGATTGAAGCGTGTCGTCAGCATATGGCCCTCGAAATTCCAGCCCCTGAAGGGCGAACCGGCGCGGAAACTAGTTCTTTCGAAGCGTTCCCGCAATACGTATAAGGGCGCCAGAACAATTTGCCGCGCTTTTCCCCAACTCCATGATCGAACTGCAAAATACCATCGTCGTGATCCCTGCCCGCATGGCCTCCGCCAGGCTTCCGGGCAAGCCTTTGGCCGATATCCACGGGCTTCCCATGATCGTCCACGTCTGGCGCCGGGCGCTCGAGGCCAAGGTCGGGCAGGTGCTGGTGGCGGCGGCCGAACTCGAAATCGCCAATGCTGTGAAGGCGCAAGGCGGCGATGCCATCGTCACCAATCCGGCGCTGGCGTCGGGCTCGGATCGGGTGGCTCAGGCGCTGGCGCTCCGCGATCCGGGACGCAAAATGGAGTATGTCGTCAACCTTCAGGGCGACTTGCCGGCAATCGAACCTTTGGCGGTGCAGCGCTGCCTCGCTGGCCTTGTCAACGATCCGGTGGACATCGCCACCATCGCCGCCCCCATCACCGATGACGCGGACGTTGCCAATCCCAACATCGTAAAGGCCATCGCGCCCCTCTCCGACAGGCGGGAGGTGGCCTATGCTCGCGACTTCGTGCGCACCGTCGGACCCGAGCACGAGCCGCCCTTCTGGCATCACATTGGGGTTTACGCTTTCAGGCGGCAGGCGCTCGAGAAATTCGTCTCGCTCCCCGTCAGCACCCGCGAAAGCTTGAGGAAGCTCGAGCAGATGCGCGCCCTCGACAACGACATGCGAATCGCCGTGGTCAGGGTGGACACCGTACCGCTTGGCGTCGACACGGCGGAAGATCTGGAAAAAGCCCGCGCTGTTTTAAGGCCCGCCCGATGAAGCCGAAGATTGCCTATCAGGGAGAGCCCGGCGCCAACTCCCATATCGCCTGCGTGCAATCACGTCCCGATCACGAGCCCCTGCCATGCCGTACGTTTGAAGATGCATTCCAGGCAGTCGAGAGCGGCAAAGCCGATCTCGCCATGATTGCCATTGAAAACACCACGGCGGGCCGCGTGGCGGATGTTCACCACTTGCTGCCCGACTCTGGCTTGTGGATGGTCGGCGAGCATTTTCTGCGCATCGAGTTCCACTTGCTCGTGGTGCCAGGTGCAAAGCTCAATGAGCTGAAGGAAGTGCACAGCCACGTGCATGCGCTCGGCCAGTGCCGCAAAGCCATCAAGGCGCACAAGCTGAAGCCCGTGGTTGCCGCCGACACGGCAGGTGCTGCGCGCGAACTCGCGGAGTCAGGCGATAAAACGCGCGCCGCCATTGCCACGAAGCTTGCAGCGGAGACCTATGGCCTCAAGATTGCGGCCCGCAACATTGAGGACGAGGAGCACAATACCACGCGCTTCGTCATCCTCTCGAAGAAGCAGAAAGACGCCAAGCTCGATGGCGGCGCGGTGATGACCAGTTTTGTCTTCCGTGTACGGAACGTTCCCGCCGCCCTCTACAAGGCCATGGGCGGGTTCGCCACCAATGGCGTCAACATGACGAAGCTCGAGTCCTATCAGCTTGAGGGAAGTTTTTCGGCAACCCAGTTCTACGCCGATATCGAGGGCCACCCATCGGAGCGCCGCGTCAAGCTTGCGCTGGAAGAACTGGCATTCTTCACATCGTATGTGCGCATTCTCGGCACCTACCGCGCCAGTCCTTGCCGCGCCGAGATCGCTCGCCGCTCGGCCCGTCAAGCGGATTGAACGGCAGCTTTGATCAAGTGCCAGGCAATCGCCATGGGCCGCGATGCCCACAGTTTTTCCGGATGTTTTCCTTCGAGCATCAGCTTGGCTTCGTCGACCGGGAACCAGCGCGCTGTCTCTAGCTCGCTCTCGTCGATCTTGATCGTGGTGTCGAGCGCTTCGCCGATAAGGCCGATCATCAGGCTCGAGGGATAAGGCCAAGGCTGGCTTGCGACGTAACGCACATCGCCTACCGGTATGCCGGCCTCTTCGAAGATTTCGCGGCGCGCAGCTTCTTCCAGCGTTTCGCCCGGCTCCACGAATCCCGCGAGTGCCGAGTACATTCCGGGCAACCAGCTTGATTGCCGGCCAAGCAGAATGCCAAGCGGCGAAACGACGGCCATGATCACTACGGGATCGGTGCGCGGGAAATGATCGGCTTCACAGGCGCTGCAATGGCGCCGGTAGCCCGCATCGGCGATCTCCAGCTTTGCTCCGCAATTGGAGCAGAAGCTGCGCCGCTCGTGCCAGGCGATCAGCGAGCGCGCCTGCGCGATGATGGCGAGGTGATCGGCAGGCAGCGCGCCGGCAGAAGCCATGCCGCGAATGTCGTGAAGACCATCCGCCGTCTCCGCGCGTTCGGCAATCCAGTATGTCCCGGCAGAATCGCGGCCCAGAACGATTTGCGGTACACGTTCGGCTGCGGCTGGGCCGGCGATCTCTGCCTTGTCGCCGTGAATGCGAACGATCCGCACGCTGCTTGATGCGATCTCTTCCAGCCACTGCGCATCGCGCCGCCGGTTTGCCATGCGGTCGAGTGGATTGCCCGCAAAGGCGAAGTCAGGTGTTTCGCGCGGTTTCACGCTGTATCATCCGTGTACGGAGCAAGAGAGCTTTCGCAAACGAAAGCGGCGGGCGTTGCCGCCCGCCGTTCGAAATTATTCCCTGGCGGATATGGGATCAGCCGGCCTGCGCCTTGGGCGCCGAAGCGGCGGCTTCGCGTTCCTTGAGCATGCCGTCGACCACGACAACGGTGCGTTCCAGATCGGCGATCGCTTCCTCGAGTTCGATGCGCTGCTTGCGGAGCGCTTCGAGGCGCTCGCGCATCTTGGTGGAAGCAATGCGCAGCTGCGTCAGCTGACCGTCCTTAAGGTTGTAGAGATCGAGCATCTCTTTGATCTCTTCGAGCGCGAACCCGACCTTCTTGCCCCTGAGAATCAGTTGCAGGCGGGCACGGTCTCGATAGCTGAAGAGCCGCGTCCAGCCGCGGCGGGCGGGATGCAGCAGGCCCTTCTGCTCGTAAAAGCGGAGCGTGCGAGGTGTAACCTCGAATTCCCGGCAAAGCTCGGTGATGGAGTAAGTGCGATCGCGGCTACCGCGGTCCTTGGTCTCGGCTGAAGACATGATTTTCTCCGGAGGAAACAATCTTTAACACTATGACTGACGTTGGGTAGATATAACGCGACGGTAGCGGCGATCAAGCGGGCAACAGAGCGCAGTGGAGAACGAGGTTTACGGCCTCCGGTCGCTCAACCATAACGTGTCCTTTCGAGAGTGCGGAATCGCCTCAAAGGAACAACTGCTTAACCGAATCTTTACCAAAGACGTTAACTTTTGGACAGGGGTTTCACGCCCCGGCCCATGAGTCCAGAGGGACGAGGCTTATGGGGACAGAGTCAAACTTGCGAGCGGGTGCTATTGGATGAAGCCGGGAATACCTTGGAGCGTGAAGGGCATCGAGCCCGAGGTTCGGGAGGCGGCGAAAGACGCTGCCCGCCGTTCCGGCATGACGCTTGGCGAATGGCTGAATTCGATGATTCTCGAACAGGCCGATGGCAGCCAGCCCGAATCGCGCGAATTTCAGTCCGTGGCCCGCAGTGACTTTGTTCAAGCGCGCGCGCCCGCGCGTGACGAGGCAACGAAACGGCTCGAAGACATCGCCGACCAGCTCTCGCGAATCGCCAGACGCGAACAGGGAAGTGCCGCGCTCCGCACCTATGGCGCGGGCCAGCAGGATCGCGACACCGAGACGCTCTCCAAGATTCTCTCGCGCGTCGATAGCAACGAGCGTCAGACCGTCGAAGCCTTAACCGCTGTCAACGAACGCCTGTCGCTGCTTGGCCGTCAGGTGGTCCAGGCATCGAAACCGCGAGCACCAGAAAGGCCCGACGAAAACCCGGCCTATCAGACGCTGGAAAAGGCGCTGCGCAATGTGGTCGACCACATTGAAGTCAGCGAGAAGCACACGCGCGAGACGCTGAAGCAGCTTCAGGACCGCATGGGCGACATGGCCCAGCGCGCCGCATCGGCGCCGAGCGATCAAGTTCTGCAACAAGCTCCGGTTTTCAACCGCCTCGAAAACCGTCTTGCCGATCTCGCCAACCGCGTCGAACGCACCGAGGCGCAAGCGTCGTCGGGATTGCCCGATGTTGTTCGCGGTGAACTGGCCCAATTGGCCAATCGCATCGAGACAGTGCGCGAAACTTCGGAAGCGCTCGCTTCACGCGCCCAGACGGCGGCAGTGCAGACAGCGCAGCAGGAACTCCGTGAAATCGAGCGCCGCATCCTGACGCTTCTCAAGGATGCGCAAAGCGCATTGTCGAGCCAGGGCGGTTCGAATGCGGAGATGCAGCGGCTGCGCGCCGAGATCGCCAGCCTCAATCTGCGGATCGACGAGGCCAACAGCGGCACCGCCTCCGACCGCGATGTGCAAGCGCTTCGTGTCGCTATCGAACAATTGTCGACTCGCGTGGCCCAGGGTCCGGACCTTCGCCCGCTTGCCGATATGGACAGGCGTCTTGCCGATCTGACCGATCGTCTCGAGCAGAGCCAGAACCAGCCGCGCAATATTCCGCAGTTGAACGAACTCGAACACCGCATGAACGAGCTCGACATGCGGCTGGAGGACGCGGTTCGCCGCCGCGACGATACGCGCGCCTTTGCCGCACTCGAACAGCAGATCGCCACCGTCTCCGATCGCGTGGGCAATACTGAACGCCAGCTTGGCCATCTCGAAACCCTCGAGCGCGCAATCAACCAGCTTTACGAAAGTATCGAGCAGAGCCGCAACTGGTCGCAACAGGCGGCAGAAGACGCCGCCAATCGCATGGCGGATCGCCTGATGAGTGTGCAGGCCCAGGCGCAGTCCGGGCCGTCGCCCGAGCTTATGGCCCTGCAGGATGGCCTGCGCACGGTGCGCGAAAGCGCCTCCGCCAGCGACCGCCGCAATCAGGAAACGCTGGAAGCCGTCCACGAAACGCTTGAGCAGATCGTCACCAAGCTCGCCGAACTGGAAACCGTGGCGGTTGGCCAGCAAGTGGCAACGGCCATTGCCCAGCCGGTTCAATCACAACCGGTGTGGCATTCGCAGCCTGCCCCCGTTCCCGAGCCGCAAATCTTCGCCGAACCCGAACGCGAAACACAAACTCCGCCAATCCTCGCGGCGGAACCCAATCCGTTTGCGCCTGCTATCGAGCAGTTTGCGCCAGAACCTGTAAATCCCTTCGCGCCGTCTCCCGCGGAAGCCATATCGCCGCCAGAACCATTCGTGGCATCGGAACAGACTGCCGCGCCAGCAGACGACTTCATTGCCGCTGCACGCCGCGCCGCGCAGGCCGCATCCGCCAACAAGAGCATTCTGGGCACCATCACCCCCGGCGTAACCACGGCCAAGGACAGTAAGCGCGGCTTCAGCCTGCCTTTCTTCAGGAAGTCCACCGAGAACAAGGTACAGATGCCGCCGGTTCCCGGCGCCACCGTCAAGACCGAGGCATCCGCGAACGAGAACAAGCGCCGCCGCCTGTTGCTCGCTGGCGTCGTGATTCTCGCAGCCATGTCGGCCTATACCTTCAATCTCTTGGGCAAGAACCAGTCGGCGCCTCCGCCCAAGCCCGTAGCTCCAGCCGAGAGCACGGTACAACCCGAAGCGGTCCCCGAACCCACGCAGGAGACGGTACCGTCGGCCACACCACCTCAGCCGCGCCCACCTGGCCAGGAATCGGCCATGCCGGAATTGAGCCCCAACGAAGTAGCAGGCGTCGAAGCGCCAGAATCCGCGCCACGCGATGGCGTGCTGACCGGTTCTTTGCCCGGCCAGAAAACCGAAGCATCTCTGAGTTCGATCGTCGCCGAACCTGGCAGCGCTCCGGCCTCCGGCGAAATGCCGCTTGCCGAGGCCGGCAACGAATCGATCCGCCTTGCTGCTGCATCGGGCGACGCAACTGCGCAGTTTGTGATCGCCACCCGCTATCTTGATGGCAAAGACGCGCCGCAAGACTACACCAAGGCAGCGCATTGGTATCAGAAGTCGGCAAGCTCCGGCCTGCCGCCGGCGCAATACCGCCTCGCCACGCTGTTCGAGCGCGGCAAGGGCGTTCCGCTCGATATTGCGACCGCCGCCGTATGGTACGAACGCGCCGCCGAACGCGGCAATGTAAAGGCGATGCACAACACCGCCGTGATTTCCGCCGGAAATCAGGCAGGCAAACCCGATTACGAAAAGGCCCACAAATGGTTCACCGCCGCCGCGAACCATGGACTGAAAGACAGCCAGTTCAATCTCGCGGTCCTGATGGAGCGGGGGCTGGGCACGAAGGCAAATGCCGGCGACGCCCTGTTCTGGTACACGCTGGCCGGCATTCAGAACGATGCCGATGCCAAGAAGCGCGCCGACGCGCTCTCGCGCTCGCTGGCACCCGCCACCGTCGATGCCGTCAACAAGCGCGTGCGTGAATGGAAACCGCAGCAGGCTCCAGCCGAGGCCAATGTGGTGGCGGTGCAGAACCCGGCCTGGCAGGATGCAAAACCGGCGTCCCAAGCCAGTGCCGTGAGTGATCGCGATCCGGTGCGCACCGCGCAAGAGCTCTTGAACAAGCTGGGCTTCGATGCTGGAACCGCCGATGGCAAGATGGGCGCACGCACCGCGAACGCCATCCGCCTGTTCCAGATGCAGACCGGCCTGCAAGTGAACGGCAACGTTTCGCCGGAACTGCTGGCCGCGCTTCGCGAAAAGGCGGGGTAATCTCCCAACTTGTTTTTGACGTGAACTTGCGCAAGGTTGTCGCCGATGGCCGATCTTGCCGACCCTCGCCGTATACCGTCAGGCGCGCTTGCCCTTGGGCTTGCGGGCCTGGTGCCGTTCGTGGCCATCGCGCTTTCGCAATGGCCGGGCGGGCCGCAGCTATTGCCGTTCGCCACGCTCACCGCCGGTATCGTCTATGGCGCGGTGATCCTCTCGTTTCTGGGAGGCATTCGCTGGGGCACGGCCATCGGTCCTTATGGCGCGTGGACGCAGGCGCGCGATATGGCGATGAGCGTTTTGCCATCTCTCGCCGCATGGATCGCCGTGTTGCTGCCGCCATCGGCGGGCCTGTGCCTCTTGCTGATCGGTTTTCTGCTGCAAGCGCTGTGGGATGTCATCGATGTCGAGGACGGCCGTTTGCCCTCCTGGTTCGGCCGGCTCCGCATGATGCTCACGGCCGTCGTCGTGATATCGCTTGTGGCGATGCTGGTGCGCCGCTTTATCTGACCGCCTTGGCCGGGAATTTGTGAACGGCCTTGCTGCCGAGCATCCACACATGATAGTCGCGGAACAGGCCCTGGAACGGCTCCGCCGAAACGCTAAGCGCGCCCGTGTAGCTTCCAAATGCCGGCATCACCAGCCGCCTGCCATCGCCGATGAAACATCGGCAGCGGATGCGATGCCCGCGCTGGACGACGCTCGCCGCGGGATGAAGATGGCCCGCGATCTCGCACATGCCCACGGGAATTTCGCCGGGCAGGTGGCGCAGCATCAACGGTCCGAGAATCAGCGTCTCGGCAATGCGCCCGCCGACATCGGCCGGCGGCTCGGGGTCGTGATTGCCGCTGATCCACACGGTGTCGTGCGCCGCGACGATGCGCCGGAGTTCGGCCAGGTCGGCATCGTCGATTCGCGCGCGTGCCTCGCCATCGTGGAAGCTGTCGCCGAGAAACACGAGATGATGCGGCAGGGTCCCGGCAATGGCGAGCGCCAGTTGCGCCAGCGATGCGCGGGTATCGTAAGGCGGCACATGCGCGCCGCGCCGCGCCAGGCTCGATCCCTTCTCGAGATGGAGGTCGGCGACAATCAGCGTTTGGAACTCCGGGATGAACAGCGCGCCCGAGAGATCGGGAACCATGTCCACGCCGCCGAGCGCGATTTTGTGCGATCTAGACAAGCCGCATGGCCTCGTCGATGAGTTGGTCCGCGGCTTCGGCGAGAAGAGCATCATGCGCTTCGCCGTAAATGGATTCGCGCCCGATCTCAAGCAGCACCGGCACCGCCATGGGCGACACCATCTCGAGCGCGCGATGCACAAGCTGCCCCTTGATGCGTTTCAAGAGTCCGCCAAGCCTGTGCACGTCGATCAATCCATCGGCCGCGTCTTCCCATGCGGCGCGGAGCAGGATGTGATCGGGCTGGTGGCTTCGCAACACATCGTAGATCAAGTCGGTGTTGACCGTGACTTGCCGCCCGGTCTTCTCCTTTCCGGGCCAGCGTTTCTCGATCAGCCCCGCGATGATCGCGGCATTGCGGAAGGTGCGTTTCATCAAATTGGATTCGGCCAGCCAGGCATCGAGATCGTCGCCCAGCATGTCCTCGTCGAAAAGCCGCGCCAGCGAAAGCCGTCCACTCTCGATCATCAATGACAGATCGCGCAGCGTCCAGATCACCAGCGCGTACTCCGACGCGACAAAACCCATGGGCTGCGCGCCCGCGCGCTCCAATCGCCGCGTCAGCAGCATGCCAAGCGTCTGGTGCGAGAGCCGCCCTTCGAAGGGATAGCAGACGAGGTAATGCTTGTCGGCTCGCGGAAAAGTTTCGATCAGCATCTGGTTCGCTTTCGGTACCAGCGATTTCCAGCGTTGCGCGGAGAGCCAGTCGCGAACCTGCGGCGGCAATCTCTTCCATGACGATGGATCGGCCAGAATAGCGCGCACCCGACCGGCAAGATAAGTCGAGAGTGGAAACTTGCCGCCTTGATAGGACGGAATCATCGGATCGCGCCCCGGCGCGCGGATTGCCAGGGCGCCGAATTCATCGAGCCCTTCGAATCGCAACACCTCGCCAGAGAAGAGA
Organism: Aestuariivirga sp.; assembly: GCA_046160365.1. Lineage (GTDB taxonomy): Bacteria > Pseudomonadota > Alphaproteobacteria > Rhizobiales > Aestuariivirgaceae > Aestuariivirga. The sequence continues at coordinate 8,018 of JBJXGL010000187.1, read as the reverse complement.
AACGTCTCGCCGATCGCAAGCTGGCTGAGGAACCATTCCTCGAGTTCGCCCAGCACACGCCCGCCGGTCACCACGCGTTTTCCAAGGCGCTTCCTCACCGAAGCGATGCGCACTTTCAACATTTCCTCGGCCACGATGGTGCCGATGTTGAGCTTGTATTGCTGGACGAATCGCGGATGCGCGATTCGCCACATGCCTTCGGGCGTCGGCTTGAGTTTCGCATAACGTTCATAGGCGCGAAGCGCGTAGCCGCCGGTCGCCACATAATCGATAACCTTGTCGAAATCCTCTCGGCTCAGATTGCGGTAAGTCCACGCGCTCGTGACTTCCGCATAGAGTTGATCCGCAGCGAACGGTCCGGCGCAGGCGCGGCCCAGCACGTGTTGGGCCAGCACATCGAACTTGTGAACGGCTGGATACTCCGTGTCTTGAGCATTGACCCGTGCCGCTTCCAGCGCCGCCACGCATTCGAGCACTTCGAAGCGGTTGGAGGGAACGAGCATCGCCTCGCTCGGCACATCGAGCCGGTGATTGGAGCGGCCGATCCGCTGGAGGAGGCGGCTCGATCCCTTGGGGGCGCCAACATGGATAACAAGATCGACGTCGCCCCAGTCGATGCCGAGGTCGAGCGTCGAGGTGCAAACGACCGCGCGGAGTTTTCCCTCCGACATTGCGGCTTCGACTTTGCGCCGCTGCGCTACATCGAGCGAACCATGATGCAGCGCAATCGGCAAATGATCCTCATTCGCTTCCCACAATGACTGAAACGTCATCTCCGCCTGCGAGCGCGTATTCACGAACACGAGCGTGAGTTTCGCCGATTTGATTGCCCCATAGACCTCGGGAATCGAATAGAGCGACGAATGCCCCGACCACGGCACGCGTTCGACCGAATCGAGAATGCGGATGTTGGGCGCAGCTCCCGCCTTGCCCATCACCAGCGTGGCGGGCGTGTTGCGCGACGGAACCAGCCACGCCCTGAGCGCGTCCGCGTCGGCCACCGTGGCCGAAAGCCCGATGCGGCGCATCTCGGGCGCAAGCGTGGCGACCCGGCTCATGGCGAGCGACAGCAGCACGCCACGCTTCGATGTCACCAGCGCATGCAACTCGTCGAGAATGAGCGTGTGGAGTTTGCGAAGCAGATGCGCCGCCGCTGGATCGGCCACAATCAACGACAATTGCTCCGGCGTGGTGATGAGAATGTCCGGCGGTTTCTGCCGCTGCCGCTGCCGCTTCGAATGTGGCGTGTCTCCGGTCCGCGTTTCAATCGAGATCGGCAGCTTCATCTCGGCGACCGGCGTTTCAAGATTGCGCGCGATATCGACAGCCAGCGCCTTCAATGGCGAAATATAAAGTGTATGAATGCCGCCGCCGCGTTCGCGCCCCATGAGATCGATGAGGCTCGGCAAAAATCCGGCAAGCGTCTTGCCGCCTCCCGTGGGCGAGATCAGCAGCACATCCTCGCCGGCTCTCGCGCGCGCCAGAACCTCAAGCTGATGCGGCCGCGGCGTCCAGCCTCGCTCGGCAAACCAATCACAAAATGGCGAAGGCAAATCGGTCACGGGCGGCAACTTGACTTGGGCCGCCAATCAACGCAACAGGCGCCATGCCTTCCATCGCGGCGACACCGGTAACGCACCGTTCGGTGCTGACCATTGCTGTTCCGATTATGCTCTCCAATGTCACGGAGCCATTGATCGGTGTCGTCAACACAACGGTCGTGGGCCAGCTTCCCGATCCTTACTACATCGGCGCGATTGCAGTCGGCGGGTTGATCTTCGCCTTCATTTTCTGGGGTTTTGGTTTCTTGCGGCTTTCGACCGGCGGCCTGTCGGCCCAGGCCAAGGGCGCAGGCGATACTGTCGAACTGGTCGCCGTACTCTGGCGCGCGCTGGCGATAGCGGTTGCCGCAGGTGTCGCTCTCATCGTGCTCAGCCCATTGATTGAGCGTTTTGCCTTGAGCCTGATCGGCGGCTCGGAGCAAGTGCGCGAGCATGGTGCGACTTACTTCCGCTATCGAATCTGGTCCGCTCCCGCGGCACTCGTCAACTTCTGCATCATGGGCTGGTTCATCGGCCAGGGCCGCACCGTTGTGACGCTGATCGTGCAGATCTTTCTCAACCTCACCAACATGGCGCTCAGCATGCTGTTCGTGCTGAAGCTCGGAATGACGTCCGATGGCGTCGGATTGGCCGCCGTCATCGCCGAATGGTCCGCGGCTGCCCTCGGCCTTTTCGTCGCCTGGCGCGCGATCGTGGCGCTCGACGCCCGTCCCGATGCGAAGCGCATCTTCGATGCCGCGCGCATCAGGAAAACGCTTGGCGCCAACCGCGACATCATGATCCGCACGGTGTGCCTCGTCTTTGCGTTCGCCTGGTTCACATCGCAAGGCGCCAGAGCGGGCGATCTCACCGTCGCCGCCAATGCCGTGCTGCTGCAATTCTTCGAAGTCTCTGCCTATCTGATCGACGGCTTTGCCTTCGCCTCCGAAGCGCTCGTGGGCCAGGCGGTGGGAGCGCGCGACAAGCCACGCTTCTGGCGCGCCATCAAGCTCACAAGCCTGTGGGCGCTCGTCGTTGGCGCGCTGTGCAGCCTTCTGATTTGGTTCACGGGGTCATGGTTCATTGACTTGATGACGGTCAATCCCGAAGTGCGCGAAACCGCGCGCGAGTACTTGCCATGGGCGGCGGCGGCGCCGTTCCTCGGCACCGTGTGCTTCCAGTTCGACGGCATTTTCGTGGGCGCGATGGCGACACGCGATATGCGCAACATGATGATCGTCTCGCTGGCGATCTACTTGATCAGCTGGTGGTTGCTCGCGCCCAGCTTGGGCAATCACGGCCTGTGGGCGGCCCTCAACATCTTCTTCGTCGCGCGTGGAATAACATTCGCGTCTCGCATGCCGTCAATCGAGCGGCACGCCTTTTAGTCGGTGTAGTGCCGGGCCATAGCCCCGCGCTCGATGGCCGACGTCACCAGCTTGTCGAGTCCAAAGCGGTCGCGGAGTATCGCGAGAAAGCGCAGTTCCTCCTTGCCCACGGCAAGATCGGAAGCGGCCACTTCCACCGCCAAGGCATAAGCAGTCTCCCGCATTCTGGGCGACAGCGCCTCCGCCACGAGCCCCAGCACCGCGTTGAGGCCTTCATTTTCCTGCAGGATTTCGCCCACCTCCTGCGCCACCGTCGTCAGGCGCGCTTCGTCGAAATGCCGGAACACCGGCAGATGTTTCACGATGTGGCCGATCTCTTGAAGTTCGGTGGTCTTGATGCGGCCCTCGACACCGGACATGGTGACCATGGTGTAGATGAGCGCCTGTTCTGTGCTGATCGTGCCGGACATATGGAAACTCCTGAAGCGGATGTTGGCTAGACGAGCGGGCGTTCCTTGTCCAGCGCCGGGATGAAGGCCTTCACCTGCTCGATCGCATCGACAAGCCCCATGCGTTCGATAAACATCCCGTCCGGAAACGCGGTGCCAAATCGAGAGGCAAGCCTGGCATCGAGCACCACGAAGCAGCCGCGGTCGCCGTCGCGGCGGATCAGCCGGCCAAAGGCCTGACGCAGCCGGAGCCGCACGGCCATGTCGCCATAGGCCTGGCCACCGAACTGCTCGCGCCGCGCCCGTTCGAGAATGGTGGGCGTAGGCCACGGCACCCGGTCGAGCACGATCAAGCGCAGCGAATCGCCGGGCACATCGACGCCATCGCGCACGGCATCCGTTCCCAGCAAACAAGCATCGCGCTCGGCGCGGAACATGTCGACAAGCGTTCCCGTATCCATCGGGTCCACATGCTGCGCGTAGAGCGGCAAACCAGCTTTCGAAAGCGCCGGCGCCAGCCGCTTGTGCACGGCGCGCAGCCGCGAGATCGCCGTGAACAGTCCAAGCGCTCCGCCGCCCGCCGCAACAAACAGTTCGCGATAGGCCGCCGCCACTTGATCCATGTCGTCGCGGTTGACGTCGTTCACCACAAGCACGCGGCAGATCTTCTCATAGTCGAAAGGCGAAACGTAGCTCGACCGTTTCACGGGATAGGGCAGGTGCACCACGCCCGTGCGCATCTCGGCATTCTCCCAGCCATCGGGAATATCGGGCGGACGGTCCTTGAGCGTGGCGGACGTGATCACCACGCCATCGGCGTTGCGCAGCACCGCGAAGGCCAACGGCTGCGTCGGATCGACCCAATGCGAGTGAAGCCCGACATCGCTCTCGCGCCCGCCGATCTGGTCGACCGAGAACCACTCGACGAACTTATCGTCCGGCTTTTCAAGCACCCGCGACAGCATGTCGATCCATCCGCCCACCATCAGTTCGCCCCGCCGCCTGAGCGAGCGCGCCAGCGCTTCGATGCGGCCGCGCTCGTTGGTGGAGAGTTCGTCGGCCTTGCTGTCCAGAATGCCCGTCAGATTCTTGGCAAGAGCCGCCATCGGTTTCTTGAGATCGATCAGCGCGCCCGCAAGTTCGCCCGCCGCTTCTCTCAGCCCATCGACCGAGGGATGGCAGTCGGCTTCAAGCGAGTGACCGGAATTCTGTTCCGCCCGCGCCAGCACCTGCTGCCGCACGAGCGTGAGAAACACCTCGCAGACGCCTTCCGGCGATCCCGCCTGCACCCGACGCATCCATCCGGGACCAGGCAATATCAGTGCGGCGCGCAGCACGCGGTTCATCTGGCTCTGAAGCTCGTCCTCGCCATTGGTGAGATCGCCGATGCGATCTGCAAGCCCCCGTCCCCTGCGGCGTTCGGATTCAGGTCCTCTCAACCAGCGCCGCAGTTCCGCCGCTTCCAGAGCGGTGAGATGCGCCGAGAAGGCACTGTCGGCGGCATCGAACAGATGGTGGCCTTCGTCGAACACGATCCGCCGGATCCCGCCGGGTGCGGCCTCTTCTTCCGCAGTCGTGGCGACCCCCAACGCATGATCGACCGCGGCTTGATGCAGCACCAGCGCATGATTGGCGATCACGATGTCGGCCTTGCGCGCATTGCGGATGCTGCGCTCGACAAAGCACTTCTTGTAATGCGGGCACGCTACATAGATGCACTCGCCGCGCCGATCGGTGAGACCAAGCGAGTTTGGCGAGGGCGCGCGGCCCTCGCCGCCAAAACTCGGATCGCTGAACAGCGGCATCAGCCAGGACGGATAGTCGCCGCCCACCATATCGCCATCGCGGCTGAACCTTGCCCAGCGCGCGATCAGCACGGCCAGCAGCGCACTTCGCGCATCGCTGCCGGTCAGCCGCCCGAACGCCTCCTGCATGTTCAGCAGGCACACATAATTCTCGCGGCCCTTCCTCACAACGATCCGCTGTTGCCGTTCGGCGGGATCATCCACAAGCCGGGCGCTCTCGCCATCGAGCTGCCGCTGCAGGTTCTTGGTGTATGTCGATATCCAAACCGGCGCGTTGTTGCGCCTCGCCCAAAGCCACGAGGGCGCGAGATACCCCAGCGTCTTGCCTAGCCCCGTGCCCGCTTCGGCGAGCAGAATGTTGTTTTCCTCGCGCTTGTCGCGCGGCGCAAACGCGAAGGTCGCATCCGCCGCGTAGGCGCGCTGCTGCGGGCGAAGCTCGGCTCCCTGATGCAAAATCGAATCGAGAAGCTGCTGCGCTTCTTCCGGCTCCACCGCATCCTGCTTGCCCGGCGGACGCGGGCCATCGTCCTCCCACTCTTCAATGCGATCCCATACATTGAGGCCGGTGACAAAACTTCCAAGATCGAGTCCCGGATTGGCCGATAGCAGTGCTGCCAGAACCGGCTTCGCCCAAGGCCAATTGGTCCGCGCCAGAAACGCTGCATTCTCGGCCGTCTCGCGCGCGAACGGATAATGCTTATTGGCAAGCCGCGACAGCAAATCGTGCTGCACCGCCTGAAGCAACTCCGCGTCGCTGCCTTCTGCCTCCAGCGCCAGCGAGCGAGCAAACCCTTGCGGTGTCGGAATGGCAAACCGCGCCGGGCATACGAAAGCGAAGAGCTCCGCCAAATCGTAGTGCCGCTGCTCGCGCGCCGCGCGCACAGTCGCGCGCGATGCGTTGGCCGCGAAACCCAGCCGCTCGATCAGAAATGCAGCGTGGCATACGAGATGCGGCGTCTCGGCCAACTGCGACAGCGCCAAGAGCGGCGGAACCGCTTGGCCATTGATCTTCGCTGAAAGCCCCGCAAGGCTCACATTAGGAATTTGTAATGTCATCTGTCACGCTTCGGCCATCAAACCTCGTTTAGGCTGTTCGCTTGATATCGGGAAGGGAGCGAAACATGGAGCAGAAATACATCGATCTGTTCGACCAGTTCACCCACGGCAATATGGGCCGCCGCGGATTTCTTGAAAGACTAACCGCCCTCGCAGGCTCCGCCGCTGCGGCAACCGCATTGCTGCCGCTTCTCGAGAACAACTACGCTGTAGCCGAAACCGTCGCCGCCGATGATCCACGGCTTACCGCTTCCGACACTGAAATCGGCACGGGCCTTAAGGGTCATCTCGCCATGCCCAAGCAACCGGCAGGAAAGCTGCCGGCCGTGATCGTCATTCACGAGAACCGCGGCCTCAACCCGCACATCAAGGACGTGACCCGGCGTTTGGCGCTCGAAGGTTTCGCCGCATTCGGTCCGGATTATCTGGCGCCCATAGGCGGTACGCCCGAGGATTCCGACAAGGCGCGCGAGATGATTGGCACGCTCAAGCCCGAAGATGTCGTCGCCCACTCCAAGGCCATCGTCGCAGCTTTGCAGAAGCACGAAGCCGCGAACGGAAAGGTCGGCGCCATCGGCTTCTGCTGGGGCGGTGGACAAGTCAACGCGCTCGCCGCGAACGACCCAGCACTTGGCGCAGGCGTCGCCTATTACGGCCGCCAGGTCGATGCAGCGCAGGTGCCGAACATCAAAGCGGCCCTCATGCTCCACTACGCCGAAGCGGATGAACGTATCAACGCCGGCATCGCCGCCTATGAAGAAGCCCTGAAAGCCAACGGCAAGGCCTACGAAATCCACATGTACAAAGGCGCCCAGCACGCCTTCAACAACGACAGCAACGCTGCCCGCTACAACAAGGAAGCCGCCGATCTCGCCTGGGGCCGGACGGTGGAGTTCCTGAAGAAGAACCTCGCAGCCGCGGCTTGATCCGCATCAAAGCACAGTCTTTCGCGGCATGCTGCTAGGATAGGGGCATGTCCGAGCAATCCGGAATAGTCACGCTCCGCCGCAGCCTCAGCCTGCCATGGCTCGTCTTCTATGGCGTCGGCGTCACGGTGGGCGCCGGCATTTTCGCGCTCATCGGCGAGATCGTGGCGCTGGCGGGTGATCATGCGCCGCTCTCATTCATGATCGCAGGTCTGATTGCCGTCTTCACGGGCCTCTCCTTCGCCGCCCTCTCCAGCGTCTATCCCCACGCGGCCGGCGAAGCCATTTATGTGAAGGAAGGTCTCGGCCAAATGGCAGGCCGCCTCGTTGGCCTCGGCCTCGTCGCCGCCGCCATCACTTCGAGCGCCGTCATCAGCCTCGCTTTTGCAGGCTATCTGGCAGCCGTGATCGATGCCCCCGAGATACCGAGCGTCGTCATCGTGCTCGTGGTTCTCGCTGTCATCGCCTGGTTAGGTGTGAAAGAAAGCGTCGGCTTCGCCGCGCTCATCACCATTCTCGAAGTCGGAACCCTGATCGTCATCATTGCCGCAGGCTTTCCGCACGCGGCGGCGGAGGGCGCGTTGAGCAAACTCGCCGCCTGGCCCGCTTCGGAAACCTTGTGGATGGCAACCCTGTCCGGCGCATTTCTCGCCTTCTTCGCCTTCATCGGCTTTGAGAACATTGTCAATCTGGCCGAGGAGACGCACAGCCCCGAAACCGCGGTCCCCAAAGCGGTGATCATCACCCTGATTGTCACCGTCGCGATCTATCTGCTCGTGGCCATCGTCGCCGTCACCTTTCCCGATCGCGCGGCGCTATCCCTCAGCAAAGCGCCGCTCGCGGTTCTCTTCGAACGCACGTCGGATTTCTCTGGCGCGCCCATCGCCGCCATCGCGTCGATTGCCATGGTGAA
>JBJXGL010000186.1:0-27567 GCA_046160365.1 Aestuariivirga sp. | reverse complement strand
TCCGCCAGCGCAAAGCCATATCCGAAGTCCTCAAGATCGGCCGGCGTCGCCATCATCACCGCGTAGGACAACGAATTGATCAGAATGGCGACAGGGACTTCCTCGGGCACCTGCCAAATGGTTGGCTGAGGTCCCGACAATGTGTGGAGAACGCCGTGCGCGGGAAGTGACGCACTGTTTTCCCCTCCCCCGCGCGCGGAGCGCGTGTGGGGAGGGATAGGGTGGGGGTGGTCAAACAGGGGAGGGTCCATCAATCCCAGCGCATGATGGATAGTGTCCGTCACGCCTTCGAGATTCTCCAGCACATCCGCGTTCCAGAACCGCATCACGTGGAAGCCTTGCGATTTAAGCCACGCATCCCTCGTCTTGTCGTAGTCCGAGTCCAGGTGTTGCGAGCCATCAACTTCGACAACCGTGTTCGACTTGAAGTCCGCGAAATCCGCGATGTACTTGCCGATCGGAGCTTGGCGTCGGAAATGAAAACCGCGTTCTCTCAGCAGCCGAAGCTGCTGCCACAGGATACGCTCGGCGTCGGTGGCGTTGCGGCGAAGTTCGCGGGCGCGTTCAATCGACATTATTCTTCATGGCCGGAAATTGGCGGCGCCACCCCCACCCTATCCCTCCCCACACGCGCTTCGCGCGCGGGGGAGGGGAAATCCTACTCCGCCGGTTCAAGCTGAACCCGCTTGTTCTCGTTCTCGCGCTCTTCCCATTCCTTTTGCCAGTCCGACGTCATGTTGGACCGCGTTACCTGCACCGCCGTCACTTTATACTCGGGGCAGTTAGTGGCCCAGTCGGAGAACTCGGTGGTGATCACATTGGCGCCCGTCACCGGATGATGGAACGTCGTATAGACGACGCCCTGCGGCATGCGCTCGGAGACAACCGCGCGCAGTGTCGTTGCGCCCATGCGGCTTGCGAGCGAGACGAGATCCCCGTCTCTCACTCCGCGCGTCTCGGCATCATGCGGATGGATCTCGAGCACATCTTCCGGATGCCAGGCAATATTTGCGGTGCGCCTGGTCTGTGCGCCGACATTATACTGCGAAAGAATTCGGCCGGTCGTCAGAATGAGTGGGAAGGACCTGTTGGTGCGCTCAGGCGTCGGCACATACTCCGTCAGCATGAAGCGGCCGCGGCCTCGAACGAACTTGCCGATATGCATGATCGGCGTTCCCTCGGGCGCTGCATCGTTCACCGGCCACTGCAACGAGCCCGCCTCGTCGAGATGCTTGTGCGACACTCCCTTGAAGGTGGGCGTGACGCGCGCGATCTCGTCCATGATTTCGGCGGCCGAGTTCCAATGCATGTCGTAGCCCATCGCCTTGGCGAGCCGCATCACTGTCTCCCACTCGGAGAGACCTTGCTTCTCCGCCATCACCGGCCGCACCCGGTTAATGCGGCGTTCGGCGTTGGTGAAGGTGCCGTCCTTCTCGAGGAAGCTTGTGCCCGGCAGAAACACATGGGCGAAGGCCGCGGTCTCGTTCAGAAAGAGATCCTGCACCACCACGATTTCCATGTTCTCGAGTGCCGCGGTCACATGCTTGGTGTTGGGATCGGACTGCGCGATATCCTCACCCTGGATATAGATGCCCTTGTACGTGCCTTCGATCGCTGCGTTCAGCATGTTGGGAATGCGAAGGCCGGGCTCGGACTCAATCTCCACACCCCAGAGCTTTTCGAACATGAGGCGGGTATCATCGTCGGAAACGTGCCGGTAGCCCGAGAACTCATGCGGGAAGGAGCCCATGTCGCAGGCGCCCTGCACATTGTTCTGGCCGCGCAGCGGATTGACGCCAACGCCCCGCCTGCCGATCATGCCACAGAGCATGGCGAGGTTCGCCATGGCCATCACCATGGTGGAACCTTGGCTGTGTTCTGTGACGCCCAGTCCATAATAGATGGCGCTGTTCGGCCCCTTGGCATAGAGCCGCGCCGCGGCGCGCAGTTCGGAAGCCGGAACGCCGGTCACGGCCTCCAGCATTTCCGGTGAATTCTTCGGTTCGCGAATGAAGGCTTCCCACAATGCGAAGTCAACCGGCTCGCAGCGCTCCTCGATGAATGCGCGGTTTTCGAGACCTTCAGTCAGGATGGTGTGCGCCAGCGCATTGACGACGGCGACATTGGTGCCGGGCTGAAGCTGCAGATGGTGGGCCGCCTCGATGTGCGGCGTTCTCACCATGTCGATGCGGCGCGGATCAGCGATGACAAGCTTCGCACCCTGGCGCAACCGCTTCTTCATGCGCGAGGCAAACACCGGATGCCCGTCGGTCGGATTGGCGCCGATCACGATCATCACATCGCAATCGTCGACCGACTTGAAATCCTGCGTGCCGGCGGAGGTGCCGAAGGTTTGCTTCAGCCCGTAACCCGTCGGCGAGTGGCATACGCGCGCGCAGGTATCGACATTGTTGTTGCCGAACGCCGTGCGGATCATCTTGGCGACGGCATAGACTTCCTCGTTGGTGCAGCGCGACGAGGTGATGCCGCCGATCGAACCCTTGCCGTACTTCGCCTGCGTCTCCTTGAACCGCTTGGCCGAGAAGCCGATGGCTTCGTCCCACGATACCGTGCGCCACGGGTCGGTGATCTTGTCGCGCACCATCGGGTGCATCACGCGGTCGCGATGCGTGGCATAGCCCCAGGCGAAGCGGCCCTTGACGCAGGAATGGCCCTCGTTCGCGCCGCCATCCTTATAGGGCACCATGCGGACAACTTCGTTGCCCTTCATTTCTGCCTTGAACGAGCAGCCGACGCCGCAATAGGCGCAGGTGGTGACGACGGAGTGTTCCGCTTGGCCGACTTCGATCACCGACTTCTCGGTGAGTGTTGCCGTAGGACAGGCCTGCACGCAGGCGCCGCAGGAAACGCATTCCGAGTCGAGGAAATCCTCATGCATGCCGGCCGAGACATGGGAGGCAAAGCCGCGCCCATCGATGGTGAGCGCGAAAGTTCCCTGCACTTCCTCGCAGGCCCTGACACAGCGCGAGCACACGATGCATTTGGCGGGATCGAAGGTGAAATAGGGGTTGGACTCATCCTTGGGCAGGAAGCGATCGTTGGCTTCGCCACCGCGCTTGGCGAACACATGATTGTCGCCGTCATAACCGTAGCGCACATCGCGAAGGCCAACCGCTCCCGCCATGTCCTGCAATTCGCAATCGCCATTCGCTGCACAGGTCAGGCAGTCAAGCGGATGATCGGAGATATAAAGCTCCATCACGCCCTTGCGGAGCTGGTTAAGCCGCGGCGTTTCGGTCTTCACCTTGATTCCGGCTGCGACCGGCGTGGTGCAGGACGCAGGTGTTCCCTTGCGTCCTTCGATCTCGACGAGGCAAAGCCGGCAGGAGCCGAAAGCTTCGAGCGAGTCGGTGGCGCAGAGTTTCGGAATCTGCGTTCCCACGGTCATCGCCGCATGCATGATGGAGGTTCCCGCGGGCACGGTGACGGACTGGCCATCGATCTCCAGCGTCACCATCTCGGTGGCGGCAGAGGCCGGTGTTCCGTAATCGGTTTCCTTGATGAGTGTCATTGTTCGTTCTCCATCAAAGTTGCCCTCATCCGCCCTGACGGGCACCTTCTCCCATCCTTCGGACGGGAGAAGGCATAAACAGGTCATGCGCCTTCTCCCGTTGCGAAAGCAATGGGAGAAGGTGGCCGAAGGCCGGATGAGGATAACTAATGTTCATTCCGCCGCCACCTTTACGGGCCGGTCGAAATCTTCCGGGAAATGTTTGACTGCGCTCTGCACTGGCATCGGCGTAAGCCCACCCATGGCGCAGAGCGAGCCGTCGATCATGGTCTGGCAGAGATCGTCCAACAAAACCAGATTGGCCTCGCGATCGACGCCAGCCAAGATCTTGTCGATCGTTTCGACACCGCGGATCGAGCCGATGCGGCAGGGCGTGCATTTGCCACAGCTCTCGATGGTGCAGAATTCCATGGCGAAACGCGCCTGCTGGGCCATGTCGACGCTGTCATCGAAAACCACTATGCCGCCATGGCCCACCATCGCGCTCTTCGCTGCGAAGGCCTCATAGTCCATCGCCAGGTCGAGATCGGAGGCGGGAACATAAGCGCCGAGCGGACCACCCACTTGAATGGCGCGCACGCTTCGGCCCGATGCCGTGCCGCCGCCGAAGCCTTCGACGAGTTCGCGTAGCGTGATGCCGAAGGCTTTCTCGACCAGGCCGCCCTGCTTGATGTTACCGGCCAGCTGGAACGGCAGCGTGCCGCGCGACCGCCCGACGCCATAGGTCTTGTAGGCCTCACCACCCTTGGCGAGGATGAACGGGACTGCCGCGAAGGAAAGCACGTTGTTGATGACGGTTGGCTTGCCGAAGAGACCTTCGATCGCCGGGAGCGGCGGCTTGAAGCGCACCATGCCGCGCTTGCCTTCGAGCGAATCGAGCATCGCGGTTTCCTCGCCGCAGATGTAAGCGCCAGCACCCGTGCGCACCACAAGCGAGAAAGATTTGTCCGTACCCTGAATATTCTGCCCCAGCCATTGGCCGTGCTCGGCTATGGCGATGGCTTCCTTCATCACGGCCACCGCATCTGGATATTCCGAGCGGATATAGACAAAGCCCTTGGTGGCGCCCGTGGCGATGCCGGCAATCGTCATGCCTTCGATCAGCAAAAAGGGATCGCCTTCCATCACCATGCGGTCGGCAAACGTGCCGCTATCGCCTTCGTCGGCATTGCAGCAGACATATTTCTGATCGGCCTTGGTATCGAAGACGGTTTTCCACTTGATGCCCGTCGGAAATGCCGCACCGCCGCGCCCGCGAAGGCCCGAGTCGGTGACTTCCTTCGCAATTTCAGCACCCGATTTCTTCAGCGCGGACTTCAGACCCTCGAAACCACCATGGGCAATATAGTCCGAAAGCGAAAGCGGATCGGTGATGCCGGCGCGCGCGAACGTGAGCCGCTCTTGTTTCTTCAGCCACTCCAAGTCTTCCACCCGCCCGGCAGCAAGCTTGTGTTTGGCGCCAGAAGAATGACTCTTGAATATGGACGGAACGTCTTTCGCCGTCACCGGGCCATAACCAACGCGGCCATCGGGCGTGTCGAATTCCACGAAAGGTTCAAGCCAGACCATGCCGCGCGAAGAATTGCGGATCACCTCAACGCCGCCGAGCTTGGCAAATGCGGCCGCAACCGCATCGGCGCCGAGCGCCTTGGCGGCTGAGTCACGGGGAACGTAAACTTTGACCATCAGGCCAACTCCGCCACGATGGACTTGAATGCCTTGGCGTCAACGCGCCCCACCGGCCGGTTGTCCACCAGCATCGTGGGCGAACAGGCGCAAAGGCCAAGGCAGTAGACCTTCTCCAAAGTCACCTTGCCATCCGATGTGGTCTCTCCGGCCTTGATCTTCAACAGTTTCTCGGCACTCGCCAGCAATTCCCGGCCCTTCATCGACTGGCAGGCTTCCGCCGCGCAGATCTTGATCACATGCCGGCCAGCAGGCTCGCGGCGGAAGTCGTGATAGAAGGTGACGACGCCATGAACTTCGGCGCGCGACAGGTTCAGCGCCTTGGCGATGACGGGCAGGGCCGCCTCCGGCACAAAGCCCAATTCCTCCTGCAGTTCATGCAGGATTTCAATGAGTTCGTCGGGCTTGTTGCCATGGCGCGCGGCTATGGCCGCTGCGGCAGCGGTTTGGTTGGCTTCGGACATGGACCATTATTGCCCATGAATGGCCAGATTGCCAATTGGGGCCGCCTATCGCCTCATAGGCCCCGGTGATCAGCCGCTGGGCTTCAATCCTTTCGCAGATGCGAACAGCGCCGCGATCAGCGGCGGCAGGGGTTCGCGGTTGGCGGCGACGAGGCCGACGGAATGCTGGATTACGGGTTCGTTCAATGGGATCGCCTTCACCCCCTGCATCGGGCCGAGAGCGTTGCTGAAATACTCGGGCATGATGGAGGCAAGCCCCATGGTGCGGACGCTCGAGAACAGGTTCATGATCGAGTTGGTCTCCAGCCGCGGCTGCGGATGGGCGTCCACTTTCTGGAAGGCGCGGTCGACAATGCGGCGGTTCTGCATGTTGGGCGTGAGCAGGCAGAGCGGCTGCTCCGCCGCTTCCTTCCACGAGACGCTTTCGCGCGACGCGAACGGATGATCGTCGCCAACGAACAAGCAGTAACGCTCCGTGTACAGAGCAACTTGCAGAAGGCCCTCGACCGGTTCGTTGTCGAGATAGGTGACGCCGGCGTCGATCGAGAAATCCGCAAGCGCCCGCACGATCTCTTCCGAACTGTGCGACAGCACGGTGAAGTCTACCGTTCCATGCTTATCGCGCATCGCGTTGGTGAGAACCGAAACCATCGGCAGTGCCGAAGGAATGACTCCGAGAACCAATCGTCCTTTCAACTCGCCCTTTGGCCCCGCGATCTGCGCGAGCTCCTGCTGCAGCGACTGCCAGTTATCGAGAATGAGATGCGCCCATTTGAGCACGCGCTCGCCTTCGGGCGTCAAGCCGATGTAGCGCTGGCCGCGCTCGACGATGGCGATGCCCAACTGATCCTCGAGCTGGCGGATGCGGCCCGAAAGCGTCGGCTGTGTCACGTTGCAGGCCTGCGCCGCGCGGGTGAAATGCTTTTCGCGCGCCAACGCGGCGAGATATTGGAGTTGCCGGATATCCATAAGGCGACACTAGACGCCGCCCTTGCGAAGCGCCAGCCCGCTCCGGCATAGAGGGCCATGAAGTACACGTCCTTCGGTATCCTGCTCGTCTGTGTGGCGCTGCTCTGCGTGGGCCATGGCCTGCATGGTTCGCTGGTGGCGATCTCAGCACAGGGCGCGGATTTCGGCGCCGATGTCACCGGTCTCATCATGTCGGGATATTCGGCAGGGATGCTGATCAGCGCGGTGTTGACACCGAAGCTTGTCAAGAGTGTCGGCCACGTACGTACCTTCGCCGGCCTCGCTTCCATCGTCTCGACCGTCGTGCTGCTGATTCCGCTGTGGATCAATCCGGGCTTCTGGTTCGCGATGCGGTTCATCGCGGGCTTCTGCAGCTCGGGGCTTTTCCTCGTGTGCGAGAGTTGGGTGAACGCGTTCGCCAGCAACCAGAACCGCGGCCGCGTGCTCTCGCTCTACATGATGGTGACCTATGGATCGCTGGGCGCCGGCCAGCTTCTGCTCAACGTCAACGACGAGACGGGGACGACGCGCTTCATCATCGTCTCCGCCATGCTCTCGCTCTCGCTCGTGCCGCTCATCCTGCTTCCCGCCGAGGCGCCGCCGATCGAAGGGGCGAAACCGGTTTCGGTGAACGACATCTGGAAAGCCTCGCCACTCGCGGTGATCGGCTGCTTCGCCAATGGATTGGGCCAGAGCGCGTTTTTTGCGATGGGCACTTACTTCGGATTGGGTAAGGGGCTGTCGGTGTGGGCGGTGTCGATCATGATGGCGCTACCACCGCTTGGCGTGATCCTCTCGCAGTTTCCGATTGGCCTGGCCTCCGACAAATTCGATCGCCGCAAAGTAATCGTCGCCATGAGCTTAGCAGGCGCCGCGGCAATTGGGGCGATCCTGGTCTTGGGCTTGATCTGGTCGTGGTTCCTGATCGGGCTGGTGACGCTCTTCGGCGTGTTCACGCTGCCGGTCTATTCGCTGGTGATCGCCCATGCCAACGATCACCTGACCAAACAGCAGGTGCTCGGCGCATCGGGCCGCCTGATCCTGCTCTACGGCATCGGCTCGATCGTGGGTCCGCTCGCTGTCGGCAAGATCATGCACGACTACGGCCCCAACGGTTTTCCCGCTTATCTGGCGGCCGTTTACGGCGGTCTGGGCTTGTTTGCGTTGTGGCGAGTGGTGATGCGGCCGGAGGACGTGAGAGGCCGGAAAAACGAGTCCATGACCGTATCCCCCACCTCCACCCCGGTCGCGGCGCAGAATTTAGGCGAGTGAAATCAAAGGTTTATAAGAATAATCACAAAAAACTGAAAATAGTCCTTGACACCGTACGGTGCGTTGGCTAGAAATGGCTATTCTCCACAATTGGGTCTTGAGGATCGGAAGCGGCAGGGCGAAAGTCGGCTGCGGTTCGCCGTTCTTTACCGTTTTGTTGACAATGAATTATTGTAGCTATATTTATTCTGCGTGAAGCTCACCTGGGACGAGGCAAAACGGCAGGCCACGCTGAATGAGCGCGGGTTGGATTTCGCCGATGCAGTCGAAGCCTTTGGCCACAGGGAATACATAATTGAGGATACACGCCGTGATTATGGCGAAAGGCGCTACGTCTCGGTTGGACATATCGGAAATAGGCTGTGCGTTGTGGTTTGGACGCCCCGCCTGGGCGGGCGGCACATCATATCGATGAGGAAGGCAAATGACCGCGAACAAAAAAGTTACAAAGTCTGGACTGAATCCTGACGATGACGCTCCCGAACTCACCGACGAGTGGTTCGCGAGGGGCAAGCTCTATGTGAACGGCAAGCCGGTGCCGCGCGGACGCCCAAAAGGCTCGGGCACCAAGGAGCTTGTTTCCTTGCGACTCGACAAGGAGGCGCTGGCCGCGTTTCGCGCCTCAGGCCCCGGCTGGCAGGTGCGGATCAACGATGTTGTGAAACGCAGTGCGAAACGGCTTGCGCGGCAGGGCTGACCGGTTTGCCTGTTTTCGGCTGAAATCCTTCAGCAATTTCAGCATCTTGTAAAAATAATCATAGAAGATCAAAATAGTCCTTGACACCGTACGGTGCTCGGGCTATAAGGGGTCATCATCCACAATTGGGTCTGACGAAATGGAACGCACGGGCGAAGGTCCGGGCGCGGATGCTTTTGCACGCGCACGGTTGGATTACGAGACGACGCGGCGGCCGGTGGCATCGATCGCGGAACAGCTCGGCTTCAAGCGCCATGAACTGATGGCGCTGGTGAAGCGCGAGGGCTGGAAACTTCGTACGCGGAGGACTCCGGGCAGGGTCGAAACCGCCAAGCAGACCATCGCCAGGCTGAAAGGGCTATTGCAGTCCAGGGTCGCGAGCCTCGAAAGCAGGATCGGCGAATTGGGGGCGGATGCCGAAGACGCCACGACCGAACGCGAAATCCGCGCCACCAACATGCTGGTGCGCACACTCGAAAAGGTGCTCGACCTTGAACGCAAAGACAGCAGCGAACGAAACCGCGCCCGAAAGCAGCGCCGCGTCGTTGATGACGCCCGCCGCGAGGAGCTTGCGCGAAAGCTTGAAGCGCTGCACGGCGGAAGGCATCATTCGTGAGCGGCTCGCAAGGCTCGGCAAGGAAGAGGTCGATGAACTTCTTTTCGACTGGCTGAACTTCGCGCGCGGCTCGCAACTGCCGCCCTTGGAGAAGCCGTGGTCGACCGCGCTCCTCATGGGTGGGCGCGGCTCCGGCAAGACGCGGGCCGGCGCCGAATGGGTACGCGCCCGCGCCTGCGGGCTTTGGCCTCAATCGGGCGAGGCGTCCACGCGCATTGGTATCGTGGCACCCAATTTCGACGAGGCGCGGCTTGTCATGATCGAAGGCAAGTCCGGCTTGCTCTTGGTTCACGACGATGCCTGGCGGCCGGCCTATGAGCCCTCGAAGCGGCTGCTGACATGGCCCAATGGCGCGGTGGCGCAGGTGTTCGCGGCGGAGGAGCCGGAGGGCTTGCGCGGGCCGCAATTCGATTGCGTGTGGGCGGACGAGCTGGCCAAATGGAAACACGCCGAGCGCGCCTGGGACATGATCCAGTTCGCGCTGCGTCTCGGCGATAACCCGCGCGCGCTGGTGACGACGACGCCAAGGCCCATTCCGCTGTTGAAGCGGCTGATGGCGGAGGACGGCACGGTGACGCTGGCGTCGCGGACGGCGGACAATGAAATGTTCCTTGCACAGAGCTTTTTGAAGCACGTCACGGATCGCTATGGCGGTTCGCGGCTCGGGCGCCAGGAGCTTGACGGCGAAATGATCGAGGACGATCCCGACTCGCTGTTCAAGCGCGACCTGATCGAGAAGGGCCGGGTGCGCGATGCGCCGGCGCTGACCCGCATCGTGGTGGCGGTCGATCCGCCGGCAAGCCATGGCGCGCGGTCGAATGCCTGCGGGATCGTCTGCGCTGGCTTGGGCGCGGACGGGCGCTGTTACGTGCTCGACGATTTCACCGTGGAAAGCGCGAGGCCGGCGCAATGGGCAGCCCGCGTCATCGCGCTCTATCGCGCGCGCAATGCCGACCGCGTGGTGGCGGAGGTCAACCAGGGCGGCGCCATGGTGGAAGCGGTGCTGCGCGAAGTCGATCCCGATGTGGCGTATCGCGCGGTTCACGCGAAGGAAGGAAAACAGGCGCGCGCCGAACCGGTGGCGGCGTTATACGAAACCGGCCGCGTATCGCATGTCGGCGCGTTTCCCGAGCTCGAGGACGAGATGTGCCAGAACTTCAACGCCGCCGCCAAAAGCCCCGACCGCCTCGACGCGCTGGTCTGGGCGGTGAGCGATCTGATGATCCGGCGCATGAAGGGGCCGAGGATCAGTGTGATTTAGGTTCACCCCTCCCCGCTTTGCGGGGAGGGGTCGCCGCAAAGCGGCGGGGGTGGGGATTTGAGACAGGCACACCCCCACCCCGTCACGCGCTTCGCGCGTGACTCCCCTCCCCGCGGAGCGGGGAGGGGTGAAACGAGAAAGGATTTCTTATGTTCAACCAACTGCTCAACCTGCTCAACCTCGAGCGCAAGCGTTCGGCCATTGCGCCGGTGATTGCGTTTCATACGCAGGGCCAGGCGCAATGGACGCCGAGGAACTATGCCGCGATGGCGCGCGAAGGGTTTCAAGGCAATGCCATCGGTTATCGCTGCGTGCGCATGATCGCGGAAGCGGCGGCTTCGATTCCGTTGCTGGTCTATGAAGGAGACGGCGATGTCGCGGGCCATCCGCTGGTGTCGCTGCTGGCGAAGCCCAATCCGGGGCAGGGCGGGCGCGAGTTTCTCGAGAGCGTTTACGGTTTTCTGCTGATTTCCGGCAATGCCTATGTGGAGGCGGCGGAGGTGACGGGAAGCCCGCGCGAGCTTTACGCGCTGCGGCCCGACCGGATGAAGGTGGTGGCGTCTTCGAGCGGATGGCCGGAGGCCTACGAATATTCCGTACACGGAACAGCGATCCGCCTCGCCGCCGAAAACCTGCTGCATGTCAAGCTGTTCAATCCGCTCGACGACCACTACGGCATGTCGCCGCTCGAGGCCGCCTGCCGGCCGCTCGACACCCATAACGCGGCGTCGGCCTGGAACAAGGCGATGCTCGACAATGCGGCCAGGCCGTCGGGCGCGCTCATCTACACGGGCGGCGACGGTCATCTGACCGCGGAACAACGTCAGAGCGTGAGAGACGAACTCGATTCGAGGTTTCAGGGCGCCGCCAATGCCGGACGGCCGCTGGTTCTCGAAGGCGGGCTCGATTGGAAGGAAATCGGGCTCAGCCCCAAGGACATGGATTTCATCGAGGCCAAGAACCAGGCGGCGCGCGATGTGGCGCTCGCTTTCGGCGTGCCGCCGATGCTGCTTGGAATTCCGGGCGACAACACTTTCGCCAACTACGCCGAGGCGAACCGGAGTTTCTGGCGGCAGACGGTTCTGCCGCATGCCGGCCGCGTGATTGAGGCGATGAGCGGATGGCTCGGCCCGCGCTTTGGTGGTGTTCGGATCGAGCCCGATCTCGACCGCGTCGAAGCGCTGAGCGCGGACCGCGAGGCGCTGTGGTCGCGGCTCGAGAAGGCGAGTTTCCTGAGCGAGGACGAGAAGAGAATAGCGGCGGGTTATCCGGCGCGGGGCAGTTAAGGGGCCCTCATCCGGCCTTCGACCACCTTCTCCCATTTCGCTTTGCTCAACGGGAGAAGGCGAAAACGGCGTCATTATCGCCTTCTCCCAAACGCGCTAGCGCATGGGAGAAGGTGCCCGAAGGGCGGATGAGGGCGGCTTTAATATTCAGTACAAGGAGCAATTCCATGCAGCACACGCTTCCCCGCGTGCGCGAACCCATGCCTTTGACGGCGTGCTCTGGAACGGGCGTGTTCGTGGGTTACGCGAGCCTCTTCGGCAAGCGCGATTCCGCGGGTGACATCGTGATGCCCGGCGCTTTCATGCAATCGATCAAGGCGCGCGGTGCAACAAACATCCGCATGCTGTTCCAGCACGATCCTGCGGAACCCGTGGGCACGTGGCTCGACATGTTCGAGGACACTCATGGACTGTGGGTGCAGGGCCGCCTCGACAAGAATGTGCAACGCGGATCGGAATTGATCTCGCTTCTGGAATCGGGTGGCCTCGACGGCCTCTCCATCGGCTTCAAGACGGTGAACGCCATCCGCGAAAAGGGCGGCGGCCGGAAACTCATCACCATCGATCTTTGGGAAGTGTCCTTGGTGACTTTCCCGATGCTTGCGGGCGCGCGCGTCAATCGCGTCACCCGCAAAATGGCCCGGCGCGCTGGCGTTCGCGGCCAACTCTCCGCTCCGGATGCGCGTTGCCCCCTGCCCAAACGCGCTCCGGGGCGGAGATCACTCATTGTCAACAGGAGAAAGACCGACCATGGACGTGACGACCGGACTTGAAACGAAAATCGCGGGCGATGCCCCGCACGATGAACTGATGCAGGCCTTCGAGGCCTTCAGGGATGCGAACGACGAACGCCTCGGCGAGATCGAGAAGCGCATGAGCGCCGACGCGGTGACCGCCGACAAGGTGGAGCGCATCGGCAAAGCCATCGACGAACTGACGCTGAAAATGAAGCGGCCGGCGCTTGGCGGAGAAGCCCGCGCCGAACCGAGCGAACATCGCAGGGCCTTCGACGCTTATGTGCGCAAGGGCGAAACCCATGGCCTCTACGCCATCGAGGCGAAGAGCATGTCGATCTCGTCCAACCCGGATGGCGGTTATCTCGTGCCGTCCGAGACCGAGAACGAAATCGGCAGGCTTCTGTCGAACGCTTCGCCGATCCGCGCCATCGCCGATGTGCGGCAGGTCTCGAGCACGATCTACAAGAAGCCGTACGCAATCACCGGCGCTGTGACGGGGTGGGTGGGCGAAACCGCGGCGCGGCCGGAAACGGCGTCGGCGACGCTCGCCGAACTCTCGTTTCCGGCCATGGAGCTTTACGCCATGCCGGCCGCGACCCAGGCGCTGCTCGACGATTCGGTGGTCAATCTCGACCAATGGATCGCCCAGGAAGTGCAGACCGTCTTCGCCGAGCAGGAGAGTCAGGCTTTCGTGACCGGCAACGGCACCAACAGGCCGCGCGGCTTCACCGACTATCCGAAGATCGCCGACGCCAGCTGGACCTGGGGCAACATGGGCTACATCGCAACCGGTGTCGCCGGCGGCTTCGCAGCCACGAACCCTTCCGACAAGCTGATCGATCTCATCTACGCGCTGAAGGCGGGACACCGCCAGAACGCGCATTGGGTGATGAACCGCAAGACGCAAGCGGCGATCCGCAAGTTCAAGGACGCGCAAGGGCTCTACATCTGGCAGCCGCCGGCGAGTGCTGACGGCAAGGCGAGCCTCATGGGTTTCCCCATCGCCGAGAGCGAATACATGCCCGACATCGCCACCGACTCCTATGCGCTCGCCTTCGGCAACTTCAAGTCGGGCTATCTGATCGTCGATCGCGTCGGCGTGCGCACCTTGCGCGATCCCTTCACGCAGAAACCCTACGTGACGTTCTACACGACAAAGCGCGTGGGCGGCGGCGTGCAGAACTTCGAAGCCATCAAGCTGATGAAGTTCGGCGTGTCGTAAGAAATTTCCCTCACCCGCGCGCAACGCGCGCGTGGGGAGGGTTAGGGTGGGGGTGGCGAAGAAGAGCGCCGCTCTATGCTGTTAGCGCAAACAAGCTTCACCACCCCCACCCTTTATCCCTCCCCACACGCGCGTGCCGCGCGCGGGGGAGGGGAACTCGTTGGAGACATTCATGCATTCCATTCTCACCACTCCGCCAACCGCGGAGCCGATCACGCTTGCCGAGGCGAAGGCGCATCTGCGGATCACCCATGCCGATGAAGATCAACTCATCAGTAGACTGATCATCGCGGCGCGGCGGCTGGTCGAGGGCCACACGGGACTGAAGCTCATGAGCCAGGGCTGGTCCATTTTCCTCGACGACTGGCCGGGCCAGGATATATCGCTGCCGATTGCGCCGCTCATTTCGCTCAACGATGTGATCACCTACGGCGACGACGACGTGCCGGCGACTGTCGATCCCGCGCATTATTATGCAGTGCTCGGATCGCGCCCGCCCCGGCTCGTCTTGAGAGGCTCGCGCGCCTGGCCAAGGCCGGGGCGCATTGCCAACGGCATCGAGATCAAGCTGACCGCTGGGTTCGGCGCTTCCGCCGCGGCCGTACCCGAAGCGCTTCGCGAAGCCATGCTGCATGCGCTGGCGCAATGGTATGGCGAGCGCGGCGACAGCGCCGATCAGGGCTTGCCGCTCGCGGCCACGTCGTTGATTGCGCCCTACCGCGAGCTGCGGCTGTGACCGGCTCCGCCTCGGCGCTCCGAGCCGCGATGCAGGCGGCGATGCTGGCGCACGGGCCACTCACGGCGAAACTCGGCGGCGCGTTTGTGTTCGAGGAATTGCCGCGCGGCGCACAAGCACCGCTTGTCACCTTCGCGGCAATCGACACCCGCGACCGGAGCGACTTTGGATTGCGGGCGCACGAACACTTTGTGACGCTGGACGTGAAGACCAATGCGCGAGGCCGCGCGCTTACTGAAGGCATCGTCGAGGAAATCGAAACCGCGCTCGATGCCGCGCCACTCGTTCTTGCAGGCCATGCACTGATCGATCTCAGGCTCGAGAGCTGGGTCATCCAGCGCGACGGCATCAATTTCGGCGCGAGGCTCCGCTTCCGCGCCGCAACCGAACCTTTGCCATAGGAGGAATTCATGACAGCCCAGAAGGGCCGCGACATGCTGCTGAAGGCCGACTCGACTGGCAGCGGCTCATACCAGACGGTGGCCGGGCTTCGCGCCCATACGCTCGCTTTCAACGCCGCGACCGTCGACATCACCAGCCAGGAATCGGTGGGCGCCTGGCGCGAGCTGCTGGCGGGAGCGGGCTTGAGGAGCGCTTCGATCCGAGGCCAGGGCATCTTCCGCGATCAGGCGTCGGATGAAACCGTCCGTACACTGTTTTTCGGGAGCACGATCCGCGACTGGCAGGCGGTGATTCCGGATTTCGGCATCGTACAGGGGCCGTTCCAGATCGCGGCACTCGAATATGCGGGCCGCCACGACGGCGAAGTGGAGTTCGAACTCGCACTCGAATCCGCCGGCGCCCTCACCTTCACGGCGGTGTAACATGGCGAACCGGCACAGAGGCGAGATCGAAGCCAGGCTTGGAGGCAAGGCTTACACGCTCTGTCTGACGCTTGGCGCATTGGCGGAACTCGAACACGCCTATGGCGGGCTCGATCTTCTTGCGATTGCCGAACGCTTCGAAGGCGGACGCATGTCCGCGAGCGACGCAGTGAAGATCATCGGCGCAGGGTTGCGCGGTGCTGGCAATCAGGTGAGCGACGAAGACGTGAAGCAGATGACGGCCGAAGGCGGCGCTGCCGGCTTCATGAAGATCGTCGCTGAACTTCTGACCGCGACCTTTGGCGCGCCGTGAACGAGACCTTTCCATGGGCGAGGTTGATGCATCTGGGACTTGGCGAGCTTGGACTTTCGTCAAGCGAGTTCTGGAGCGCAACGCTTCGCGAGCTCTCGATGGCGATGCGTGCGCAGGCGGCTCCGCCGTCACGTGATGGTCTTGACGATTTGATGAAGAGGTTTCCCGATTTATGACGACAACTCAGGAACAGGCCGACGGGCTTTCCGAATCGACCGCACGCTTACGCGAGGAGATGAGCGGGCTCAACCGGCTCGCCGACAGCTTCGGGCAGACGCTGGTGCGCTCATTTGCATCCGCCATCATTCACGGGCGTAAACTTTCCGATGTGCTGCGCGGTATTGCACTCTCGTTGGCACAGCAGGCGCTGTCACAGGCGTTACGGCCGCTTGGCAATCTTTTGGGTTCTGTCTTCGCCAATGCGCGCGGGAATCTGATAAGCGCGGGGCGCATCAAGCCCTTCGCGCAAGGCGGCGTGATCAACAGTCCGGTGATGTTTCCGCTGCGCGGCGGTTTGGGCCTCGCGGGAGAAGCGGGGCCGGAGGCGATCATGCCATTGGCGCGCGGCCGCGACGGCAAGCTCGGCGTGCGCATGGCGGGCAGCGGCCAAGGCATCACCATCAACATCATGGCGCGCGATGCCGAGAGCTTCCGGCAGTCGCAATCGCAAATCGCCGCGGGCATCGCACGCGCGGTGTCGCGCGGACAAAGGAATCTTTGATCATGGCGTTTGACGAAATCAGATTTCCCGCCGCGATCTCGCTGGGCGGATCGGGCGGGCCTGAGCGGCGCACCGATGTCGTCATCACCGGTTCGGGCCGCGAGGAGAGGAACGCACGCTGGACCCATTCGCGCCGCCGCTACAATGCGGGTTACGGGCTGCGATCGCTTGACGATGTGCATACGGCAATCGCCTTCTTCGAAGAACGGCGCGGACGGCTTCACGGCTTTCGCTGGAAGGATCACACCGACTGGAAATCCTGCGCGCCTGGACAGCAACCGTCGGCCGTCGATCAGGCGATTGGAGCGGGAGACGGAGCAACGGCGTCGTTTCAATTGGTGAAGAGCTACGGGACTGGCCTTCGCAACTATTCGCGCATCATTTCAAAACCCGTCCTGGGCACGGTGCTTGCAGCCGTCAACGGCACGCCCTCAACCGCCTTCACGCTCAACAGCGCGACGGGTGTCATCACCCTCAACGCCGGAAACATTCCGGCTGTGGGTGCTGCGGTGACGGCGGGATTCGAATTCGATGTGCCGGTGCGTTTCGATACCGATCGCTTGTCCATCAACCTTGCGGCCTTCGCGGCGGGAGACATTCCGGAAATTCCGCTGGTGGAGATCATTGCATGAGAACGCTGCCAACCGGACTCGCGGCGCACCTCGCCAGTGGCGCGACAACGCTCTGTCATTGCTGGAAGCTGACGCCCACCGGCAGCGCGGCCATGGGTTTTACCGATCATGACGCGGACATCGCGTTCGATGGCGTGACCTTCACGGCCTCGACAGGATTCGAGGCGAGCGAGATTGAGTCCTCGCTTGGGCTCTCCGTCGACAATCTCGAAGCGGCAGGCGCGTTGCAGTCGCCGGAACTTTCGCCCGAACGCCTCGACGCCGGAGACTTCCGCAATGCCGATGTCGAAATCTGGCGAGTTAATTGGCAGGATCCGTTGCAGCGTGTGCTCCTGCGCAAGGGTCATGTGGGCGAAGTGCGCCGCACCGAGCAGACATTCACCGCCGAAGTCCGCGGCCTCGCTCATGTGCTGGATCAAAGCAAGGACCGCGTCTTCGCTTACCCGTGCGACGCGGTGCTGGGCGATGCGCGCTGCGGAGTCGATCTCGATCAACCTTTGTTTCGGGGAACCGGCGTTGTCGCGGCCAATGAAGATGACCGCCGCTTTCGCGTGACGGGCCTGGATCCATTTGCCGATGGCTGGTTCGCGCGTGGGCAGCTCGCGTGGCTGACCGGCGCCAACGCCGGGCGCAGCGCCGATGTAAAATCGTTTCGCGTGGCGAATACGGTGCATGTGGAGATCTGGCAGAAAGCCGCTTACCCCGTTGCCGTGAACGACAGCTTCGAAATCCGTGCGGGATGCGACAAACAGTTTCCGACCTGCAAGGCGAAGTTCTCGAACATCGCCAACTATCGCGGCTTTCCGCATATGCCGGGAACCGATTTCGTCGGCTCCTATGCGGTGCGCGGCGATGCCAACGACGGCGGCAGCAGGCTCTGACATGGCGAAGCGCGAAACAATCGTGGCCGCGGCGCGCGGCTGGATCGGCACGCCCTATGCGCATCAGGCAAGCCTGAAAGGCGTTGGTTGCGATTGCCTGGGATTGATTCGCGGCGTGTGGCGCGAAGTCGAGGGCGAGGAGCCCGAGGCCGTTCCCGCTTACGCGCCGGACTGGGCCGAGGCAACGAGCGGCGAGCAGCTTGCCGAGGCAGGACGGCGGCATCTGCTCGAAATTCCGTGTACGGAGTTTCGCCAAGGGGACGTGCTGCTGTTCCGCTGGAAGCCGCATCTGCCAGCCAAACACGCCGGGATCGCGAGCGGTCCCGATCACATGATCCATGCGCAGGACGGGGCGCGTGTCGCCGAGACGCCGCTTTCCGGCTGGTGGCTGCGGCGGCTTGCATACGTGTTTCGTTTTCCGGGGACTGAGAAGTAATGGCAACAGTCGTTCTGCAGTATGCCGGCGCAGCACTCGGCGGTTTTATCGGCGGTCCCGTGGGCGGCATCGTGGGGCGCGCGCTTGGCGCCATCGCCGCGAACATCCTCGATCAGTCGCTGTTCGGCGGCAAGGGGCGGAAAAGCGAAGGCCCGCGGCTCGCGGATCTTCGGATCATGGCCTCCGAGGAGGGCGCGCCGATCGCGCGCCTCTGGGGCCGCATGCGCGTGTCGGGACAGGTGATCTGGGCCACCAACTACGAAGAAGTGGTGACGACGCGCACCGAAAAGGCGAGTTCAAAGGGCAGCGGGCCCAAATCGACGACGACCGAATACAGTTACTTCGGCAACTTCGCGATTGGGCTTTGCGAAGGTCCGATCGACCGCATCGGCCGCGTGTGGGCGGATGGGCGCGAGATCGATATCGGCGACTATACCACGCGGCTCTATCGCGGAACCGAAACTCAGTTGGCGGACAGTTTGATCGTCGCGAAACAGGGGGTGGACGTTCCCGCCTATCGCGGCGCGTCCTATATCGTCTTCGAGCGTATGCCGTTGGCGCAATTCGGAAACCGCATTCCGCAGCTTTCCTTCGAGGTGATGCGCGATGCAGGGAGCGCCGCGCCGCTGGTGAAGGCAGTAAACATCATCCCTGGAGCCACCGAGTTCGGCTACGACATCGAGATCGTGACCCGCGAAGCAGCGCCGGGCGTCACCGCGAGCGAGAACGCACATGTCTCGGCCACGCGCAGCGACTGGACCGTGTCGCTCGACGATTCGCAGGCGAGCTGCGCCAATGTGGAGGCGGTGTCGCTGGTTGTGGCGTGGTTTGGCAACGATCTCCGCTGCGGCGTGTGTCAACTGAAGCCGGGCGTGGACCAGGCGGTGAAGAATACGTCACCTTCGGCCTGGCGCGTTGCCGGATTGAACCGCGCGCAGGCGCAACTGATCTCCGCCTCAAGCGGATCGCCAGCTTACGGCGGAACGCCGTCGGACGCTTCGGTGTTGAGGGCAATCGCGGATGCGAAGCTCCGTGGACTGAAGATTATCTTCAATCCCTTCGCGCTGATGGACATTCCGGCGGGCAACAGTCTTCCCGATCCCTATGGGGGCGCGCTGCAGGCGGCCTATCCCTGGCGCGGGCGCATCACATGCAATCCCGCACCCGGATTGCCGGGAACGCCGGACAAGACGGTAGCCGCCGCAACTCAGGTCTCGAGCTTTGTGGGAACCGCGCAACCTCCACATTTCAGCATTTCGGGTGGCGAGGTTGTCTACTCCGGCCCAACGGAATGGAGCCTGCGGCGGCTTGTGTTGCACTATGCGAAGCTTTGCGAACTCGCGGGCGGGGTCGATGGCTTTTTGATCGGCAGCGAGTTTCGCGGGCTGTCGCAAGTTCGCTCCGCGGCGGGAAGCTTTCCTTTCGTCGATGCGCTTGTGGCGCTGGCTGCGGATGTGAAATCGCTTTTACCCGCCGCGAAGGTTTCCTACGCGGCGGACTGGTCGGAGTATTCGGGCTACCGCCCCACGGACGGAAGCAACGATCTCTACTTCCATCTCGATCCGCTGTGGGCGTCGTCCAATATCGATTTTGTCGGCATCGACAATTATCTGCCGCTCTCGGACTGGCGCGACGGCACCCAGCATCTGGACCGGCTCGCCGGCGTGGCTTCGATCAAGGACCTTGCCTATCTCAAGGCCGGGAATGCATCGGGCGAATACTACGATTGGTTCTATGCATCGGACGCGGCGCGCGAAACCCAGACGCGCACGGCGATCACCGATGGCGCATACGGAAAGCCGTGGGTTTTCCGGACCAAGGACATCAAAAGCTGGTGGAGCAATCAACACTACAACAGGCCAGGCGGAGTCGAATCGGCGACGCCCACGGCCTGGACGCCGCAGTCGAAGCCCATCTGGTTCACCGAGCTTGGCTGCGCCGCGGTCGACAAGGGATCGAACCAACCCAACGCTTTTGCCGACGCGAAGTCGTCGGAGAATCTGCTGCCATACTACTCTAGCGGGCGGCGCGACGACCTGATGCAGCAGCGTTATCTCCGCGCCA
Source organism: Aestuariivirga sp. (assembly GCA_046160365.1). GTDB lineage: Bacteria > Pseudomonadota > Alphaproteobacteria > Rhizobiales > Aestuariivirgaceae > Aestuariivirga. The sequence goes on along the minus strand of JBJXGL010000186.1, from coordinate 7,218 downwards.
TGGCCGAGTATTGGAGCGCGTCCGGCGCGCACAATCCAACCTCGTCCGTCTACGGAGCAAAAATGGTGGATGCCTCCCGCGCCTTTTTCTGGGCCTGGGATGCAAGGCCGTGGCCCGCGTTTCCGGCCTTGCGGGATGTGTGGGCGGATGGCGAAAATCATGCGCGGGGCCATTGGCTCAACGGCCGCATCGGCGCCGTGCCGGTGGAAGAAGTGGCTGCCTCGGTCTGCGCGGAGTATGGATTGCCTGACACGGTGTCGGAAGGCGTCGAAGGATTGATCGACGGCTTTGCCATCGACCGGCCCATGTCCGGACGGCAGGCGCTCGAAACGCTGATCGAGACCTTCGCGGCGGATGTTGTCGAAGCGAATGGCGCACTCGTCTTCCGTTCGCGCAATCGTGAATCGTTGATGAGTCTCTCGCGGGGCGATTGCGTTGAAGCAAGAGCGGAGGATGCGCTTTTCGCAATGTCCGACGCGCAGGAAAGCGAACTGCCAGGCTTGCTCCGGCTTGCCTTCGTCAACTCCGCCATCGACTACCGCAACAGCGCGGTCGAGGCGCGGGCGGCGGGGGAGACATCGCGCGAGGTGTCGCTGCAACTGCCGTGCGCGGTGAGTGCCGCCGAAGCTCAAGCTCGCGCCGACATCATGCTGCGCGACATTCGTGTCGGGAGGAAGACTCTCGAGCTGTGGCTGCCGCAGAGTTTCGTGAGCCTCGAGCCGGGCGATCCGGTGGAATTCGAAGGCGTGCCGTTCAAGGTCATGGAGATCGAAGACGGCAGCGCGCGGAAGCTTAGGCTCCGCGCGCATGAAGCGCAGGTCTACGACCCGGCGGACGCAGCCGATCGCGGCATTCTCGCGGGCGCGCCACAGATTTTCGGCAAGCCCGATCTGTTGTTCATGGACCTGCCGCTCGCCGATTCGACAACGCCACATGCGCCATGGATCGCCGCGCAAGCAACGCCTTGGCCCGGCCAGTTGGCGCTGATGAAGCAGACGGGGACTGCGAGCTTCGCGCTGAACCGCCTGATCGAAGCGCGGGCAACCAGCGGCGCTTTGATTGCTCCGCTTGCGGCGGGTCCACTCTATGTCTTCGACGATGCCAATGAGATCGAGGTGACATTGAGTGCGGGCGCGCTCTCCTCGGTGAGCGAGGCGGAGTTGCTGGCCGGCGCCAACGTGGCGGCGATCGGAGACGCGGCAACTGGTTTCGAAATTGTCCAGTTCCAGAATACACAACTGATCGGGCCTTTGAGCTACAGGCTGACCCGGCTGCTGCGCGCTCAATCGGGCTCGGAGCCGGAGATGCTTTCGTCGCGGATCGTTGGCTCGCGCTTCGTCCTGCTCAACGCGGCTGTCGTTCAACCGGTATTGCCGCTCGCCGAGGCGGCGCTGGCGCGCACCTGGCGGGCGGGACCCGCGCAGCACGATCATGCGGCGTCTTCCTATCGCGAGGTGGCGCATCAGGGGCGCGTGACTGGTTTGCGCCCGCTGTCGCCGTGTCATCTGCGAATGGTTCGCGACGGCAACGATCTGGTGTTCGCCTGGACGAGGCGCACGCGTGTTGACGGCGATGCATGGGAGTTGGTTGACGTGCCGCTCGGCGAAGAGAGCGAGACTTACGCGCTCGACATTTTCGATGGCGCAACTCTCAAACGCAGCATCTCCGCCCCGGCACCAACCTATCGCTACACCGATGCGCAGATCATCGCGGATTTCGGATCGATGCCGGCATCGCTGGCAATCCGCGTCGCTCAAGTCTCCACCGTTTTCGGCCCTGGCGCCACTAGCATGAGGACATTCAATGCCTGATACACCCAATCTTGCCTTGCCGCTCATCGAAGCGGCGCAGGCGCAGAAACATGTGACTCACAACGAGGCGCTTCTGCGCCTCGATGCGCAGGTGCAGCTCGCGGTGATCGACCGGACTCTCGCCTCGCCGCCGGTTACACCCGCGGATGGCGACCGCTATCTCGTCGCGGCAGCGCCTACGGGCGCGTGGAGCGGGCACGCGGGCGAGATCGCCTATTACGAAGCAAGTGTCTGGCGCTTTGCCGCGCCGCAAGCGGGATGGCGTTTGTGGGTGGAGGCGGAAGCGGCCTTCCTCGTCTTCGACGGCGCGCAGTGGATCGATCTGCAAGCGATTGACGAACTGCAAAACATGGAGATGCTCGGCATCAACACGACTGCCGACACGACAAACCGGCTCGCGGTGTCGTCCGCCGCAGCGCTCTTCACTCATGCGGGTGCGGGGGCGCAAATCAAGATCAACAAGAATGCGGCGGCGGATACTGCATCGCTCTTGTTCCAGAACGGATTCTCGGGCCGCACCGAAATGGGACTTGCGGGCGACGACGATTTCCGCGTCAAGGTGAGCGCCAATGGCTCCTCCTGGACCGACGCGATCACCGTGAACCGCACGTCCGGCATCGTGACGCTGACGCCGAACTCGATCACCAATGCAGCGCTCGCCGACATGGCGGCGGCAACGATCAAAGGCGCGGTCTCGGCTGGCGATCCTCAGGACCTGACGGCAACGCAAGCAACCGCGCTCTTCAATACATTCACTTCGACGCTGAAGGGTCTGGCGCCATCATCGGGCGGCGGCACGACGAACTTCCTGCGCGCCGACGGCACGTGGACTGCGCCCTCCGGCGGCGGCGTATCCGATGGAGACAAGGGAGACATCACGGTTTCCGGCGGCGGCGTCACCTGGACGGTCGATGCCGATGTTGTAACCAATGCGAAACTCGCCAACATGGCGACGGCAACGTTCAAGGGCCGCACAACTGCCGGCACCGGCGATCCCGAGGACTTGACGGTAACGCAGGCGAAGACACTGCTCAATCTCACGGGCACGAACTCGGGCGATCAGACGATCACGCTGACTGGCGATGTCACGGGATCGGGCACGGCAAGTTTCGCCGCGACGATCGCCAACGATGCGGTTTCGAATGCGAAGCTATCGAACATGGCGACCGCCACGTTCAAGGCCCGTATCACGGCCGCGACCGGCGATCCGGAAGACATTACCGGCACACAGGCGACCACGCTGCTCGATCCATTCACGAGCGTTTTGAAAGGCCTCGCTCCTCCGAGTGGCGGCGGCACCACGAACTTTCTGCGCGCCGATGGTACATGGGCGGCTCCTGGAGGGGGTGGCGGATCGGGCGATGTGGTGGGACCGGCATCGGCCACCGACAATGCCATTGCGCGCTTCGACAGCGCCACGGGACAGCTGATCCAGAATTCCGGCGTCACGGTGAGCGATGGCAACGAGATCGACTTGCCGCTGCAAGCAGCGCCCACGGCTCCGTCATCGGACCGGCTGAGGCTGTTTGCGGGCAAGCGCGGCGGGCGTTTGCTTCAGCGCATCATGGGACCGTCTGGCCTGGACACGTTCTTGCAGCCGCATTTCGGCTTCAACGCGATTGCGGCATGGCAGGCAGCGGGCAACTCGACGACAATCACCGCTACCGGCGCTGCCGCGCCGACCGCAACCGGCACTGCGACCGCCGCCAACGCCGCAACCACCAACCTGCACACCATGATGCGGAGGCTTGAGTATCTGGTGACCACGGCGGCCACAACCGCCGTGGCTGGTTTCCGTCAAACAACCGCTGTGTATCTGATCGGCGGCCCGGCTGTGGAACAGGGCGGCTTCTACTTCACCTGCCGTTGGGGGCCCGCGACCGGCGTTTCGACAACCACAAGCCGCGCCTTCGTGGGGCTCGGCAACTCGACCGCGGCGCCAACCGATGTTGAGCCGTCGTCGCTCGCCAATATTGTGGGCATGGGCTGGGATGCGGCGGATGCCAATATTCAGTTCATGCATCGGGGTGCCGGCGCTGTGACCAAGATCGATCTGGGCGCATCCTTCCCTGTGCCCACGGCGGACCGCACGAAGGTCTACGAGCTCACCATGTTCTCGCCGCCAGGCGCCACGCAGACGCTTTCCTACGAAGTGCGCGAGCTTGGAACGTCGAACGTGGCCACGGGAACGATCTCGGCGAACCTGCCCACGACCTCGACCTTCCTCGCCCCGCGCGGCTGGATGAGCGTGGGCGGAACCTCGAGCGTGATCGGCATCGCGCTGATGAACCTCTACATCGAAACGGATTTCTAATGATGACTCTCGACCGCGACGTGGGCGCGCTGCAGGCGCGCATGGAGAATGTCGAAGCCGAGCTCCATGCAATCCGCAGCGACGTGCGCGAAATCCGCGACGCGCTGGTGACCGCACGTGGCGGCTGGCGGACTCTCTCCGTGATCGTGGCGCTCTCCATAAGCGCGGGCGCCGCCGCCGCGAAGCTGATGCCGTTCCTCGACTTTCGCTGAACTTTCTCAATCAAAGGAGACTCCCATGAAACGTGCCGGCATCCTGCTGGCGGCGCTGCTCTTTGCCGTGCCCGCCTTCGCGCAATCGCCTCAATGCATCGCACCGCAGGCTTTCCTCGAGGCGGTGAAGCAGCGTTTTCCCTCGGCCGAGGTTCATGTGCTCAAGGGCAGGGAAGCGAAGGTCTTTCTTGCCGCGTATAATCAAATTCCTCCGCCTACGGAATTTGCGGCCGACGAGATCGTGATCGCCGCCGAGAGTAAAGGCACGGCCGGGATGAAGATGCTTCTCTTCTCGAACGGCTGTCTGGCGCGCGCCGGAGCGGTTCCGCGCGGCGTGGTGGCGCCCATTCTCCTTTCCATCTCGCGCGCGGGAGCTTGATAATGCACATGACCGAAGAAGGCCTCGCGCTGATCAAGCGCTTCGAGGGATTCAGGAGCGACGCCTATCGCGATGCGGTCGGCGTGTGGACGGTTGGTTACGGCCACACGTCGATGGCGGGCGCACCGCAGGTGACGCCCGGGCTGAAGGTGAGCCGCGCCGAAGCAGGTGAAATTCTGCGGCGCGACGTGGCCAAGTTTGCCGAAGGCGTTGGTGCGCGCGTCATTCCCGATCTGACCCCGACGCAATTCTCCGCACTCGTGAGTTTCGCCTACAATGTGGGGCTCGGCAATTTCGCCAAGTCGAGCGTGTTGAAGGCGGTGAACGCCGGCGACTTCGACGCCGTGGCGCGAAGGCTTCAGATGTGGGTGAAGGCGGGTGGCCGCACGTTGCCGGGCCTGGTGCGAAGACGCGCTGCGGAAGCGGAGCTGTTCGCCTCTGGCGACTCCGGCGAGCCGTTGCCGGGGCCAGTCGAGGTGAACCCCGGCAAGCCCGCCCGTGAGAGTACGACTACTCTTGCCGCTATTGTCTCGGCGCTGGCTGGCATCGCCACAACGCTTCTCCCCATCGCGCGCGAGGCCATCGACATCTTCTCCGGGCCCGCCGCGGCAATCGTGCTCATGGCGGTGATCGTGGCTGCGTCTTTCTGGATTGTGCGCGAGCGGCGGAAGAAGGCTTTGGAGGAGGGCATCTGACATGCTGCCGCTTCCCCTGATCGTCTCGGCGGTGGGCGCGCTCGTGAAGGGCCCGCTCTCCACCATCCTCGACCGCTACGTGGGCGACCTAGAACTCCGCCGCAAGCTCAAGGCCGAACTGGAGCAGGAGCTGGTGACCGGCCTCTCCAAGGAAGCGGAGCAAGCCGCCTCCGTCATCATCGCCGAGACCAAGAGCGAAGACTGGCTCACCCGCAACTGGCGGCCGGTGCTGATGTTGTCGCTCCTGGGCCTGCTGATGGTGGTGGGCATCGTGATCCCCTCGCTGGAACTGCTGGCCGGCCACCCCATCGCCTATCAGCCCCGCTGGCAAGCCCTCCCGCCCGAATTCTGGAGCTTCCTCTCCATCGGCATGGGCGGCTATATCGGCGGAAGGTCGCTGGAGAAGGTGGCGAGGGAGGTGTTTGGAGCGCGAGCCCCCTTGTCTCCGAAACGGCGTTGAAGCGGAGCGGCAAGCAAAGTCCCGGCCTTATGTATCAAGCGCAACAAGCGCTGGGCGGTGAGATGTGATCGCCGCGAGTCTGCTCGTCGTGGGCTGTTATGTAACTTTGTTGGCTGGATGGAGCATGGTGGCTCCGAAATTGGGGTGCGTAACGCCATTGGATGTCGTCGTCCCATTGCAGGAAATGTGCAAAACGAGATGGGTTTCACGCAACAATGATGGTTGGATGGTGTCGTAGTAGACGGCAAGCATCGTCACTCTGAAAAATCCTTGGTTGTTAAGGAGTGCCGCGAGGTCGGGGCCGCATATTACGAGTGGCTGCCCGGTAAGGGGGGCCCCTTGCGGGATGTAAGAATCTCCCAGCAAGGCCGTCTGATCTATTTGGGCTATTGGCTGATCGGCGTTGTTTACCCAGTCCCCTTGCCCTCCCAGCCGTACCCTCATTGCTGGGGACTCACCAAAGTTTCGCAATTTGACATTTATCAGGTAGCCGAGTGGGTACATTACGCCGGCAAACGTCACATTTGTCGTGTGCGTTACTCCAATATCATCATAGAGAATCCAGGCGCGTTTGGTTCTCAGCATTTCTACGGTCGCCCGGGTAGCCTTGGAGTTGATCAAAAGGGAGATTATCAAACCAAGGGTTCCGAAAAGAGCAAAGGCCATTTGCACCAATGTGGGTATCTTCTGCCATTCGGCGACTTCGGCACTTCTATCGGCAGCGTCAGCAGCCTTTCTCTGGGCTTCCAAATCGTCGGCCTCGTGTTGGTCGGATTTGGCTTCGCGCTCTTTGGCGCGTTCCGCGTCTTCCGGCTTTTCGATAATTCGAACAGGGATGGAAAAATTATCGACCTGAGTCACTTCGGGTTTGGCATTTTCGGGTACTTGTTTTTCTAAGGCTGGGGTTTCACCGGTCACCCCTTGGCCGCTTGGGGCCTGTGCTAAAGCGCTCCCAACAATCAGCCATCCGACAACTGCAAAGATCGTCAACCCATAGCTTCGAGACATTGGACCAAAAATACCGCGCTGAACGTGCCCCCGTGACAGCTTGTTCCGGATGTTCGGTTCGGACTCTGTCACCCCAAGTTCTGCCAGCTTCTCGCTAAGCTGCTTGTAGGTCAAGTTTCGCTTGCTTGCTGAAAACCAGACCGGCAAGCGCCGTGTCGTGGTGACCTCTCGGCAGCGCAAGGGCCGCACCCGGCCTTTCGTTGTGCGCTCGGTGTTATTCGGCGTGCAAAGTTGACCCCTGTTACGGGGTGATCGGCTTCCAAAATTGACCCCCATGAGATTGGTGAATCAGCGACGCTGCCTGCTTTGGGCTCAAAGCAGGCGGTGGTGGGATGTTGG
>JBJXGL010000185.1:0-15280 GCA_046160365.1 Aestuariivirga sp. | reverse complement strand
CGTTCCCAACGCTGGTCCGCAACATTCCGGTCTACAACATCGTGCCCGACGAGGCGGTGGAACTGATCCACGAGGAGTCGCTCAAGATTCTCGAGGAAGTTGGCTGCGAGTTCCGCGATGACGAAGCGATTTCCATGTGGACCGCGGCGGGGGCGGATGTGAAAGGCACGCGGGTCCGGATCGACCGTGCGCTGCTCATGGAGCTCGTCTCCAGTGCGCCATCCGAGTTTACGCTCAATGCGCGGAACCCCGCGCGCACGGTCAGGGTTGGCGGCAACAACAGCATTTTTGTTCCGATGTATGGCGCACCCTTCGTGCGCGATCTCGATAATCAACGCCGCTATGGCTCGCTTGCCGATCTCAACAATTTCCATCGCCTCGCCTATATGTCTCCGGCGCTGCATTCCTCGAGCTCGATTTGTTGCGAGCCGATGGAGGTTCCGGTGCCGAAGCGGCATCTGCACATTATCCATTCGGCGCTGAAATATTCCGACAAGCCGTTCATGGGTATCGTCACTTCGAAAGAGCGCGCCGAGGATGTGATGAAGATGGCGGGGATCGTGTTTGGCGACGAGTATGTCAAGGACAACACCGTCGTCGTCTCGATCACCAACTGCAATTCACCCCTCGTCTGGGATCAGACCATGCTGGATGCCATGCGAGTCTATACATCGAATAACCAGCCGATCATCGCGGCGCCCTTTGCGCTCTGCGGAGCGTCCACGTCGGCATCCGCCGTCGGAGCCGTGGCGCAGGTCAATGCTGAAGCTTTGGCCGGCGTCGCTTACACGCAACTGATCCGGAAGGGCGCACCTGTGATCTACGGCCAGTTCATGGTGACCGTCGACATGAAGACCGGTGCGCCCATGGGCGGGACGCCGGAAGCCGCGCAGATGATGTATCTGATGGGGGCGCTGGCGCGGAAATACAAACTGCCATGGCGCACGTCGGGCTTCCATGTGGGTTCGAAACTCAACGACGCGCAGGCGGGATACGAATCCAATATGCTGATGCATGCGGCGATCCTCTCGGGCGCCAACTACATCTGGCATGTGGCGGGCTGGCTCGAAGCGGGCCTCGTGTGTGGCTATTCGAAGTTCGTGACCGATGCCGAGCAGCTCGTGGGCTGGTACAAGTACGCCGGTGGGCTGTCCTTCGACGACTTCAAGGACGCGATGCAGGCGGTGCGGGAAGTGGGGCCGGCCGGGCACTTCCTCGGAACGCAGCATACGCTCGAGCACTTCGAGAAAGCGTTCTTCATCCCCTCGATCATGGACTTCAATTCGTTCGAGCAGTGGCAGGCGGACGGATCGAAGGATCACGACACCCGTGGCCGCGACAAGGCGCGCGCCATGCTTGCGGCTTACGAAGAGCCGAAGCTCGACGAAGGCATTGCCGAGGGCCTGCGGGATTTCATTGCAAAGCGTGAGAGTGAACTTCCCAACAGCGTGAGCTGAATTTGCAAGACGAAAGGTCAAACTTCGATATCGGCGAGCAACCGTTTTGCCGCCGCGTGAAAGCGATCGTCGGCGCCATGCGAGCGTGCAAGCATCATGGCGCCTTCGAGCGAGGCGACAAGAAACTCGGCGAGTTCGCGAGGTTCGCCTTCGAAGCGCAGCGAACCATCCTTGCGCCCCTGCTCGAGAACCGCCGCCAGCCATCGTTCGTTGAGATCGAAGAAGTGATCGAGCGCCGACTGCATGGATTTCGGCAAGGTTTCGAATTCGGCGGCGAGCATTCCGCAAAGGCACATGCGGCGATCTACAAGGACGCCAGCGTAGATCGCGACATAATCGCGAATGCGCTCAGCCGCAGTTCCATCCTGCTGCTCGATTTCCTCCAACCTGTGCCGAAATCCATTCTCGTAGCGGCTGATCAGCGACAGGCCGAGGTCGCTCTTGGCCTTGAAATGATAGTGCAAGCTCGCCTTGGTAATGCCAAGGGCGGATGAAATGTCAGCATAACTAAAGGCGTTGTAGCCGCGCGTCTGGACTAGGCCCTGAGCGAGGTCGAGAATCTGTTCCGAAGTGCTGGCGCGATTCACTTTTTGATCCATGGAGTGGAGGTTCCGATTCGTTGACGCTATGTCAATTTAGCATTGTGGCAAATTATTTGTCTACCAACTAGTTGACAAGTTATCTATCAATTGGTAAGTGTTTCTGCCGGTGGGACAGGGTACGCGCGACCCAAACATTAAGCGCAGCCCTCGAAGTGCAGCAATTGGACGTGCCTCTTGGTTTCGCATCAGGAGATTGCAATGACCGCAACCACAATAACTGACTTGCGCCGCGCCGTTGAAAACCGGGACTCTACCCGTCTTAAAGCAATGTATGCCGACGATGCTGTGATAACCATCATCGATACAGACAATCCGCCGAGCCGGCCACGCAAGATCAGCGGCGCCCGAGACATCGGCGCGTATCTCGACGACGTCTACAGCCGCGACATGACGCATACAGTCGACGGCGGCGTCGTTGACGGCAAGCAGCTCGCCTTCGTCGAGAGCTGCATTTATGACGATGGCACACGGGTTATCGCTTCCTGCACGGCGGAGCTCAGTCCAAAGGGCATTGTCCGGCAGACCATCGTACAGGCCTGGGACAGCTAAGTTCCTTTTCGAAGCCCACCTCGGAATTCAGGGAGAAACGACAATGAAGACGCTTGCGTTGCTTTCAATACTTGCAGCCTTGACTGCTCATTCATCCACAGCCGCTTTCGCCGATGGCGATGCAGACATGATCAAGAGCGCCGAGTCCGCGGCCCCAGCCGCGGTCAGTTCCAGCGCCACGATCTATGCGGCGGATGAGTCGGGAAAGATGAAGACGCTCCGGGAAGGAAACAACGGATGGTGGTGCATGCCCGATACACCCTCGACCCCAGGACCGGACCCCATGTGCGGCGACGCCAATGCGATGGAATGGGCGATGGCATGGATCGGAAAAACCGAGCCGCCAAAGGGCAAAGTCGGTTTCATCTACATGCTCGCGGGCGGAACGGACGCAAGCAATACCGATCCCTATGCAACCGGCCCGGCTGAGGGAAACAACTGGATCACAACTGGCCCGCACGTGATGATCATGAACGCAACCGGCCTGATGGCGGGATATCCATTGGACGCAAAACCCGACACGTCCAAACCTTATGTGATGTGGCCCGGCACACCCTACGCGCACCTCATGGTGCCGGTGAACTGAGCCGCACGCGGCACAGGAGACGCCCCCGGATCCTGTGCCGCCTGAATCCCCGGACGCGGGAACAAACCAGCGTCCGGAAACTTGTTAACATTTGTTAACGATCGGATTGTATCCTGACCCGATGCATATGGTGCGGACGGCCGCTGCTTGCGCCACCTTGCTTGTGGCCGCTTCCTGGGCAGTCGCTGGCGAGCACCTCTCGCTTGAACTCAAGCCAGCACTGATCGACGAATTGCGCGCCGATGTCATCGTGGAACCGGCTGCCGGCATACGCTTCGATGACGAGTCCTGGCTTCACTACAACTGGCGGCGGATCGAAACGCCGGATCTCGGTCCGTACAACGCCGGACTGTTCATGGACCAGGCCGCCTCGATCCCCTGGTCGATCGCGGCAGTTGCTGCTGGGACAACCGCGCAAGGCATCATCGCTTGGAACTGGGGCAACGACGAGTTCCGCTTCAATCCGGAAGGCTGGTTCGGGAAGGATACCGGCAGCCTCGGCATGGACAAGCTGGGCCACGCCTACACGACGTATCTCTACAGCGAATTCTTCACGCAGCGGATCGCACACAGGGCAGATGACACGACGGGTGCTGCCATCACCGGCGCGCTGCTCGCCATGGGCATACAGACTTACGTGGAAGTGTTTGACGGGTTCTCCGGCGATCATGGATTCTCGCGTGAAGACATGGTGATGAACGGACTTGGCGCAGGATTCTCCGTGCTTCGCAGCACGGTGCCGGGTCTTGCCGAGAAACTGGATTTCAGGATGGAGTACCTGCCTTCGGGCAACAAAGGCTACTTCCGGCCCGCATCCGACTACAGCGGACAGAAATTCATTCTCGCGCTCAAGCTTTCGGGGTTCGAAGCGTTCGAGGATACGCCTTTGCGCTTTGTCGAACTGCATGCCGGATACTTCGCGCGCGGCTTCACCGATGATGAGGAAGCGCGTGGCGAGCAACTCCGCCGCGAACCTTATGTCGGTATCGGGTTAAATCTGCAGGAGCTGCTGGACGCCGGCATTCGCAACGATACGACCGCGGGACTCATCGCCAAGCGCACGCTTGAATATGTGCAGGTGCCCTACACCTACGCCGCGACATCCCAGGACTGAGCGCGGACCTGACGCTCCAGGCGTTCCAGCTCCATGCGGATCAGGTCTTCGGGATAGTCGATGCCGCGCGCGACGAAATCCGCGACGATGCGCGCGATCACGTCCTCTGGACCAGGGATCTCATCATCCGCCTTGATGATCTCATGGGCGTAGGCGGACAGTTCTTCGCCAAACATGCCCAGACGCATTCCCGCCCAGTAACCCAGGAGCAGGTTACGGCGGTCGATGATCGAGCCTTCGCGGGGCTCTATGGTTTGGTCAAACGGCATATGTGCGGTCCTTTGCAACCGCAGTCATTTGGGTACCAACTGTGACCAAGCGGTGGCGGCCATATGAAACTCTCTTCATCTCCGCCCGAGAAAAAGAGGGGGTGAGTGGAAGAAACCGGAACCACTCACCCCCTTAAGCAGCAGCCCGAGTGCGAGAAACGGAACTGCAGCTGTCGAATCGAGGACTCTGCAAAGGAAAATGGGAGGACCCAAGGCAGACGAGTTCAACGTCCAGGAAATTGCAACCCGCATGCCAGTCATGCTGCGCTGCATTCAGTTCTTTAAGGCATTATTTTACAACGATTTATCTCAGTTGGTACAAATCATCTCGAAAACTGGGTTGCCGCCGAATTGTGCAGCGCAATGCGAAAAAGGCAGCAGGCCCCATAACCTGCTTGCTATTCAGCCAATGCCTCCATGCAGGCATCAGTTCTTCGGAATTTGAACCGTTCCGCGATCTGGAAGAAGGCGAGCAAAAATCGCTCCAATTGCCAGAACGACTGCCGCGACTACCGCCCAGACAGCAAGGACAAGCCATTCGCCCACGCCTGTTCCGAAAGACGCCAGCCAGGAAATCCATTCGACGGTTTCGGGATCGAGCGGCACGATATCGGCGTTCGACGCCGCGAAATTGCCGCCAACGCCGATTGCGGCATGAACCAGCCATGCAAGGCCGGACCAGACAACCACGACGGCAATCGTCAGAAACCAGATCAGCTTTCGCATCAGGGATTCTCCACCAGATGTGTGCGGAGCAAGGCCAGGTTTCGCTGGTTGGCCTTGAACGCCATGTCAAATAGGATGCCGACGACGGGAATAGAGCCTACCAGCGCGTCGAGGGCAATGTTGCCGCCCATACGCATGAGGGTGCCGGTTGGCGCATCATGCCGGATCGCTTCAACCACGGCATAAGCCGAAATGCCCGCCCCCAAGACGCTGCCGATGCCAGGTACAACACTCAGCAGGGCATCGGCGCCAATGGTGCGCGATGTCCCGGGTATCGTTATCGATGAATCGGTGAACCACGCCAGTTTTTCTAGCCGGGCCAGCGTTCCTTGCCGCGTCATCTCAAAGAGCGGCGCCTGAAACGATTGTGTAGTCATCTCATCTCCCAAGTCGCGGCGCTGAGCGCCTTCAAGGTGGAAGAGTCCGACATCACGGCAGGTCATCCGTCAGAGGGGCCCGGACCCATGCCGTCAAATAGTGTTGGATCGCCGGCATTCAAGATGGTGAACTGGTCGTAAGCCATTTCCCGAAACGGTCCATCGCCTCGGCGAGCAATCCGGCATCGCGCAGAAAGCACATGCGGAGAAAGCCTTCTCCGCCCAGCCCGAAGGTTGCACCGGGTGCGAAGCCGACCTTCGCCTCATCGATGAGACGCAGAACCGTTGTCATCGAGTCGGTCATGCCTTCGAGGCGGAAGAAGAGATAGAACGCGCCGCGCGGCACTTCGAAGCTTACTCCCGGCAACGCCGACAACCGTTCGGCCACCAGATCGCGGTTCGCCCTGGCGCGTGTCACCTGGCTTTCGATGAATGGTTCGCCTTCATCGAGTGCAGCCACGCAGCCGCGTTGAAGGAAAGCCGCCGTGCCGCTGGTATTGTACTGGATCAGGCGTTCGATGGCCGGGCCCAGAACCTTCGGCGCTTGCAGCCAGCCGACGCGCCATCCGGTCATGGCCCAGTTCTTCGAGAAGGTATTGCAGAGAAGCAATTGCTCTTCGCCATCGCAAACATCGAGGAACGAGGGCGCGCGGATTTCGCCACGGTCGCCGTAGTAGAAACGCGAATAGACTTCGTCGCCGAGAACCCAGAGACCATTCTTGCGGCAATGGTCGCGGATTGCGCTCAGTTCTTCTATGCTCGCGGTCCAGCCGAGCGGGTTCGATGGCGAATTGATGCAGATGGCCCTGGTACGCGGCGTCACCGCATCGAAGAGCTTGTCGAGATCGAGCCGCCATTTGCCGTTGGCGAAATCCATCGGCACTTCGACGGGACGCGAACCCTGGATGCGCAGTGGCCCGGCATAGTTCGGCCAGGCAGGCGTTGGCAGGATGATCTCGTCGCCCTCGCCCGCGATCATCTGAATGGCGGTCTGGATCGCCTGCATGCCGCCGCCGGTCACATAAAAGTTCTCCGCGTCGAAGGCGCGGCTGAAGTGGCGCGCGTGATAGCGGGCCAACGCGTCGCGAAGTTCGGGAATGCCGCGCTGCCAGGTGTAGAAAGTTTCGCCTCGCGCCAGCGCCTCGCTCGCAGGGCGCGAGAAGGTCTCGGGTGTCGGCAAATTGCCCTCACCCGACCACAGCGGAATGACGCCTTGTTTCGCGAAGCCATACATTGCCGCGCGCACGATGCCGCTATCGGGTTCGTCGCGCGCTTGCGGGGTGATGGCCGTCAATGGATTCGCCGTCTGCATGACCGCTGCTTAAGCCAAAAAGAAACCCGGGTGTCCAGCACCCGGGTTTCAAACAACGTATGCGTTCGGCGCTTACTTCTTCTTCACGAGCGCGTCGCGGATTTCCTCAAGCAGCACTTCCGACTTGGCCGGAGGCGGAGGCGGCGGCGGCGGCTCGGCCTTCTTCATCCGGTTCGACACCTTCACCAGCTGGAACAGGATGAAGGCGATGATCAGGAAGTTGATCAACACGGTGATGAAGTTGCCATACGCAAATACCGCACCCTGTTCCTTCGCAGCGGTCAGAGACGTAGCGGTTACTGCGGAAGAAAGTCCGGCAAAGTAGTTGCTGAAATCCAGACCGCCGGTCAACGCGCCGATAATCGGCATGATCAGATCGTTCACCATCGAATCCACGATCTTGCCGAATGCCGTACCGATGATCACGCCTATTGCGAGATCGAATGCATTCCCCTTGAATGCGAACGCTTTAAACTCTTGCCACATAAGTTAGTCCCCCTGTGTTTCTGTAAGGTGCAAGGTTGCGCATATGCGCGAGCGGGTTGATACACCACTTGGTTACGTAGGAAAAGCCATTTTCTCGCCAATTTCCTGAGCTTGCGGCCACGGCTCCGGCGGTGCAAAACCGCATCTGGAGGCATTCAATCCGATGCTCGACAGCGCCACGGTCCTTGCTGCCGGCCTGCTTTACGTGGGTTTGCTGTTCGTCGTGGCAACTTACGGCGACAGGCTGGCGCGAAACCGCAGCGCGGGGTCGCCCAAGCCGTTCGTCTATGCCCTCTCACTTGCAGTCTACTGCACCTCGTGGACCTATTTCGGCAGCGTCGGCGTGGCGGCGCGCAACGGCTTCGACTTTCTCGCGATCTATGCAGGGCCGATACTGGTTTTCGCTCTCGGATGGCGGGTCGTCCGGCGGATCGCGGCCATCGCCAAACAGGAGAACATCACATCGATCGCCGACTTCCTCTCGGCGCGCTATGGCAAGAGCGAAAGTCTGGGCGCCATCGTCGCCATCATCGCCGTCATCGGCATCGTTCCCTATATTTCCATTCAGTTGAAAGCACTCTCCTTCTCGCTCGAAACCATGATCGCAGCACCGGTCTGGGCTTCGGCGGAAGCAGCGATGGCAGTCAACCTCGCATTTTTCATAACGGTCGCACTTGCTATCTTCGCGATCCTCTTCGGAACGCGCCACATCGATACCGGCGAACACCAGCATGGATTGATCCTTGCCATCGCAGTCGAGTCGATCGTGAAGCTTATCGCGTTCGTTGCCGTTGGAGTATTCGTCACCTTTGCATTGATGGGCGGGCCGGGAGCATTGATTGAAAGAGCGTCGGCACTGCCCGAGATCGGCCAGCTCTTCAGCAAAGAACTCGATGGCGGGCGTTGGCTGACCATGATCCTGCTGTCGATGGCGGCCATACTGCTGCTGCCACGGCAATTCCACGTCGCGGTGGTCGAGAATGCAAATCCGCGGGATATCAGGCGCGCGGCGTGGCTGTTCCCAACCTACCTCGTGGCCATCAATCTCTTCGTCATACCGATTGCCGTCGCCGGATTGATTTTGCTGCCGCGGAGCTCGGATGCGGACACTTACGTGCTTTCTCTGCCGGTCCTCGCCGGCAATCCTTTCATGGCTCTCATTGCCTTCATCGGCGGCATTTCGGCCGCCACCGCCATGGTGATTGTCGAAACCATCGCGCTCTCCATCATGGTCAGCAACAATCTGGTTTTGCCGCTCATGGTGCGGCTTGGGCGGCACGGCCCGGGCGGTCACGATGACATGGCCGGCGCCATCTTGCTGGTGCGCCGTTCGGCGATCTGCCTTATCCTGCTTCTCGCCTACAGTTACTACTGGATGGCCGGCAACTCGGCGGCGCTGGCGCAGACCGGCCTGATTTCCTTCGCAGCCGTTGCGCAATTCGCGCCCGCGTTCTTTCTCGGCATGATGTGGAAACGGGCGACTGCGGCGGGCGCCAAGGCCGGCGTGCTCGCTGGCTTCGCCATGTGGGCTTACACGCTACTGATCCCATCTTTCGTCGACTCTGGGTGGATTGGCCAAAGCCTGTTGCAGGAGGGACCTGCTGGTTTTTCGATGTTGCGGCCGAGAATGCTGCTCAATTTCGAATTCGATCCGTTGACCCATGGCGTGTTCTGGAGTCTGCTCGCTAACATTGGATGCTTCGTGCTCGTATCGCTCATGCGCCAGCCCACGCGCGGCGAAAGCATTCAGGCCGACGCTTTCATCTCCAAGGATTTGCAGACATCCGGCGTTGCCGCGTTTCGCGGATGGCGAACGACAGTGACCGCGGGCCAGATCGAAACCACTGTGGGCCGCTACCTGGGAGCCGAGCGGGCGCGGCAAGCATTCGCGGAGTTTGCCGCGCAGCATCTGCGCCCGGACGACCCGCAAGCCGAGGCCGATCCACGCATTCTTGCATTCGGCGAGCATCTACTGGCGAGCGCGGTTGGCACCGCATCCGCACGGCTCGTGATGGCGCTGCTGCTGGAACGCCTGAACAAGAGCACGCCGGGCGCCATGCGGCTTCTCGATGACGCTTCGGCCGCCATTCAATACAACCGCGACCTCTTGCAATCGGCCATCGACAATGTGCCGCAAGGCATTGCCGTGTTCGACCGCGAGCATAATCTCATCTGCTGGAACCGCCGTTTCCGCGCGCTTCTGGACTTGCCGCCGGAGACGGTTCGCGTTGGGGCGTCAATTGGCGATATCACCGACACGATCCTGTCCCAATCGGCGCTTGAAGACGAGCGGCGGGAAACGCGGGGGCCAGACTGCATTGAGCGGCTCACCGTTTCGCACGAACCTTTCCGTCTGAGGCTTCGAACCACGCGCCGCGTCATCGACATTCACAGCGACAAGATGCCTGACGGCGGCGTGGTCGCCACATTCGCCGATGTGACGGAGAGCGTTGCAGCCGCCGACGCCTTGCGCGATGCCAACGAAACGCTGGAGCGCCGCGTGCGCGAGCGCACATCGGAACTCGAGCGCGCGAAGGCCGAGGCCGATGCGGCCAATCTCGGCAAGACCCGCTTCATCGCCGCCGCCAGCCACGACATCCTGCAGCCGCTCAATGCCGCGCGCCTTTTCACGTCGGCGCTTGTCGAGAAGACGCGCAAGAGCCAATCCGCCGAACTCGTGTCCAACGTCGATGCGTCATTGGAGGAAGTGGAGGAAATCCTGGCGGCATTGCTCGACATTTCGAAACTTGACGCGGGCGCAATGAAGCCGGAGTTCACTGATTTTCCGGTGGGCGACCTTCTTGCCGCCGTGGAGCGCGATTTCGCACAGGCCGCCGCGGCGCGGGATCTCACATTCAAGGTCGTGGCTTGCAAACTCTCAATCCGTTCCGACAGGAAACTGCTGCGAAGGGTCTTACAGAATCTGGTGTCCAATGCGGTGAAGTATACGACATCCGGAGGCGTGGTCGTTGGCTGCCGCAGGCGCGGATCGATGCTCTCGATCGAAGTTCACGACAGCGGGCTTGGAATTCCCGAGGGCAAGCAGAAGTTGGTGTTCCGCGAATTCGAAAGGCTTGGACAAGACAAGGGCAGCGAACCGGGATTGGGGCTTGGCCTGGCCATCGTGGAGCGCATGGCGAAAGTGATGAAGCACAAGCTCATCATGCGCTCGATATATGGCAAGGGATCGGTGTTCGGCATTTCAGCGCCGGTTGCGGCGGTTCAAGTCAACCCCCGTGCCGAAACCGCGCGGAAGCAGCCGGCAATCCCAGCGCCCTTGAAGAATGCACTCATTCTTGTCGTTGACAACGAGCAGGCCATCGTCCGCGGCATGGAAACTTTGCTGAGCAACTGGGGAGCACAGGTAATTTCAGCAACCGATTCAAAAGGCGCGCTCACAGCCGCCACAATGGGCAGGCAGCCCGATGTGATCGTCGCAGATTATCACATCGAGCGCGAAGACGGGCTGGAGCTGATTGACACGATCCGCCGCAAGCTTGGGCGGCGCGTACCTGCCATTCTTGTGACGGCGGACAGATCGGATCAGGTGCGCGCTGCCGCGCTCAAAGCCGACGTGCAGTTTTTGCGGAAACCCGTGCAGCCGGCAGCGCTTCGCGCCGCACTCTCCCACGGGATCGCGCAGCGCGAGGCGGCGGAGTGATTACCTGCTCAAAACCACCTGGGCGGTGATTTCATTGCGGATACTTTCAAATGCCGAGGCGATATCTCCTCCGCTTTCGGCGATGAAGAAGTGACGGTCGGGGTCCGTCGAACAGTTGCGGAGCCGGTTCGTCGTCGTCGGTTGGTCGCGAAGGTCATAAGCGATGGTCATCATGGTGATGCCCTTGGCTTTCGCAGCCTCGCAAAGCAATTCGAGATTCCGTTCGCCATCCGACACTTCACGGCTGCCGCCTGGACCGAACGCGCGCTCGGTCTGGCGCCCGTCGGTCAGCACGACCATGATCTTTTCCGTATCGGCATCGCCATAGGACACGCCCTGCTCGAAGGGAGCATTCGGCGACAGCAAGTGGAAGCCGAATTCGACGCCCAGCGCGATGTGCGTGTAGGCATAGGGTAGCATGCGGTCGAGTTGGTCCTTCACCGACCAGAAGTCGTTTGTCAGCGGCCTGACGACCAGCTTGTTCGGAGCATAGGCCGCGCAGCCGCCGTGCGGCCCGTCATCCGGAGGCGGAGGCGCCTGCGGATGGCCCCATTTGCTTTCATCGATGCCGATATTCGGCGTTTCGTCGGTCAGATTGTAGGGATTCATCCGATCCTGAGTGCAACCAGTCCAGTTCCCCAAGCCGGTTTGACCGACGACGTACTGTTTGGGCAGCGTTACCCAAACATGATGCGAGAACGGCACGAGGCCAAATTTCACGCTGTCCGGATTCGCGGCTTCGAGGTCGGCGACGAGCTTCTTCGCTGCCTTGCGCATGGCCTTGTATTTCACTTCGCCGCCGGACGTTTCCTTCATCGAGCCCGAGTAATCGAGCACGAGGACGATCTCGGCCTTCTTGTCGACGGGAATGTTGACCTGCGATTGGACTTCGACATTCATGTTGTCGATGCCGGCGAGCTGGATGAAGCCGGAGGGGAGCCAGCCTTGTGCGGTGGCGTCGATCTTGTCGCCGTTGATGGTGAATGTGGGGATAGCGCCGGATTGTTCCCCTAGCCCGTCGGCGATGTTGGCGTTGAAGGCGGCGAGGCCGATCGCCTGGCGCTGCGAGTTCGATTTTCCGTGACCGGCCGAGGCCGCGGCGAGTGCGCCTGCGTCGAGGGCTGCCTGAAGATGGGTGCGCGCCGATACATAACGCGAATAGTCAATGCTGGCGCCTGCCGCGAGAATGACGCCGAATGCGGAGAGGCCGAAGACGATGGCCACGCTGCCCTCTTGCGCCTTGGCGAAGCGCTTAACCAGGTTTGCCAGTTTCAATTTGATGGCCATCTGCATCTCCTTCGTTCCAAACCGGAACACCACCGTGGGTTCTGTGGCGGAATGAGCAAAGGCCGGTCCGTCGCCGGGCCAAACCGCGGCGAGGTGAAAACAGGGTTGAGGAAGTGTTAAATCAAAGGGGGCGTCTGGCGCGCATCGCGGCCGTCAGAGTGCCATCGTCGAGATAATCGAGTTCGCCACCCACCGGCACGCCATGGGCAAGCCTTGAGGTGATTATGCCGAGCGATTTCAGGCGCTCGGTTATGTAATGCGCAGTGGTTTGCCCCTCGACGGTGGCATTGAGGGCAATCACGACTTCCTTGATGCCACCGGAGCTGGCCCGCTCAATAAGTGTCGCAATCGAGATGTCTTCCGGGCGAATACCTTCCATCGCCGAAAGCGTTCCCCCAAGGACATGATACTGTCCATTCCAGGCCCCGGCCCGTTCCAGAGCCCACAGGTCCCCCACTTCCTCGACCACGCAGATCGTGCCCTTATCCCGGCGGGGATCGGAGCAGAGCAGGCATGGATCGCTCGTGTCGACATTTCCGCAAATGGAACAGGAGGTTACCGTGTCCCGCGCCTCAGACAGCGCCAGCGCCAAGGGTGCCAGCAGCTTTTCGCGGTTCTTAACCAGGTGCAAGGCCGCCCGCCGCGCCGATCTTGGCCCCAAACCCGGCAGCCGGGCCAAAAGCTGGATCAGCCGTTCGATTCCGGGACCCGCCGTGTGCCGCATGGTCTAAAAAGGAAGCTTGAAGCCGGGCGGCAAAGGCAATCCACCTGTCACCGATTTCATCTCGTCCGCAGCAAGGACCTCACTCTTGGACTTAGCATCGTTGTGCGCTGCAACAACCAGATCTTCGAGAATGTCGCGTTCGTCGGGCTTCATCAAAGACGGGTCAATCTCAACACTCTTCATAATTCCTTTTCCAGAAAGGGTAATTTTGACCATACCGCCTCCGGACTGGCCCGTGACGGTGGTTTTTTCCAGCCGCTCCTGAACTTCCGTAATGCGAGCTTGCATAGATTGAACTTGCTTTAACATGTCACCGATATTCTTCATCACTCTCTTCCTCAATGGCTACTGGTTGCGCATCGCGCACATCGACGATTTCAGCATTGGGAAACCGCTTGAACACCGCCATGACATCGGGATGCTCTTTCACAGCCCGGAATGCGCTTTCGCGGGCGCTCTTGCGCTGCAACGCCAGTGGCGTTTCGCCGCCATCCTTCGACACGCTGATGATCCAGCGCTGGCCCGTCCATGCTTCGAGCTTGCGCGCCATTTCGCCGGGAAGTCCGGGGGGCGCACCAGCCTCCAAGGCCAGTTCGATTTGACCCGGCTGAACCCGTATCGGCCGGACGTGGCGCTCCATCTCGCTCTTGAGCTTGATGTCGCGCTTTTCACCAGCCAACCCGACGATTTGAGCGAAGTTGGTGACGGCGGTAGGCGCTGCGCCAGCTTCCGGCGACGGCAAACGTTGGGGCGCCACGGCAACCGCCGCCGCTGCGGCGGGCTCCTGGTCCCGGCGGAGGCTTTGAACGTTCGCCGACGGCGATGAGCGCGGCGGTTCCGCAGCCGGAGCTTGCTTGGCAAGCTTCGCCAGTTCCTCGCCGGAGGGCAGGCTGCTGGCATAAGCCAGCCGGATCAGCAGCATTTCGGCTGCCGTGTGGGGTTGATCGGAGGCATTCACCTCACCCAGTCCCTTCAAAAGCATCTGCCAGGCGCGGGTGAGTTGCGACATGGAGAGCTTGGCAGCCAGTTCCTTGCCCCTGGCCTTCTCGACTTCGGTGCGCGAGGCGTCCGCAGCGGCTGCGTCTCCCACCACCTTGAGCCGGGTCACCCAATGCACGAAATCGGCGAGGTCGGTCAGCAGCGTAGCCGGATCGGCCCCCTGCGCGAACTGATCGTCGGCATCCTGCAGCATGGCGGCGCCACCGCCGCTCATCACGGCTTCGAACAAGCCGATCACACGGGCACGGTCGGCGAGGCCCAGCATCTGCACCACATCCTCGGCCCGCACTTTGCCGGCACCGAAGGCAATCGCCTGATCCAGCATCGAAAGCCCATCGCGGACCGAGCCTTCCGCCGCCCTGGAGATAGCCCGAAGCGCCTCCTCGTCGGCCTCGACACCTTCGCTGCTTGCGACCCCCGCGTAGTGCCGCATCAGTTCCGCCGCATCGAGGCGGCGCAGGTCGAAACGCTGGCAGCGAGAGAGAATGGTGACCGGAACCTTGCGGATTTCAGTTGTGGCGAAGATGAACTTCACATGCGGCGGCGGCTCTTCCAACGTCTTCAGAAGCGCGTTGAAGGCGCTCTTCGACAGCATGTGAACTTCGTCGATGATGTAGACCTTGTAGGCCGCGGAGACCGGCGCGTAGCGCACATTGTCGATGATTTCGCGCATGTTATCGACGCCGGTATTGGAGGCGGCGTCGAGTTCGATCACATCGAGATGGCGGGACTCGAGGATCGCCTCGCAAACCGGCGTCACCTCCGGCATTTCGATCGAGGGGCCGCCTGGATAGTTGAGTGCACGGGCGATCAGCCGCGCTGTCGTTGTCTTTCCGACGCCCCGCACGCCGGTCAGCATATAGGCCTGCGCAATGCGCCCGGTCTTGAAGGCGTTGGTCAGCGTGCGCACCATCGATTCCTGACCAATGAGGTCAGCGAAGGTTTGCGGGCGATATTTTCGGGCGAGAACGCGATAACCCAAGGCGTTCGCGCCGCCTGGAGCATCGGTCATGGCGGGGCCTTGGCAATGTCTTTAGAGGCGGGAGGCTGGACGGGCAACCCGTACCGGTCTCGTTAGGGCTGCTTCCTTCCGGACCTGACCCGGTTGGCGAGCGATGCGTCCGCCGCCAA
>JBJXGL010000184.1:0-8560 GCA_046160365.1 Aestuariivirga sp. | reverse complement strand
CGGACCTAGAGGCGGATCATGCCTTTATTGCGGCCAGAACCGCGGCATTGGCCTCCTTGGGAATGAAGGGCGAAACGTCGCCGCCCATGCGGGCGATCTGCTTCACCAGCGATGACGCGATCATGCGCGTGGCGGGCGAAGCGGCGAGGAAAACGGTTTCGATGTCGGGCGCCATGGCGCCGTTCATCTGCGCCATTTGCACTTCGTAGTCGAAGTCGCTGGCATCGCGAAGGCCGCGGATGATGACGCCCGCATGGGAATTCCGCGCGGCGTCGACTGCGAGGTTGTCGAAGGTGACGATCTGGATCTTGACGCCAGTGTGCTCGGCAATCGGCTTGGTCGCCTCATGCAGAAGTGCTACGCGCGTCTCGCCCGGAAGCAGCGCCTGCTTTCCGTGATGCGTGCCGACGCCCAATACCAGCCTGTCGACAATCCGCGCGGCCCTGGCCACGATATCGAGGTGGCCATAGGTGACGGGATCGAAGGAACCTGGATAGAATCCGGTGCGCGCCATGGCCTCCGCTTAGACCGTTCGCAATCCTGCCGCAACCTGTCAGGATGGCGGCTTAAAGTGATCTTCGAACCTCGGGAGAGCCCAATGAGTGAATCCAATTCTTCCTGCATTTCTCACGTTTCGCTTGGCACCAACCAATTCGGAGAGGCCCGCGCTTTCTACGAAGCGGTTCTGAAGGTTCTGGGATGCCGCCTCCTCATGGAGCACCCCGGGGCTGCGGCATTTGGCAGGGCCTATCCCGAGTTCTGGATCCAGACGCCCTATGATGGTCAAAAGGCCACGACCGGAAACGGCGTCCATGTCGGTTTCGTAGCCGACTCGAAAGCCCAGGTTGACGCATTCTTCAAGGCGGCACTCGAGGCAGGTGCCGTCGCGGACGGCGATCCGGGACACCGGCACGAATATGGAGAGCCTTACTACGGTTGCTTCCTCCGCGATCTCGACGGCAACAAGATCGAGGCAACTTACTGGGATATGGAGCTTGCCCGGAAACTTGGCATGGCTTGACTACCCCCTGCCCCGGAGCGCCATCCATACGCCACCCGCCGCCAAAAGCGCGCCACTGGCGATCTCCAGTGCGCGGATCCGCGAGCGCGTCATGAAACTCCCCGCGTAGCCGGAGAGCAATGCGTAGATTGTATCGCCCACCGCCGCGATCGCCATGAACGTGAAGCCCAGCATCATGGTCTCGCGGAACACATCGCCTTCTTTGCTGAGGAACGGCGGAATCATCAACCCGAACAATACGAGCATTTTCGGATTGGTGATAATGACGATGAAGCCCTGCATGAAGAAACTGCCCGCTGGCCGCGTTCGCCCGGCGCCAACGGCAAGGTCGCCTTTGCTGCGGAGAAGCTTGATGCCGAGCCAGATCAGATAGGCCGCACCCGCCCACCGCAGGAGATCGAACCACACGCCCATCAGCGCAATCGCCGTGCCGAGGCCCAAGGCGGCAATCGCCAGCCAGATAAGAAAGCCAACCTGCGTTCCAGCGACATTCAACAGGCCAGCCTTCGCGCCATAGCGCAAACTGTTGGCGACGATCACCGTCACAGTTGGCCCGGGCACCAGCGCCAGGGCGGTCGCGGCGGCACAGAAGGCGATGTAGTTCTCCATGCTCATTTCTTTCTCCATTGCCGGTGACTTTCCCCACAGTCAACCGCACTCCGTTCTGGCACACTCCCTTCATTAACCGAAAACACGTCGTCACTTGAAGGGAGTCGACCATGTTCAAATTCGCTTTGCTTCTCGCTGCCGCGGTTCTGGCCTTGGCGTCGGTGAATGCGTACGCTTGTCCCACGGGTTATGGCCCTTGTGGCGAGCAGAACCAACTCTGTTGCCCGGTCTAGCGGAGACCCTTTCATCATGACCCTCCGCAAGCTCGCTCTCGCCTCGGCAGCGCTTCTGCTGCCGCCAGCCAGCCTTTTGGGCTGGTACGCGGGCTGGATTTCGCCGACGCCACCCGATCCGTGGAAGTTCATCACGGATGCGGGCTATAACAAACTGGCACCGCCGTCGCGCTTGTTCGCGCCGGGCACCATCACGACGGTCGAAACGATGGCGGATGGCAAAGTGCGGCTTCACCTCGCCTGCCGGATGGACAACGAAAGACTCATCCCTCTCGCCACCGAGTCGGACACGGTCGCCGGACAGTTCGGCACGCGGACATCCGAGTCGTTCTCCGCCAACTCCGATGTGTTCGGTGCGGCGGCCGCGAAGGCCACGGGCAACCGCGTCAAGCAGGTCAATGTCGCGCTCAGCAACATGAAAATTTTGACGATCGCACACGACGATTTGATCCGCGTACGGAACGATCACCTGAAGGGCCCGTGCGAGGAAGCCGTCGTCTGGAACCTCAAGAACAATGCCAAGGTCTGCCAGGTCGAGGAAGTGCTGAAGGCGGATGTGGTCTACCGCATGTCCTTCGCCGACGCCTTGGACACGGCGCAACGCGCCGAATTTGCGAAAGAAGTGAGCGCCAGCCTCAATATCGGCACGGACTTCACCGGCGTCGACGAGATGCGCGGCGAAAATCTCTACTTCGGCATCCGCGTCAACCTGCGCTGCTTCGAACTGGCGGGGTTGCAAGTGATGAGGGGGTAAGCGAGATCGCCCTTCCCCGTCGGGAGAAGGGTGAAGATGACTAAGTAGAGGAGCCGTCCTCGCCCTCTTCTTCCTCGCTGATCCGCTCGACTGACACCACGTGCTCGTCATCCGCCGTGTCGATGACGATCACACCTTGGGTGGAGCGGCCTTTTTTGCCGATGCCGGCGACCGGGCAGCGGATCAATTGGCCGCCATCCGTCACCAGCATGATCTGATCCGACTCTTCGACAGGGAAGGACGCAACGAGCGGGCCGTTTCTTTCGTTCACCGCCATCGCGACGATGCCTTTGCCGCCGCGGTTGGTGATGCGGTACTCGTAGGATGAGGTGCGCTTGCCGTAGCCGTTGGAAGAGATCGTCAGGATGAACTGCTCGGCGGCGCCCATCGCGGCGTAACGCTCCTGCGAGAGCGATGCTTCTGTTGTCGCTTCCTCGTCGCCGTTGGCCGGGGTCTCTTGCTCCTCGCCCGCAACCGCGCGCGACATTTTGAGGAAGGCCCCGCGCTCGTCGGCGGATGCCGGCACATGGCGAAGCACTGCCATCGAGATCACATAGTCGCCGTCCTCGAGTTTGGTGCCGCGCACGCCGGTGGAGTCGCGGCCCTTGAAGACGCGGATGTCGTCCACCGAGAAGCGGATGCACTGGCCATTGGCGGTCGTCATCAGCACGTCGTCGCTGACCGAACAGATTTCGACGCCGGCGATCTGATCGCCCTCTTCCAGCCGCATGGCGATCTTGCCGGCGCGGTTGATGCTCTCGAAGTCGGAAAGCTCGTTCCGGCGCACGCTGCCGGAGCGGGTGGCGAACATGAGCTGCAGCGAGCCCCAGCTCTGCTCATCCTCGGGCATCGGCATGATCGTGGTGATGCGTTCGTTGGCTTCGAGCGGAAGGAGATTGATCAGCGCCTTGCCGCGCGCTTGCGGATTGCCGATGGGCAAGCGCCACACCTTCATGCGGTAGACCATTCCAGCCGAGGAGAAGAACAGGATCGGCGTGTGAGTCGAAGCCACGAACAGCTTCACCACGAAATCCTCTTCCTTCATGCCAACACCGGAGCGGCCCTTGCCGCCGCGGCGCTGGGCGCGATAGGCCGAGAGCGGCACACGTTTGACGTAGCCCGCGTGGCTCACGGTCACCACCATGTCTTCGCGCTGGATCAGATCTTCGTCTTCGACTTCGCCCTCGTTGTCGATGATCTCAGTGCGGCGCGGCGTCGCGAACTCGTCCTTGATCACCTTCAATTCGTCGGTGATGATCGTCATCACCCGGGCACGCGAGCGCAAGATATCGAGATAGTCGCCGATCTCTTTCGCCAGCTTCTCCAACTCCTCCGCGATCTCGTCGCGGCCAAGTGCGGTTAAGCGTTGCAGGCGGAGATCGAGAATGGCTTTCGCCTGTTCGTCCGAAAGCTTGTAGGAGTCATCCGCTTGCAGCCGGTGGCGCGGATCGGCGATCAGCGCGATCAACGGCTCCATGTCGCGCGCGGGCCAGGCCTTCGCCATCAAAACTTCGCGGGCTTCGCCAGCATCCTTGGAGCGGCGAATCAATGCGATGACTTCGTCGATGTTGGCAACGGCAATCGCCAAGCCCACCAAGATATGTGCGCGGTCTCGCGCCTTGGTGAGCAGGAACTTGGTGCGGCGCGTGACCACTTCCTCGCGGAAGGAAATGAAGGCCTGCAGCAGGTCCTTCAGCGTCAGCATTTCCGGCCGGCCGCCTAAGAGAGCGATGTTGTTGCAACTGAATGTCGATTGCAGCGCGGTGAAGCGGTAGAGCTGGTTCAGCACGACCTCCGCCATGGCGTCGCGCTTCAACTCGATCACCACCCGCATCCCCTGGCGGTCGCTCTCGTCGCGGATGTCGGAGATGCCCTCGAGTTTTTTCTCGCGGACCAGCTCGGCCATCTTCTCGATCATGTGGGCCTTGTTCACCTGATAGGGAAGTTCGGTGACGATCAGCGCTTCGCGTTCCTTCCTGATTTCCTCGGTGTGTACCTTGGCGCGCATGACCACCGAGCCACGGCCCGTATGCGAGGCCGACTTGATGCCGACGCGGCCGAGGATCATGGCGCCCGTTGGAAAGTCCGGGCCCGGAATAATGTCGATCAGTTCGTCAATCGAGATCGCGGGATTGGCGATGGTCGCGATCACGCCGTCGATGACTTCGCCCAGATTATGCGGCGCCATGTTGGTGGCCATGCCAACCGCGATGCCGCCCGAGCCATTGACCAACAGATTGGGAAAGCGGGCGGGGAGAACGACCGGTTCTCTTTCCGAGTTGTCGTAGTTGGCTTGGAAATCAACCGTGTCCTTGTCGATATCCTCGAGCAGCGCCTGCGCGGGTTTGCCCATGCGGACTTCGGTGTAACGCATGGCGGCGGGCGGATCGCCGTCGACCGAGCCGAAGTTCCCCTGCCCGTCCAAGAGCGGCAGGCGCATGGAGAAATCCTGCGCCATGCGCACCAGCGCGTCGTAGATCGATTGGTCGCCGTGCGGATGGTACTTACCGATGACGTCGCCGACCACGCGGGCGGACTTGCGGTAAGGCTTGTTCCACTCATAGCCGTTCTCGTTCATCGAGTGGAGAATGCGGCGGTGCACGGGTTTCAACCCGTCGCGCACGTCGGGAAGTGCCCGCGACACGATCACGCTCATGGCGTAATCGAGGTAGCTTTTGCGCATCTCCTCTTCGATGGAGATGGGCGAAATACCGTCCTCCTTGGCGGGCGGCGGCACGCCGTTATTGTCGTCGTTGTCGGCCACGGGATCCCTTCAAAACGCCTGCATCGGCACGATCCGAATCAGGCGCGTGATGCACCCCGCAACACCACCGATTCGAGCGTTCCGGACATTAGTTTGGGAGGCTGCGAAGAGCAATCAAAAGCGGTTGAAATCGCGAAGAAAAATGCGGCCCGGATGGGCTGGATTTTGATCGCTTCGCGGGCCGGAGAAATCAACCCACGGCGCGGGCGAGACGCATCGGCCACTGGAGAATGGCGAGGCCCAGAAGCATGGTCAGCCCGCCGGCGAGGGCCAACATGGTCATGGCCTCGCCCAGGAAGATCGCAGCGCAGATCGCTCCGAACACGGCCTCGAGGCTATAGCCCACCGCGCAGACCGACGACGGCACCCGCTTCTGTGCCTCGGCGGCGAGGAAGAAGCTCAAGCCCGTGGCGAAGATACCCAAGTAAAGCATTTCGGGCAGCACGGTGGCCAAGGCCCTGAGGTCTATGGTTTCCGTCATCAATGCCATTCCAAAGCCTGCCACCGCGCAAGGCAGGTATTGCAGGAGGGTGAGCGCTGCGGCGTTGCCCTCGCGCTCCAGCGCGCGGCCGAGCGAGACGATCCAGATGCCATAAAACAGGCCGGAGAGCAGGCAGAGGGCGTCGCCCCGGTTGATGTCCGTCAACTGTCCGCCCGACAGTGCGGCGGCTCCAGCCAGCACGAGAAGCGCGGAAATCCAGACGATTGCTTTCGGCGCTTCCTTCAACAGCAGCCAAGCCGCCATTGGCGCGAACACCGCGCTTGTGTTGATCAGAAACCCCAGATTGGTGGCGCTTGTCTCGGCGGCGCCGAACATTTGCAGCAAGAGCGCCAGGGTGAACGACAGGGTCGCGATGACGATCCAGAAACCGGCTTTGGCGGCTTTTCGCGGCGCCCTGCGCTTCTCGGCGAAGGCCAGTGGCAGGAGGATGACAAGGGCCAAGAGCGCGCGAAGGCTCAACACCGTGAACGGCCCGGCCACTTCCAGAATGGCTTTCTGAGCGACATTTCCCGAACCCCAGAGGAAAGTTGCGGCGAGAAGCAGCAGCATTCCTTGTGGTGCGAAACCGCCGTTTGCAGTGCCTTGCGTCATGATCCCCACTCCCGTGCCGCGATTTGGTGCGGCTACTCAGGGTTTCATGACGGACCAGCCGGCAATTGGCTGTGATGCTTGTCACAACCTGCCGGATTTCATGGTTCAGAATGGAACCTCGTCGTCCAGTTCGCGGGCGAAGGCGGCCGCGGGCTTTGCGCGTTGCGGCATGGGGCTCGATTGGCCGAAATCGCCGCCGCCGTAGCCAGCCCCCTCGCTCGAACCCGATCCCTTGCTGTCGAGCATGGTGAGTTCGCCGCGGTAGTTCTGCAGCACCACTTCGGTGGAGTATTTCTCGACGCCGTCCTTATCGGTGTATTTGCGGGTCTGGAGCTGGCCTTCGACATAAACCTTGGCGCCCTTCTTCAGATACTGCTCGGCCACCTTGGCAAGCTGCTCATTGAAGATCACCACGCGGTGCCATTCGGTGCGCTCTTTTTTCTCGCCCGAGGCCTTGTCGCGCCATGTTTCCGATGTCGCGACGCTGAAACTGACGATCGCTTTCCCGTCCTGGGTATGGCGCACCTCCGGATCTTTGCCGAGGTTGCCCACCAAAATCACTTTGTTCACAGATCCGGCCATGTCGCCTCTCCTTGCTTTCCGAACACTTCGTTCAAACCCATAGCCCCGCCCGGTTTCAGGTTCATCCGGAGCTTGGGCTTGTCCACAGAAGTATAAGTTCTTTGTTTGTTCCGCGCAAGGGGAATCGGACGACCTTTGGAAAATTTTGCGCGGGGATTCCCTCCAACGCCCGCCATACAGAGCGTGAGGGAGATGTATGCCCCAAAGATCGCCGTTCCGGCGAAGCGCCGCGGCGCGAGAACTGGAATCCATGGCGCCGAACCATCCGCCTTCGCAGCTTTGGCTGGTTCCAGACGGAGGAAGGGGTTTTGAAATGGACGCGGGCAAACGCCGGCGTTCGGCACCCCTGAATTCTCTCCATGGCGGGGTCGAATCCCACCGCTGTCCGGTTAACTTCCACACTCCCAAACCCCGTCATTCGCCGCTTCAGGCGGCGAACCTATGTGCGGGATGGCATGATGCAAGATGACTTGAACTTGGCGGCATTTCCAATAGCCATAGGTTCGCCGCCTGAAGCGGCGAATGACGGGGTTTGGGAGTGTGGAAAGTAACCAGGCAGCAGTGGGCCGATCCCCGGATCAAGTCCAAGGGCGGCCATGGAGAGAGTGGGGATGCGGAGGCAGTCAGGAGCTGTCGAGCTTCCGCGCCTCCCAGGCGAGCCAGTGGCAGTCGCGGAGAACCTCCTCGACTTCGTGGCGCGGTTTCTTGTGAACGTAAGGCGGCGGGCCCGGGCGGATGGGGTTGGTGTAGATGAGGCGTTCTTTCGAAAGCCTCTCTCGCCGCCCCCGCCAGCGCAGGAGACGCTTGGCTTGGCCGGAGAGATCGTCAAGTGCCCCTTTGATCGCCTGAAGCCTGCGGGCGAGAGTGGCGGCATTCACTTTGCCGTCCTTGGGCGGAGCCGGTTTGGATTTCGCAATCAGATCGCGGGCCTTTCTTTGCAAGGCCCGGAGTGCGGCAGGAGTCAGATCGGCGGGAGAAAAACTTTTGAGGGCGTGTTTTGGGCGAGGCTCGGGCGGCAGAAGCGGCGGACGGATGTCCTCGAGCCGGAAAGCGTGACGCCGGGTCTTGCCTGTTCCCTTCCCGGCAAAACCTTCCTTGGGACCGGTACGCGGAACCGCGGGCTTCACCACCATGCCTCTTGCGGCGGCGACAATCAGCCGCCGGACAGCGGCTTCGGCGGGCCGGAGAACGCGCAGAACGGCGGTGTGCAGCACACGTGGAATCCGATCAATCGCCGCGCCTTCCGATAGCCCGAGCATGGCAAACATCGTCGCCACGATGCGGATCAGCGCATCGCGGTTCCGGTTCATCGCCAAGTCCCAGTCCATGGAGGTTCCTCTTCAAGAGAGGGAACATAGCTAGAACGATTAAAGCGAGTGTCCAGCGTACTCGACGCAGTTGGATAAGGCGCTGAAACGATTCATGAAACAGATTCCACCCCTTGCAAGGAAGGAATCACGCCATGCACTCGTTGTTTTCCAACGCCCTATCCAGTCTGTTTTCT
>JBJXGL010000183.1:0-10754 GCA_046160365.1 Aestuariivirga sp. | reverse complement strand
TCGGCGCGGATGGCTTCCAGCGGACGATCGCCGAGCGTGAAAGAGCCCGATTGGCGGAGGGATTCCATGAGGTTACGAACCCGGTTCACATCGCGCTCATGGGCGAAATAGACCAGGCGCTCGAAATTGCTGGAGACTTGGATGTCCATGGAGGGGCTGGTGGAGGCTTTCACCCCTTTGACTTCATAGCGGCCGGTTTTGAGGGTGCGATCGAGGATGTCGTTGGGGTTGGTGGCGATCACCAGCTTGTCGATGGGAAGACCCAAACGCTTGGCCGAGAAGCCTGCGAAAACGTTGCCGAAATTGCCGGTTGGCACGGTGAAAGAGACGCTGCGCCCCGGCGCACCCAACGCCAATGCGGCGGTGACGTAATAGACCATCTGGGCCATGATGCGGGTCCAGTTGATCGAGTTGACGCCTGAAAGCCTTTGTTTTTCGCGGAATTTCGGATCGTTGAAGAGCGCCTTCACGATCGCCTGGCAATCGTCGAAGGTGCCTTCGAGCGCAATACTGTGGACGTGAGCGGCGTTCACCGTCGTCATCTGGCGGCGCTGCACATTGCTCACCCGGCCATGCGGGTGGAGGATGAAGATCGAGGCTGAGCGGCTCGATTTGAAGGCTTCGATGGCGGCTCCCCCGGTATCGCCCGAAGTGGCGCCGACGATGGTGGCGCGGGCACCGCGCTTCTCCAGTGCCCGGTCCATGAGGCGGGAGAGGAGCTGCATCGCCACATCCTTGAAGGCCAGCGTTGGCCCGTGAAACAGCTCCTGAAGCCAGAGGGAATCGTCCAGCTGTTTCAAGGGCGTGACGGCGGGATGGCGGAAGCTGGCGTAGGCCTCGGCGATGATTTGGCGGAAGGCCTCCTCGGGCACGCTGTCGGCCACGAAGGGCTGCATCACCTGGAAAGCGACTTCCTCGTAAGGGGCGGTTGAGAGCTGGCGGAGATGGCTTTCGGAGAGGTGCGGCCAGGTGGCCGGGACATAGAGCCCGCCATCGGAGGCGAGGCCCGCCAGCATGACATCCTCGAAGCCGAGCTCAGGGGCTTCGCCTCTGGTCGAGACATAACGCAAGGGGTGGAGTCCTCCGGGTTTTTTTGGTGAGGTCATAGAGCAAAAATGATGGCTGTCGAGCGGGTTCGGGTGGGAAGGGTGATCGTCGGGAGCCCCGCGCAACATTTCACCTGGAGTCTGCTGCAAGTTTTCACCCTTCCCTCGTTGGGGGGAGGGTGATCGAATGTGCACAACGCTTCGCCGGCATGATCTCGGTCCAGGCCTGCGGCGCACTGGCGCGCGAGGTGGAACCAATAACACTCGGAGGGGCTGGAACGCCTTGTTGCAGCCGCATCATGCCTCTGGCAGCTTCAAGGCCCCCAAAGGCCGGGTAAGAATACCATGAAAGCGATTGTCATTCACGCCGCCAAGGATCTGCGCATCGAAGACCGGGATGTGAAATTGCACGGACCCGGCCAGGTACTCGTCAAGCTCGCGACGGGCGGCATTTGCGGTTCGGACCTGCACTACTTCAATCACGGCGGCTTTGGCACGATCCGCCTGAAGCAGCCGATGATCCTCGGTCACGAAGTGGCGGGGCATATAACCGCGATGGGCGATGGGGTTCGGGGTTTGCGCATTGGCCAGCTTGTTGGCGTTTCGCCGTCGCGGCCCTGCAATGAATGCAAATACTGCCGCGAAGGCATGCGCAACCAGTGCCTCGACATGCGCTTCTACGGCTCCGCCATGCCGTTTCCACATATTCAAGGCGCATTCCGCGAAATGCTGGTGGCCGACGCCAGCCAATGCGTGCCTGCCGATGGACTGACAGCGGGCGAAGCCGCGATGGCCGAACCGCTGGCCGTGGCCTTGCATGCCACGAAGCGCGCCGGGGAGTTGCTGGGCAAATCCGTTCTGGTGACAGGCTGCGGACCTATCGGCGTTCTCGCCATCATGGCCGCGCGCCGCGCCGGCGCGGACCTGATCGTGGCGACGGACCTCAGCGACTTCACCTTGCACATGGCCGAACAGGCCGGGGCCGATGTAACGCTAAACATGGCCGCCGCGACCGGCGCTCTTGACCCGTACAAGGCCGACAAAGGTACGTTCGATATTCTCTACGAATGTTCCGGGGCACAGGCTGCCCTCACGGGGGCCATCGGAGCGATGCGGCCTGGCGCAACTATCGTGCAACTGGGTTTGGGCGGCGACATGACACTGCCGATGATGCAGATCACCGCCAAGGAGCTGGCTCTGAAAGGCTCGTTCCGCTTTCATGCCGAATATGCGACGGCCATCAGCCTGATGCAGAAGAAGCTGATCGATGTGAAGCCGCTGATCACCGAGACTGTTGGCTTGCAACATGCCGTGAAGGGATTCGAACTGGCCAGCGACCGGAGCCAGGCGATGAAGATTCAGATCGCGTTTGGCTGAAAGGAATGAAAACGATGACAGCCGGACTCTTCAGTCTCTCCGGAAAATGTGCGCTGGTCACGGGTTCGAGCCAAGGCATAGGGCTTGCCCTCGCAGAAGGCCTGGCAGGGGCTAGGGCGCGTGTCATCCTCAATGGCGGCATCACATCGGTGTTGTGAATGTTTAGGGGCGCCGCCATCGTGATGGGTGTCTCGAGCTGCGGCAAAACCTCCGTGGGCGAAGCATTGGCGGCCGTGCTTGGCGCGGATTTCACCGAAGGCGACAGGCTGCATCCGAAATCCAATGTGGAAAAAATGTCCGCCGGCATTGCCTTGACGGACGAAGACCGCTGGCCCTGGCTTGCTCTCGTTGGCCAAGCCTTGCAAGGCGACACGGGTCGCATTGCCTCGTGTTCCGCCTTGAAGCGGGCTTATCGCCAACACATCGCGGCAAAAGCCGGAAGGCCGGTGGCATTTGTATTTCTCGATGGCAGCCGCGAGCTTCTGGAACAGCGGATTGCCGTGCGCAAAAATCACTTCATGCCGCCTTCGCTCCTGGCCAGTCAACTTGCGACCCTGGAACGGCCCGGCTCGGACGAATGGGCCATGACTTTCGATATTGCACGCCCCATCGATGATATCGTGGCTCAGGCGGGCGCCTGGCTTTTGCAACAGCAGGAATAACCATAGCGGAAAAGATTGCCTTGATCGGCGCCGGCATCATGGGACAAGCCATTGGCACACGATTGCTGGCTTGCGGCCATTGACCTGACCGGATTTTTCTGAACCAGGCGATATGAGAGTATCGCATTGGAAAGGAGAACAGGAATGGCAATGCGATTGAGTGCCGAGCAGATCGTGACGAAGCTACGGCAGATTGAGGTTTTGCAGGCACAGGGGAGGACAGCGTCTGCGGCTTGCAACGAGGCCGGAACGACTGAGCAAACCTACTACCGCTGGCGGAAGGAGTACGGCGGGACGGGCGTTGATCAGGCCAAGAAGCTGAAACAGCTGGAGTCAGAGAACAGCAGGCTGAAGAAACTTGTGGCTGATCTGTCGCTTGAAAAACAGGTCTTGAAGGACATCGCCGAGAGAAACTTGTAAGCCCTGAGCGTCGCCGGCAGGCTGTGGATGCGGTTCAGGACAAATGTTGCCTGAGCGAACGCACGGCCTGCCGGATACTCCGTCAGTGGATTTCGCCGGAGCGCCGCAAGGCATCGCGCAGCATGTGGCGGTTGAAGCCGGAACTCTTTGCCATGTCGAGGATCACCTTTTCGCGCCGTGACACCAGATCGATCGCCGCTGGCAGCTTCTTCACCGCATCGGCGGGAATGACAACGGCACCATGAAAATCGGCATGGATCACATCGTCATGGCGGACCAGCATGCCGAAGATGTTGGCATCGCAGTTCATCTGCAGCATGTGAATGTGCGCATGGCTCGGTCCGACGCGCCCGCCGATGATCTGGAAATCCGGCGCCAGCATGTCGAGATCGCGGAACGAGCCATTGGTTACGCAACCCGCGACACCAAGCGCCTTGTGAATTGTCGTCTGAACCTCGCCCCAGAAGGCACCAAACCCCGGCCTGTCGTCGATATCCTGAATGACGGCAACGGTCGGAAGGCCAGTGGGCGAGACATAGTCATACCAGTCTTCACGCGCCGGAATTGGCCCGCGCGGCGGTTCCTTGGCGCGCACGAGTCCGGTTCTTGCGAGCCCGACGATCGGCGGAAACCTGCGATCCACGGCGACCATCTGCTCCACTGTGAACCCCACGGCGCGGCGCTCGGGAACGATGAGTTCGAGTCCATTGCAGATTGTCGGCGTGTCCCATTGTTTCAGGACGTCCAGATCGGCGGCGGTGAAAGGAAATTTGTCCATGGCATTCCGTCCTGTCGATTGACTATGTGCACGCGTGACTGGTCTTGCTCAGGCCTTGGGCCGCACACTGGCATGAGTGCGCGCTGACTCGTAGGCCGCTTCGACAAGTGCGTAGGTCTTGAGATTGTCTTCGCCCGACGTATCCGCCGGCACGCCGGCACGAAGCGCATCGAGCATGTGTTTGCAGGTGTTGCGCGCGGCCTCTTGGGAAACGTGCCACGGTCTGGTCGTCCAAGACAGCAGTGGAGTGCCGACACGCTCCTCAAAGGAGAGGCCCTGAGTTGTGACGGCCATCATCTCCCCCTTCTTCATGATGATCGACCCCAGCGGACCTTCGATTTCGAGAAGCGTCTCCGGGAAGGCATCGTCCGAACGCCGCGCCTCATAGGTGCACTCAACGACCGAAACTGCCCCTGACGTGTGGCGAAGCGTCATCGTGGCGGTGTCCTCGGCACGAACTTTGGGGTTGCGGCGCTGCGTCTCGCAATAAATGCGCTCCACCTCGCCCAAAAACACACGCGCCAGATCGAGCACATGAATGCCGACATCGAGAATGGCGAGACGTTCTTCGTTGTAAAAATAGGGCTGTCCCTTGTAGACATCGTACCCCGTGCGGAAGCAGATGCGTGCCCAGCTTGGCTCACCGATGGTGCCAGCCGCGATCACTTGGGCCACACGGATCATCGCGCTCGCAAAACGAAAGTTCTCGTGCACCGCGAGCCACGCCCCGTGTGCCTTCGATTTTTCGACGATGGCAACGCATTCTTCCCACTCCGGCGCGAAGGGCTTTTGCACCACGGTGGGGATCTTGCGCTCGGCCGTCAGCGCCGCCAACTCACGATGCGTATCCATGCGCGTAGTGATGTCCACGAGGCCGAGTTCTACGGTGTCGAGCATCAGTCTGGCGTCCGTGAACCACTGCGCACCGAATTTCTCTCCTGCTGCGCGGGCTTTTGCATCGTCGCGATCGCAAACCGCGACCAACTGCGCGCCGTCGGAGGTGAGGTCGCGCCACGAGTTGAGATGGTTCTGGGCATAGAAGCCGCAGCCGATCAATCCGACACGGACCGGTTGAAGTGCAGTCGTGCTGTTCGTCATGTTCATGCCCCGATCACGTTAGATTTGAACCGAGTATCCGCCGTCGACGGGAATGGCGGTCCCGGTGATGAAGTCCGATGCCCGGCTCGCGAGGAAAACGGCGAGCCCGGCGAGATCCTCGGGTTGGCCCCAGCGGCCCGCCGGTGTGCGGTCCACCACTTTCGCGAACATCGCGGGAGCCGATTGGCGTCCGCCGCGCGTCAAGGGCGTATCAATGAATCCGGGGAGAATGGCATTCACCTGAACATTGTGTTGCGCCCAGGAAACGGCCAGCGATTTGGTGAGCTGCACGACGCCGCCCTTGCTCGCTGCATAGGGGCCAACAATACCGCCGCCGAAGATCGACGCCATCGAGCCGATGGTGATGATCTTGCCGCCACCCGCCGTTTTGAATGCTGGAAGCAGAGCCTTGGCGCAGAGAAAGACACCCGTCAGATTGGTGTCGATGATCGCGTGCCATTCCTCGAGCGAATAGTCCTCCGGCGGCTTCCTGATATTGATGCCGGCATTGGCCACTAGAATGTCCACCCGTCCGAATTCTTTTAAGACAGCCTGGGCCATCTGTTCAACCGAAGCTTCATCCGTAACGTCGGCCTCGATCGCCATCGCCCGTTCACCTTTAGCCTTCATCTCGGCCAAGGCAGCGGCGTTTTTTGTCGTATCCCGCCCAGCGATTGCGACGCTGGCGCCCGCGGTAGCCAGCCCTTTGGCTATGCCAAGACCAATACCGCCATTGCCACCTGTTACCAGTGCTACGCGTCCTCTCAGATCAAATGGCCCGGACATCCTGCTTCAGCCTTCAGATTTGTATGTCGTGGTAACCAGTGGCGTGGCCTAGTCCGGCTCGATCCTGATCTTTCGCCGCTCCAGCCTTTCGAGTACGGTCGTGCGCGAACTGTCGGTGAACACTGCGATGAAGATGATCACGCTGATGACCAGTGGATAGATGTAAGGGTTGGCGTTGGTCATCACGAGGCCGTTCTCGACGGTCTGGATCAGCACTGCGCCAAACACGGTGCCCAGCACGCCACCGCGCCCGCCGAACAGACTGGTTCCACCCAGCACTGCGGCAGCGATGACCGGAAATTCCTTCTGGAAGCCGAAAGTCGAAGAGGCAACCGCTACCTGGCTTCCGGATACCAGTCCGCCGACCGCGGCGCAGACGCCACAGATGCAATAAACGGCGAACACCACACGCTTGACGTTGATGCCGGCCTTTGCTGCGGCATCGAGGTCGGCGCCGATGGCATAGACCTGCCTCCCGAACGTCGTCATCTTGAGCACAATCAATGCAACGATCAGCACCACCGCAAAGACCCAGATGGCCGAGGGAACGCCGAGATAGGCACTGCGGCCGAAGGCGAGCACACTCTTGCTGAATGGCACCATCTTGTTGCCGGAGAAATACAGCGCGATGCCTCTGCCGATAAACAGTGTCGCAAGCGTGGTGATGAAAGCAGCGACACGAAGTTGGGTAATCATGAATGCATTGACCGCACCGAAGGCAAGGCCAAGCACCACAACGACCGGAAAGGCCACGATGGGGGGCATCCCGACCAGGAAAACGCCGAGCACGGCGGCGCTGAGGTACATGTTGGCACCGACTGACAGATCGATACCCGCGATCAACAGCACGAATGTCATGCCAATGGCGATGATCGCGATGTGGCTCGCCTGGTTCAAGATGTTGACAAAGTTGACGGGCGTCAGGAAGCGGTCCGACATGGTGCCGAAGACGATGATGAGTACCGCGAAGAGGAGAAGCGGCGCGTTTTGCAGGACAAGAAGCGTGAACTTGCCGCGGACCCCATTCATTTCGATGCACTCCGGATTCCATCCCACATGGCGGCCCGCAGGAGTTCCTCCCGGTCGAAGCTCCCACGCTCGAACGTGGCGCGGATTTCACCATGTGCCATCACCATGATCCGGTCGCACATGCCGACAAGCTCTTCGATTTCGGACGAGATCATGAGGATGCCCGCACCCCCAGCCGCAAGCGAATTGATGATTTTGTAGACCTCGTTCTTGGCACCAACATCGATGCCGCGCGTGGGTTCATCGAGGATGAAGATCTTCGGTTCGCGCAACAGCCACTTCCCAATGACGACCTTCTGCTGATTTCCGCCCGACAGGTTCTTGACCAGTGTTCGAACGATATCCTTGGCGCTGATTTGCATGGACGTGCTCATCTTCTTCACGTCGGCGTCCAGGCGCGGGCGATCAATCATTCCGGCAAGGCCGCCAGCGTAGTTCTGCAGCGACGACAAGGCGATATTGTTATCGATCGGGGCTTCCATCATGAGGCCTTCGGAGCGTCGCTCTTCGGTGAGGAACGCCATGCCCATGTCCATGCAAGCGGATGGCGTAGGCGCGGCAAGCTCTGTTCCCATGACCGTGATCTTGCCGGCGCTGAACGGATCGATGCCAAACAGTATACGCGCCAGTTCGGATCGGCCGGCACCCATGAGCCCCGATACTCCCAAGACCTCGCCCGCCCTGAGTGAGAACGAGATATCCTTTACGGTGCCTCTTTGGGTGATGCCGGAGACTTCGAGAACCGGGACACCCTTCGCGGCAGTCGGATCGCGCGGTGGGAACAACTGGTCGATGTTCCGGCCGACCATCAGCGAAATCATGCGCTCGATGGTGATTTCGGACTTCAGCGCGCTCCCCACGACATGGCCGTCACGCAGCACTACGATGTCATCGCAGAGCAGCATGACGTCGGCGAGAATGTGGCTGATGTAGATGATGGCGATACCCTGCGCGCGTAAGCGGTTGATGATGTCGAACAGCCGGTCGGTCTCACGCGTTGTCAGCGAGGTCGTGGGCTCGTCGAATATGATGACCTTGGCCTTGGCGCCAAGCGCCTTGGCGATCTCGACAAGTTGGCGTTCGCCCTGCGAGAGCTTGTTGACAAGCGTCGTGGGCGAAAGATCAAGATCGACGGCCGCCAGAAGCTCCGCCGCCCGCTTTCGAGCCGCGCCTCGGTCGATGAAGGGCAGGCCAGGCACCAGCTTGGGAAACTCCGTAATGAACAGGTTCTCGGCGATGCTGAGGTTGCGGAACAGGTTCAGTTCTTGATGGATGAAGGCGATGCCTTGGCGCGCCGCGTCGCGCGGGCCCTTGGGTTTGTAGTCGGCACCATCGAACTGGATGTGTCCTGCATCCATCTGGTGGACACCGCCGATGATGTTCATGGTCGTGGACTTGCCGGAGCCGTTCTCGCCCACAAGACCGAGCACGCGGCCCGCCTGCAGCGAGAATCCGACCTTGTGCAAGACCTCGACGCCGAAGAAGCTCTTGCACAGTCCTTCGATTTCAAGCAGGGCACGCCCGTTGGCGGTAGATGTCTTCTGAGACGCTGCTGCAGCCGTCATCCACGCACCAGCAGGCGGTGGCGTAACGCGTCGATGATCGCTGCGGCCAGAATGATACTGCCTTTGATGGCAAACACCGATGCGATGGGAAGCCCCATGAGTTGCAGGCTTTTGTCAATGACGGTGAGAAACAGGACGCCGAAGATCGTCCAGAGAATTTTGCCCTTGCCTCCGAACAGGCTGACGCCGCCAATGACGGCCGCGCCGACGACGTCGAGCAGGATTCTCTGACCGAGCACGGGCGTTCCGGTCTCAAGGCGGCCGGTATACAGAATGGACGAGATCGCGGCACAGACGCCGGATATGACGAAAGCCCAGAAGATCACCCGCCGCACCGGCACGCCAGAAACAGCCGCCGCCTTGGGGTTGAGACCCACGGCATAAAGCCAGCGTCCATAGACCGTGCGGCTGAGAATGAAATGTGCGGTGCCTGCGACGACAAGCACGACCGCGAGCGAAATCGGTAATCCTGCCACGCGGCCCTGCCCTATTTCGATGAAGGCACGCGGCAGATTGCCGATGCTGCTGGCGTCGGTATGAACCGTCGTGTACCATATCGCGGCGCCGGAAAAGAACATCATTGTCGTCAGCGTCACGATGAAGGAGGGCATGTTGAAGCGCGTGGTGCACATGCCGTTGAATGTGCCGATCACGGCTCCAACGCAGGCAAAAGCGAGAATGCCCGCCGCGATTTCGAGGCCGCTGCCGTTGGCATAACCCGCGTCACCGGTCATGACCGACGCACCGACGACACTGGCCATGGCGATGATCGAGGGCGCCGAAAGATCGATGCCCGCAACGATCAGCACGAAAGTCTGGCCGATCGCCACGACCAGTAGCGGCATCATGGCGCTGAGAATGTCGAGGAGCGTGTCGGCTGTGGCAATTTCCGGGACGATCGTCCACATGACAGCGAAATAAAATACCGTCAGAACGAGAACCAGATACTCCGACAGGAGCAGACGTTTCCATCCAGCCTGGGCGCGCGGCTTCGATGAAACCGTTGCATCAACAGAAGTCATTGATCAATTGCTCGCGAAAAAACGGGACGGCAATCGCCGCCACGACGCGCGGTCATGGCGGCGCCCTGATTTAGATCAGCCGTTCTGCTTTTTCCAGACCGTGTAGCCCCACATCTCTTCCTGCTTTTCGGCAAGATTGGCCTGGGTGATGACGAAGCCCGGATCGAGCAACAGCTTTTCTGGCTTCTTGCCGTCCCACATGTCCTTGAAGGCCTGGAAAGCCATATCGACTTCGAGGAACAGGTTCTGCACACCGCAGGCATCGAGATAGCCGTCCTTGAGGCGCGCGTAGGCACCTTCATCACCGTCGAAACCGCCGAACAGGACGTGGCCCGCTTCACCACGTTTGTGCCACTTGTCGGCGGTCTGCAGCACTTGCTCGATTTGCGGGTGCATGAAGTCGGACGAGGTGACGAGGAAGTTGATGTCTGGGTTGGCCTGGAGCGCGTTGGTGAGCCCGGCAAAGGCCTTGTCGGCATTCCATTCGGTCGAGACGCGGGCCACCACTTCGATGATGTCGGCGTTCTTGTCCACGACGTCGAAGAAGCCGTCGCGGCGCTGAATGGCGTTCACATCGCCGAGATCGCCGATCAACAGGCAGGCTTTGTACTTGCCACCCATCTTCTTGGCTTCGTCGACGAGGAACTGAACGGTGTCGGCCATGATTTTGCGGTTGTCCGCCTGGATTGCCACGGAATAGGCGTCGCTCTCCGCCGGCGGCCGGTTGAAGTGCACCATCGGGATGCCGGCTTCATTGGCCGCGCGGATCGCCGGGATAACGGCTTTCGAGTCGGTCTGGATGATCAGGATGCCATCGACCTTGCGGCCGATCATCGCCTTGACTTGCTCGAACTGCTTGTTGTCGTCGAAGTCCGAAATGTTCTCCAGCGTCTCCCAGCCATTTTCCTTGGCCTTGGCGCGCATGATTTCGATGCCTGAAACCCAGAAGGGCGAGACCAGGCTGTCAAACA
>JBJXGL010000182.1:0-8951 GCA_046160365.1 Aestuariivirga sp. | reverse complement strand
CAATAACCTGCGTTACAAACAGCAGGCCGCGCACGTTGATGTCGAACTGTCTATCGAAATGCTCCTCTGTGATTTCCGATAGAGGTGCCATGCCGAAGATTGCGGCACCATTCACCAGGATATCGGGCGCACCAACTTCCGCGGAGACGAAATGTGACATTTCCTGGATTGAAGCTAATCGACTTACATCCACCGCGACGGCTACCGCACCGTGACTGATGGCCTGCGCCGTCTCTCTGGCCTCTTCAATGAGCAAATCGGCAATAACGACGCGCGCGCCTTCTTTGGCATAGCGTGCCGCAATAGCGCGTCCAATGCCTCGCGCGCCACCCGTGACGATCGCGACTTTGTTGTGGAGTTTCATGCGTGACCTGTGAGCAATTGACAAGCTCGGCTCCCCGTGCATAGCTATGCATGGCCTTCTGCAGCCGTCAATGCGAGAATTTGGGACGAAGCAGCTGAGTTGCCCAACCAAAGTCCCGACAATAACAAGACTTCTTAGAGAAGCGCTTCTGACAAAAATAGAAACCGGCACGCCACTTGCGGTGGCGTCGCCACTGGGAGGATCCACAAAAAATGGTCAAGATCAAAGCAAATGGACTCGGTCGTCCGTTACAACGCCGTCAAATTCTGAAGGGTGCTGCTGCCATCGGTGCCGTTGGAATGTTTCCGGCTATCATCTCGCGCCGTGGACACGCTGCCGACGTGCCGACCGTAGTCAATTCCATTCGTTCGCTGTCCAATCCCTACCACGCAACGTGGAATGCGGGGGGCGCTGCCTTCGCCAAGTCCGTTGGCGCGGAATATGTCACGCTGGTTACAGAGGGTAATAGTGAAAAGGGTATTGCCGACGTCAAGGCAATCCTCGCCAAGACCGGCGGCAACTGCGCCATCAATATTGACCCGAATGACAGCCCTGACGCACGGCCCATCGTAGAAGCGTGTAAAGAAGCCGGCGCCTATGTCGTCACGCAGTGGAACAAGCCCAACGATCTCCACCCGTGGGACTACGATCCAAACTACGTCGCGCACATCTCGTTCAGCGGTGTACCCTATGGCAAGGCGATGGCGGAAGCCCTCTTCAAATCCATGGGCGGCAAGGGTGGCATCGTCGCGCTCGGTGGAATTGAGTCGAACGTTCCTGCCATCGAACGCAAGGCAGGTCTCGAGCAGGCCCTCAAGGACAACCCGGGCATCGAACTTCTCGACTTCCAGGTGGCCAACTGGTCGGATACCGAAGCTCTCGAGAAGACTAATGCCTGGCTCACCCAATTCGGCGACAAGATCGGCGGCGTCTGGGCTGCCAACGATGGCATGGGCCTCGCTGCCATCGAGGCACTGCGTGCCGATGGCCGGGCTGGAAAGGTGCTAGTGAGCGGCATCGACGGCATCCAGCTTGCGGTGGAAGCTATCCTGAAGGGCGAAATGTCTGGCACGGTTGCCTGGGATCCCTTCTGGCAAGGCGGTATGGGTCTGGCGATAGGCTTTGCCGCAAAGACCGGTGTTTTCGATCCGGCGAAGGAACCGAAGGAACACCGCGAGTTCTACGGTACCGGCGTCGTCATAACTAGCGAGAACGCGCAGGCCTATTATGACTCCAACATAAAAGCGGAGCCGAAGCTGGACTGGAAAGATATCTGGGGCCGCGTCAGCGGGCAGATCCAGTACAATTAATCAGCATGCGAGGCGCGCCGCTGCTGGTTGCGCGCCTCCTCCCCTTTTGTATCGCAAGCAGTTGTCGTGGCAGCTGACGAGCCGCCTCTTGATTATTGCGCGGCGCCCCCGGAAATGGTTCAGACCCTGAAAAACTCCATAATCGCTTCCCAGCCTGCAGATGCCGGAAAACCTAAGACACGGCGATGGCGTGTTGCCTCATGGGCACCGGTCATCGTCTTGCTGTTGCTCTGCGCGATCATCAGCTTCATCAATCCCAACTTTCTCAGTTTCGGCAACATGGTCCGGATCAGTCAAACCGCGATGATTCCGCTGGTCCTCGGTATCGGTGCGACCTTCATTATCCTGATGGGATCGATCGACCTCTCGGTGGAAGGCGTCTTGACGCTCGCCGCGGTGATCCTGTCGATGCTCGTCATCAATGGAGCGAATGCCAATGACTATGGCCTCTTTGCCGTAGCTGCAGTCCTGATCGTTGGAGCTGCTGTAGGGTTCATCAATGGCGTCATTCATGTGCGATTGAAGGTGCCGTCATTCATGACAACGCTCGGCACCTGGTTCATAGGTGTCGGAATTGCCAATGCCCTGCTGGGCGGCATGGCCACGCGCATCAACGATCCGATGATCCGCGGTCTTGCAATCGAGCGTTTCTTGGGATTCCCTTGGGGCGTGTGGGTCGCACTGGTGTGCCTCATAGTTGCGCTCCTCATTCAGAACTACACGCGGCTTGGCCGTCATATCTACGCCCTCGGTGGTGGTGAGGAACTCGCCGCCCTTTCGGGAATCTCCGTGGCCAAGGTTAGAATTGTCGCCTTCACCATCGCAGGTGTCTTTTACGCCGTCGGTGGCATTCTGGCTGCGGCGCAGCTCGGACTTGGGAACGCTCAAATGGGCAACGGGCGGCTGTTCACCACCATTACCGCGGTGGTGGTCGGCGGAACGGCGTTGTCCGGTGGCCAGGGCAGCGTCCTACAAACCCTGGTCGGCGTTCTCATCGTGGTCGTCCTTTCCAATGGCATGGTGCTGATGGGTGTGCCGCCAAGCGTGCAAATAGGCGTTCAGGGGCTCATGATCATCGCGGCCGTAGCGCTTTCCATCGACCGCAAGCTCATGAAAATCGTCAAATGACCAGTTCGTCCGAAGTCCCGGCATTGTCGCTCGTCAATGTCGACAAGCGGTTCCCCGGCGTGCATGCAC
This sequence comes from Aestuariivirga sp., assembly GCA_046160365.1. Lineage (GTDB taxonomy): Bacteria > Pseudomonadota > Alphaproteobacteria > Rhizobiales > Aestuariivirgaceae > Aestuariivirga. Next base: position 6,080 of record JBJXGL010000182.1, on the reverse strand, counting down.
TGAAGGGCGTATCGATCGACATTATGCGGGGTGAGGTGGTCGGACTCATCGGAGAAAACGGCGCGGGCAAATCGACGCTGATGAAAATCCTCAGTGGCGTCTATCAACCAGACTCAGGTGAAATCCGTATTGCCGGTCAGCCTTCGAGCTTCGAGAGCGCCGCCGACGCCAATCGCAAGGGCATCGGCATGGTGTTCCAGGAACAGTCCCTGCTGACGAACATGACAGTCGGCGAGAACATCTATCTTGGGAACGAGGCACAATTCACCAGCTACGGCGTTGTCAACTGGAGCCGCCTCTATGCCGCATCCAGACGGCAACTCGAAAAGGTGCAAGTAGATGTTGATCCAAGGGCCAGAGCCGACTCGTTGAGTTTTGCATCGCGACAGATGGTCGAACTCGCCAAAGCGCTAACGCTGGAAGAACATGCGGGCGACCATCTCGTGATCCTGCTGGACGAGCCAACTTCCGTGCTAGAGCGTGCCGAAATCGACATACTCTTCGCCCGCGTACGGGCGCTCAAATCCCGGGCGTCATTCATCTTCGTATCGCACCGCCTCGACGAGGTGCTGGAAGTTTCCGACCGTATTTACGTCATGAAGGATGGCGCGGTGGTTGCGGACCTCAAAGCCTCCGAAGCCGACACCACGAAGCTGCATCACATCATGGTGGGCCGGAGCCTTCAGGCGGAGTATTATCGTGAGCCGTTGCAGAAGCCTTACCGCGACAATGTCGTACTCGAAGCGGAGGGATTGTCGCTTGGTCATTCCTACAAGGATGTGACGTTCCGACTTCATGCCGGGGAGATTCTCGGAATTGCTGGCGTGATAGGTTCCGGGCGCGAAGAACTTACACGGACACTCGCCGGCTTTGCTCCCCACGACAGCGGAACCCTGCGTATCAATGGGCAAAATGTGAAACTCTCGACACCCGCCAAGGCCGTGGATCTTGGCCTGGGCTATATTCCCCGTGAGCGGCGCGTCGAAGGACTGGTGCTGTTCCTGTCGGTTGCGGCAAACATTACGCTCGCCGACCTGGCAACGCTCTCGCAGCATGGCCTGATCAATGCGAAGGAAGAAAAGCGCGTTTCCGAAAGCTGGGTTGAGCGGTTGAAGATCAAGACACCAACCATCAATACGCTTTGCCTGAATCTCTCGGGCGGGAATCAGCAGAAGGTCGTGCTTGCCAAATGGCTTCAGGCCAAGGCCCGCATCCTTATTCTCGATCATCCGACACGGGGGCTTGATGTCGGCGCCAAAGAAGAAGTCTATGATCTGGCGCGGGCCGTCACCAGCGAAGGGCTTGCCGTCATTCTGACCTCGGATACTCTCGAGGAAACAATTGGGCTCAGCCACACGCTTCTGGTCATGCGCGATGGCAGAATCACCCACCGGGCCGACGCAAGCCCCGGCCACAAACCGCGCCAAGTCGATCTCATTGGACACATGGTGTAGATGCAGATGGACTCGTTTTTGAAAGGGCTCAACGCCGACAAGCTGCGACAGTGGCTGCCGCTCGCGACCCTTGTGTTGCTCATTGCAGTCGTTGGAACGATGCAACCTGTCTTCCTCGAACCTTCGACGTTGCTGCAGCTGGCCAGCGATACAGCCGTCCTGTTCATCCTTGCGACCGGGGTGACTTTTGTCATCATGCTCGGCGGCATTGACCTGTCGCTTCAGTCAATGGCGTCATTTGCCAGCGTCATCGTGGCTCTTACCGTAGCTCAGCTGGGATATGCCTCCTTCGGGCTGGCTGTTGGCATCGGTATCTTTGCGGGATTCCTATCTGGGGTTGCTCACGTCAAACTCAGGATTCCTTCCTTCATCGCCACTTTGGCAATGGGTGGCGTCCTCTTCAGTTCCGCCCTCGTCACCTCGAAGGAACGATCGATTACGCTCGGGGACACTGAACGCAGCTATCAGACCTGGATTACCGGCAATCATCTCGGCATACCCAATGTCATCATAGTAGGCCTCATCGTGCTGGCTGTGGCGCATATTCTGCAGGCCCACACGCGGTTCGGGCGCTACAGTGCGGCAATCGGCGCCGGAGAGCCCGCTGCCTACGCCTCTGGAGTCAAAGTCGACCGCCAGAAGATATTTGCTTACATGCTTTCAGCGGGTTTCGCCGCGCTGGCGGGTGTCATACTCGCTGGCCGTCTGTCGAGTGGTTCGCCAACGCTTGCGGCCGAAATGCTGTTGCCCTCCATTGCCGCCGTGGTGGTCGGCGGTACAGCCATCACAGGCGGTGTCGGAAGCATCTGGCGAACCCTCGTGGGCTCCCTCATCATTTCAGTTGTTCGCATTGGCATGACCTTTCTCGGCATCAACATATTTGCTCAAAACATAGTCTTCGGCTTGGTGCTCGTTCTCGCCGTCGCCATCACGATTGACCGCGCCAAGATTCCAATCGTCAAGTAACAGGGAGTTTGTGTGATGGACATGGGATTGCGGGACAAGGTTGCAGTGATCACTGGAGGAAGCGTCGGCATCGGGCTGGCCGTTGCCAAGGGTCTTGCCGCCGAAGGGGCGAATGTTTTTCTGGTCGCCCGTGACGCCGCCCGGCTTGACGCAGCGCGGGCCGAAGTTGCCGCCAGCGCCAAGGTCAAAGTCGCCGTCATTGCATGTGACGTTGCAACATCCGACGGCTGCAACAGCGTGATGACGGCTTTGGAGCGAGAGTTCGGAGGCGCCGACATTCTTGTCAACAATGCCGGCACGGGCAGCAACGAAACAATCATGGAGGCCCCGGACTCGAAATGGCAGTACTACTGGGACCTTCATGTCATGGCTGCAACGCGACTGGCGCGTGGGATCGTACCATTGATGAAACGCCGAGGCGGCGGCGTCATTCTCAACAACGCCTCTATCTGCGCGGCGCAACCACTTTGGTATGAGCCGATTTACAATGTGACCAAAGCCGCCTTGGTGATGCTGTCAAAAACCATGGCCACGGAGTTCATCAAGGATGGTATCCGGGTGAATGCAATCAATCCCGGTTTTGTACTTACTCCGGACTGGATCAAGACCGCAAAGCAGCTCACTGCCGATACGGGTGGCAATTGGCAGGGCTATATCGACCAACTCGCCAAGGAGAACGCACCAATCGGAAGGTTCTCTTCTCCTGAGGAAATCGCCGACTTTTTTGTTTTCCTTTGTTCCGCAAGGGCGAGCTACTCGGTTGGTTCGACCTATTTCGTCGACGGCGGAATGCTTAAGACAATCTGATGAACTGGCATGAGGTGCGATTGCTTGCTTTCAATCGTATCAGTTAGTCCGCTATGAAACAGAGCCGCCGTTATCCTTCATCCACAGACGTCGCCCGTCTTGCTAGTGTTTCGCAATCCGCCGTGTCGCGGACTTTCACCGAGGGCAGGAGTGTCTCTGAAGAGACTCGCAAGAAAGTTCTAAAGGCCGCAAAGAAACTTGGGTACAGCCCAAATTTCTTGCCGCGGATGTTGCTCAAACATCGCTCCAATTTCGTGGCCGTGGTGATCAGCGGCACCAACAATCCTTTTTATGCCCTGGCGTTAGAGGAATTCGCCAAGGCGCTGCAAGATACTGGTCACCAGGTTCTGCTCATCCGTACTGACCGCATCCACTCGCTGGACGGCGTATTGCCGCGCCTCGCAAGTTTTCGGGTCGATGCGGTTGTCAGTGCGCTGCCGGTACTTTCCACGCAAGCCGCGCGATCCTTGGAACAGATCAATATCCCCGCAATCTCGTTCAATACACCAGTAAAGAACAGGTGGGTTGCATCCGTGTGTGCGGACAGCGCTGGTGGCGCTGCAGCAATAGCCGATCTTTTCGTTACTCGCGGTGCGAAGGCTTTTGGCTACATTGCCGGTTCTGCCGGTAGCCATGCGAACAGGGAACGCCTTCGTGGCTTTCGCGCGCGCTTGCGTCGCCATGGCGTTTCCAAGCTCCTGTGCATCACCGGCGACTACCACTATGACGGTGGATACAAGGCGATCCTGAGTCTCAAGCAGAGCGGCCCACTGCCCGAGGCCATCTTTTGCGGGAATGACCTCATGGCACTCGGCGCGATGGACGCCTTGCGGTATGAACTCGGACTTTCAATTCCAGGAGATGTGCTTGTCGCCGGTTTCGATGATATCCCGGAGGCGTCATGGAAATCCTACAGCCTGACAACCATCGTACAGGACCACAGGCTGATGGTTGCCAGCGCCATGGAGCTCCTCCAGACGATGATGACATCGGCAAAATCCGCGGGCGGGATCCTCCGAACGGTCCCCGGCAACCTCATCGAACGCGCCTCGACAATGAAGTAGCGACCGATTGTCTGGCGTCAACTGTATAACCTGCTCTTTACGGCACGAACCAGTTGCTCCATTGTGAACTGGAACCGGACCCACCGGCTTCTCCCACGTTCAACTCCGACGGCGTTCTCCAATTCATCATGAGAAACCCCTGACACATGTTTCTACCACGTCCACTTCACACCCAAGACATCTATGATCAGATTCGAGACACTGCGCGCCGGTTTGCGGAAAGCGAAGTAAGGCCCATCGCCGCGGGGCTTGATGATGCCGAGTCATTTCCTTCTGACCTTTATGCAAAAATGGCCACATTGGGCCTATTTGGCATCACGGCGCCCACTGAACTCGGTGGTGCTGGCCTGGATGCGCTCGCTTACGCAGTTGTCATGGAGGAGCTGTCGCGCGGTTACGCGTCCGTGGCTGATCAGTGCGGACTCGTCGAATTGATCGGAACGCTCCTGTCCACCCATGGCACAGCTGCACAACAGGCAAAATGGCTGGGGCCAATTCTCGCATACAAGACGCGCGTCGCCTATTGCATCACTGAGGCCGAAGCCGGAACTGATGTGTCGGGCATCAAGTCCACCGCCAAGCGGAATGGTGACGGTTGGATCCTTTCAGGCTCCAAGATGTGGATTCACAATGCCCCTGTCGCTGATGTCGGTTTTGTTCTGGCTCGCACGAATCCAGATGCAGGCCATCGGGGCATGTCAATATTCATTGTCGACCTTGCAGCTAAAGGCGTTTCGCGCGGCAAGAAGGAACACAAGATGGGGCAACGTGCTTCACAGGTTGGAGCGCTCCATTTTGACAATGTGGCGCTCCCTGCAGACTCGTTGCTCGGTCAGGAAGGCCGTGGATTCCACATCATGATGAGTGTTCTCGACAAGGGCCGAATTGGCATCGGCGCCCTTGCTGTTGGGATCGCCCAAGCCGGACTCGAGGCCGCATTGGACTATGGCAAGACGCGCAAGCAGTTTGGCAAGCCGATTTCAGAGAACCAAGGATTGCAATGGTTGCTCGCTGATATGCAGAAAGACATCGCTGCCGCACGATCCCTCGTACACCGTGCCGCCATGGTCATGGATGCAAGCGGCGACGCCACCATGGATTGCTCCATTGCCAAATGCTTCGCCAGTGACTGCGCTGTCCAACATACCGCAAATGCAGTGCAAGTGTTTGGTGGCTCGGGTTACATCAGAGGCTTTGAAGTCGAACGCCTCTATCGGGATGCCAAGATCACACAGATCTATGAGGGTACAAACCAGATCCAACGGTCTATCATCGCCCGGGAGTTGCTTCGTTAGATTGAAGGCAACGATGCGTGTTTGGGGGCGTGGGGCGATTCTGAGCGGCGCTGGTGTCTGTATTTGTTTGTCGAGTGTGGGAATTGGGTATCGTAGTGATTGTGCTGTTTCTCGAGGTGTCAATCGGCAGCGCCCGGAGAGCGATTCGCGTAAGCCATTGGCATGAGCGGCGTGTCCAAGAGCCAGGTGTCGCGGCTGTGCAAGGAGATCGGCGGCAAGGTGAAGGCCTTCTTCGAACGCCCGATCGATGGTGATTGGCCCTATCTGTGGATCGACGCCACCTATCTCAATCAATGGCTTCAAAGGAGCCGCATGCACTTCGTGTGCGGTATGCAATTGGCTCTTGGATAAGGTTTTGAAGCGCGCGTCATAGTACTCGACTCCCGTCAGGGGCTGCATGGCATTAGGCTGGTTAGGGGTTTGGGGCTGGCGACAAGATTTCGCAGGAAAGGCTCGATTGTAAATCGGCTGGGGGATGCCAGGGCTTTGCAGAA
>JBJXGL010000181.1:0-7530 GCA_046160365.1 Aestuariivirga sp. | reverse complement strand
CACCTCGAAACAATTTCTCCCTTGAGAACCGAGGAAGACGACCTCGTTGATAGGCCGGGCGTGGAAGGGCAGCAATGCCTGCAGCTTACCGGTACTAATCGTTCGATAGGCTTGTTCGCTCTCATTAGTAATGTCCATCAGGTGTCAGGTATCGGGTGTCAAGAGATTGGCGCCGCCTGACCATGGTTGTCGATCGAAAGACCTTATTGTGCTTCGCCGGTTGCAGCTTGTCCGGTGTCTTCTTGACACCTGATATCTGACACCCGGCACCTGTCCTTCGCCGGCCTGGTGGCTATGGCGGGGCGTCCATACCCGATCCCATCTCGAACTCGGCCGTAAATCGCCCCAGCGCCAATGGTACTTCGTCCTAAGACGCGGAAGAGTAGGTCGCTGCCAGGCCTGCGAAAGACAGAAGAGATGTGCCCGAAAAGTTGCAGACTTTTCGGATAAGCGCATCGGCCAAAAACTCCTTCATTCACATCACTTCATCCAAACCCGCTGCCGGAAACGGCGGCGGGTTTTGCGGTTTTGGACGTGCTTGACTTTATACGAATACTGATATAAGATCGTGCGTGGATGAAGAGAATTTTCTTTCTCGGCGACACGTTGGACTGCATTCGGGACTTTCCACTGTCGGCCCGCAAAGAAGCTGGTACGGAACTACGCCGCGTGCAGATGGGATTGGAGCCCACCGACTGGAAACCCATGAAAACAGTTGGCGCAGGAGTTCGAGAAATCCGGGTGCGCGATGAAACCGGTGCCTATCGGGTCATCTACGTCTTGGACAAGGCCGACGCTATTTACGTGCTCAATGCGTTTCAAAAGAAATCGCAGAAGACACCGAAGCATGAACTGGATTTGGCGGCCCGGCGACTGAAGTTGGTTTGATGGAGAGTGACATGAAGATGAAAAGCTATGCCAATGTATGGGACGCCCTCGAAGATTCGCCAGAAGCCGCAGCCGCAATGACCATGCGGTCGGACTTGATGATCGCCCTCACCGAACATGTGAAAAGCCTGAAGCTCACACAAGCTGCCGCTGCGAAACGCCTAGGCGTCACCCAGCCCCGCCTCAACGACATGCTGCGTGGCCGTATCAACAATTTCAGCATCGACGCGCTGATCACACTGGCACGGAGGGCTGGGTTGACGGTGGAGCTGAAGGTGAAGAAGGCGGCGTGAGGGTGGCTCTGGCGGGGCATCCATACCCGATCCCATCTCGAACTCGGCCGTAAATCGCCCCAGCGCCAATGGTACTTCGTGCCTCAAGACGCGGAAGAGTAGGTCGCTGCCAGGCCTGCGAAAGACAGAAACAACCTTCATTCACATCGACAACCGAAACCCGCCGCTGCAGAAATGCGCGGCGGGTTTTGTGTTTCGGTCCGGGCCTCGTTGCCCGCCTTTGTGGAAAATCCTTATTCCTCCTTGACTGGCCTCGCCCGACCACCGAATGACCTTCAATGTCTTTGGAAGAGCGGCTGCGCGAGAAGCTTCGTAAGATCGAAGCGCTGTTCATGGGAGGTGCGACTTCGGGCGAGCGTTCGGCGGCGGGAGCCGCGGCGGAGCGGCTGAAGGCGAAGCTCGCGGAGGCAACGCTCAAGGATCCTGCCGTCGAGCTGGCCTTCACCATGCCCGACCCCTGGTCAGTCAAGCTGTTCCTCGCCTTGTGCCGCCGCTACGGCTTCAAGCCCTTTCGCTATCCACGCCAGCGCCGCACCACTGTCATGGTCAAGGCCCCGCGCCGCGCTTTCGAAGAGGTGGTCTGGCGGCAATTCCTCGAGCTGCATGAAGAGATGCAGAGTTACTTTGAGGAAACCACCGAGAAGCTGATCCGAGATTCGGTCCACGCCGACAGCAGCGACGCAGAGACCGTCGCGGAGCCGCCTGCGATCCGGTGAGGCGGGGCGTGTTCGACCTGTCGAATCCCGCTGCTGCCATTCGTCATGGTGCCGTTCACCCAACGAAAGGCAACACACATGAGCTTTCCAGTCACATCTCTCTACGCCGCCACCTTCGCCCTGTTGGTCGCGGTGCTTTCGAATATTGTTTCCGCCAAGCGCGGCAGGGCCAACATCTCGATCCTCCACAGCGACGACATGGGTCTCGCCTTGTGGATCAGGCGGCATGGCAACCTGATCGAGGTTGTGCCGCTGATGCTGATCCTGATGGGATTGGCAGAAGCACGCGCACTGCCGTCATTCTGGTTACATACCGCGGGATTGGTGTTCATCGCCGCCCGCATTCTGCATGTCGCCGGGCTTGACGCGGTGAACACCAAATCGCCGCTTCGCATCGCGGGCGGAATTGGAACGCAGGCCGTCATGCTGGCGCTGGCCGGATATTTGTCATGGTCGCTCCTCTGACCAGTCGATTCCGTCCCATCCCGATCGTCATTGACGCGCCAGACCATTCTGGTGAAACCTTTCCCCAAGGAGACACACGATGAAATACATGCTCTTGATCTATGGCAGCGAAGCCGCGGCAAGCCCGGCCCCTGGGACGCCGGAGTTCGATGCTTATCTCGGCGAGTACCAGGCCTTCACCGAAACCGTGCAGAAGGCCGGCAAATACGGCGGCGGCGAAGCGCTTCAACCCACCAGCACGGCGACTTCGGTGCGCGTGCGCAAGGGCAAAACGGAGACCATGGACGGTCCATTCGCCGAGACCAAGGAGCAGCTCGGAGGCTTCTACATCCTCGACTGCAAGAACCTCGACGAGGCGATCGCTTATGCGGCCAAGATCCCGGACGCCCGCACCGGCACGGTTGAGGTGCGGCCCATCATGGTGTTCGAATAACCGATGAGTCTGGCTCCGGTCTTGACGTCCATAGACCGGGGCCGGCTTCTGGCGCTGCTCATCAAGGAGCTGCGCGATTTCGCACTGGCCGAGGACGCGCTGCAGGAGGCCTATGTCTCCGCGCTCGACCACTGGCCGCGCGGCATTCCAGCCAATCCGCAGGCGTGGCTCCTGCAAGTGGCGCGGCGCAAGGCGATCGACAAGATCAGGCGCGCGTCCAATTGGCGTTCGAAGCGGGGTGAGCTCGAGTATCTCGTGAAGCTCGATCAGGATGCGCCCGAGTTGCGGGAAAACGGCGCTATTCCGGACGAGCGCTTGCGGCTGATTTTCACCTGCTGCCATCCCGCGCTCGATAAACAGGCAAGTGTGGCGCTGACCTTGCGAACGCTGTGCGGCCTTACCACCGAGGAGATCGCCCGCGCCTTCGTGGTGCCGCGCGAGGCAATGGCGCAGCGCCTGGTGCGCGTGCAGCGGAAGATCGCCAAGGCCGGAATTCCCTACGAGGTGCCGGAGCAATCGCAATGGCCAGACCGGATAGAGGCCGTGCTCACTGTGATCTATCTCATCTTCAACGAAGGTTATGCGTCGTCCTCGCGGGATTACATGCGCGCGGATTTGTGCGCCGAGGCGATCCGGCTGGCGGAACTCCTGTGCGGTTTCCTGCCCGGCGAACCGGAGCCCACGGGCCTTCTTGCGCTGATGCTGCTTCACCGCGCGCGTTTTGATACGCGCACCGGTGCTGATGGCGTTCCGGTGGCGCTTGAGGATCAGGACCGCTCGCGATGGGGTCGCGCCAGAATCGCCAATGCTACGGCCATGCTGGAGCGGGCGTTGCGGCTGGGCCGTCCCGGCGCCTATCAACTGCAGGCCGCCATTGCCGCCATCCATTGCGAGGCCAAGTCGTTCGCCGAAACGGGCTGGCGGGAAATCGTCTTGATCTATGACCGTTTGCTGGAAATCACACCCAACCCAGTGATTACTCTCAACCGCATCGTGGCGCTCTCCTATGCCGAAGGTGCGGCACCGGCGCTCGCGGCGCTGGCCGCGATCGAACAGGATCTGCAGGCCTATCAGCCCTTCCACGCCGCCAAGGCCGATCTGCTCAGCCGGGCCTGGCGAACCACGGAAGCGGCCGAAGCCTATCGCCGCGCCATTTCAATTTCCTCAAGCCCCGCGGAGAAGCAATTTCTTGAGCGTCGCTTGAAGGCGCTCACCCTCGTCAGAACTGCTTGATCTTCACCTTCTCCATCTCGCGAGCAATCGCCTTGCGGAACAGGCTCGGGCCAACCCAGGTGAGGATGCAGAAGCCCACCCAGAGTGCCACGACTGCGATCTGGAGATAATCTGGCGCTTGCTTCAGGATGGTGCGTGAAAAGACTTGCCAGACGAGATAGAGACCAATGACGACTGCCCAGCGCTGGCCATTGCTCATGCGTTCCATCAGGCTCGCCCAGCGCCACCAGATTCCCATCACCGGGCTGCGCGCCGTCTTGATCGATACCAGAAGCCCAATAGCCGATTGATCGTTGGGGTCCTGTTGCAGGGCCCATAGAGCCTTCTCCATGGCCTCGTCAGGCCGGCCGGCACGCAGATCCTCTGTACCTGAAGCCACCAGAACCGAAACGCTGTCGGGTTCAAGCTCAGCTGCGCGCTGCATCAGAGACTGTGCTTCTTCCTTGCGTCCGGTCTTTGAAAGGAAATCGGCGAAGGAAGCTAGAAAGTCCACGTCGTCGGGTTCGAACTCGATTGCCTGACGGTAGGCATGCTCGGCCTCATCATAGGCGCCAAGATTATCATGGGCCACAGCCCTTAGGTTCCAGGCAATGGCCGACTCGGGATCAACCGCGAGAACGTTCTGTGCGGCCGCAAGGGTCTTCTTGCCGCGCGGCTTGTTGCGGTCGGCGATGGCGAGACGCAGGATGAGGCCCTGAGCGCTTTCTGGCTCCGCTGCCATCAAAGAGTCGATCGCAGCTTCGGCCTCGTCCCAATCTTCCATTGCGATGTGGCAGCGTGTTGCGAGCGCCAGGGCGCGTGGGTTTTCCGGCTCGCGGCCGAGGACGCTCATGGCCCCCTCCAGCGCCTTGTCGGCATTGCCGACATCGAGCATTCGTTCCGCTGCGAAAAGCGTCTGCCCGGTATCGGAAGTCATGGGTGTCTCCTAGAATTTTCGCAAGCTCAGCGTTTTCAATTCGCGCGCGATGATGTGGCGCAGCAGGAATGGGCCTGCCTGCAGCAGGACAGGGATGAAGATCGTCGCCAACAGAACAAAGAATTGCAAAGGCTTTGGCTGCCATCGGCTCCAGCTCATCCAGAGGACCGACCAAAGCAGAAAACCCGCGCCCCCAAGCCAGAGCTGATGCTTCAATTCCAGCCGGTTCATCATGCGAAGCAGCCGCCACCAGAGCGCGCCAGCACGCGAGGTCTGCATGCGCGACAGGATCATCAACTCAATTGCCTCGCTGCTTACAGAATTCTGCTCAAGCGCGAGAAGCGCCTGTTCGCGGGCCGTGGCCGCATCACCATTGCGCAAGGCCTCGTGGCCTTTGGCGATCATGAAGGCGAAACTCCCGGCGTCGACTTCGCCCGCCCTTGTCAGCAGCTCGGTTGCTTCAGCTGTCTGGCCATTTCCCATAAGAAAGCTGCTGAAGTGGGCGAGGATGTTCGGATTGTCCGGATCAAGTTCCATGACTCGTTGATAGGAAGCTTTCGCATCTTTCGGCCGTCCCAGCGATTCCAGGATCAGCGCCCGGCCATGATGCGAGAGCGCGTGTGTTTCGTCACAGGCCAGCGCCTGATCGAAAAACCCAAGAGCGCTGTGGCCCTGGCCGCGCCCGCTCAATGCCAATGCGACGAGAGCGTAGCCATCGGGATCTTCCGGCGCCGCGGCGATCAAGTGACGCGCCACATCTTCCGCATGGCGCCAGTTGCGCCGCTCGATGAAACTGCGGGACAGGAGTTCAAGCGCCTCGCCATTGCCGGGGTCGATGGCCAGGGCGTCCTCGGCAGCCCGTCCAGCGGCGGCGGCATTGCCGGCTTCGAGATAGGCCCAACCCGTGCGCAGTGCGGTTCGAAGGTCGGCGTCGGCCACGATTATTTCGCGTGCCGGTCGAGAAAGGCGGTAACGTCGTCATAGAGTCCGCCCTGGTTAGCATATTTGGCATAGTTGCGCGCCGAAGACAGCCATTCGAGCGTCGACGGTTTCGACTCCTTCAGCGCGGCTGCAAGGTGCGCCTGGGTAATCGGCGCAATGTCGTCCGCCTTCATGCTGTCCTCGATTGCGAGTTCAACTGCGGTGTCGACGAGGCCCGCAAGATCGGCGCCGGAGAAGCCCGAGGTTTTCGCGGCGATTGCATCGATGGCAAGGCCCCGCGCCTGCGGCCGCTCCTTGAGATGCATCTTGAGGATCACACGGCGGGCGGCTTCATCCGGCGGCGGCACGAAGATCACCCGGTCGAAACGGCCAGGCCGGCGGAAGGCCGCGTCGATCGCCCAGGGCACATTGGTGGCGGCGAGCACCAGCACGCCCTCATTTGAGGCTGCGACACCATCCATTTCCGAAAGGAAGGTGCTGACGAGCGCCGACTGACCATTGTCGGAGGTGTATTTCCGCCGCGCCGCCAGGGCTTCGATCTCGTCGATGAAGAGCGCGGTCGGCCGCGACTGACGCGCCTGCTCGAAGGCGGCAGCGAGGCGCTTTTCCGACTGGCCGATGTACATATCGAGGATTTCGGGAATATGGATGGGCATGAATTTCGCCGCGCATTCGCCTGCCGTGGCGCGGGCCAACAGCGTCTTGCCGCAGCCCGGTGGACCGTACATCAGCACCCCGCCGCCAGCCTTCTTGCGGAAGCGCTGAAACAGTCCGGGCTTAGCGAAGGGGAGAACGATCTTGCGGTTGATCTGGGTCTTGACCTCATCATGGCCGCCGACATCGGCGAAGGTGATGCGTTCACGTTCGGTGGGTGGCAAGAACGCCGGCTTGTCGGGCGCCGTTTCAATCCGCCGTCCTGAGATATCGAAGACTTCGGCGCCACCGCCAGTGCGGGCCTGCACCACACTCAGGGCTGCGTCGAGACCGGCGTCACGCAATTGCGGATCCTTTTCAAGACCGGCCTTGTATTCCCTCACCGCCGATTGCCTGTCGCCGAGTGCAAGATGGGCTCGGGCGCGCCGGACGAAGGCCGGGGCCGTGACGCCCCCATACCAGCCAAGCGCTGCCTCGGCTTCCTGGAATTCAAGCAGAAAATCTCCGGCCAGAAAGCGCACGGTTTCGGATTTGTAAGCTGCAGGTTCGAGGCTTGCCACGAACGCGGTTGCCTCCACCGTATCGGCCGCTTCCCGCGCCGCGCGCAGGAAAGCCTTCAGCACTGCTTCCGATCCCTTAGCGTCCTTTACCGCCTCTGAGAGCTCACGCAGATCGTCATCCATACCAAGTATCACCAGCAGTTGCAGAACCTGTCTCTAACTGCCCCGCGCGGTTTTTGCAAAGTGTAGAATGGGTGGACCCACCGTCGTTGTGATTGGCGAAAATTTACCTGGAGCTGACGGTGAGCGATTGGCGAAGCGGAGCGGCGGCAAATATTATTCCTCTTTGGGCCATAATAGTTCTCATAGTACTCGACTCCCGTCAGGGGCTGCATGGCATTAGGCTGGTTAGGGGTTTGGGGCTGGCGACAAGATTTCGCAGGAAAGGCTCGATTGTAAATCGGCTGGGGGATGCCAGGGCTTTGCAGAA
>JBJXGL010000180.1:0-9589 GCA_046160365.1 Aestuariivirga sp. | reverse complement strand
TTCTGCAAAGCCCTGGCATCCCCCAGCCGATTTACAATCGAGCCTTTCCTGCGAAATCTTGTCGCCAGCCCCAAACCCCTAACCAGCCTAATGCCATGCAGCCCCTGACGGGAGTCGAGTACTATGGCGAGTGTCAAGGACTATTTTTCATCCCGCACGCTTTGTAGTGCTCAGAGTAAAGTCATCGCAGGGAAACGTGCTCGAAGCCTTGGTTTCCCTGCAATTATTGCGTTAAGTAGCTCTTGACCGCAACCATTTAGCGGCTAGCAAACAGGCCAAAGAGGCCGTGGCGCTTGATGTTTTTTGCTGCTTTCGCAGATGCAGCATGATGGTCATGGTTCTCGGCCTGCATCATTGCGGTCTTGTAAACGTTTGAATATGTGTCGAAAATCCAGTTCATGGCGGGCTCCTCAATCTCGTGTTCTGTTGATACACAATATGCCTATTTCGCCCTTGCAACACAAACGGCATTATCCTACGCTTGATGTAACAAAAACTTACAGGACCGAATCGTGGCCCGCCGTCTGCCGTCGCTCAATGCGCTCAAAGCTTTCGAAGCCGCTGCCAGGCTCGAAGGCTTCACCGATGCTGCGAATGAACTGTTCGTCACTCACGCCGCCATCAGCCGCCATATCCGCGAGTTGGAGGAGTGGCTTGGCACGGAACTGTTTATCCGAACCGGGCGCGGCGTAACGCCAACTGAGGCAGGACGCCGCTTTGGAAGCCAGCTCACTCCCCTCTTCGATGCCATGGCTGCCGCAACCCGCGAGGCTGCGGCGCAAGGAGATGTGCGGCGCCTTCTTGTGACTGTAGAGCCTGCCACGGCTTCGCGCTGGCTGGTGCCGCGACTCGGACGTTTTAACGAGCTTCATCCGGACATAGAGCTGGTGATCGATCCGTCGATGCGGCTGGTGAACTTCCGGGCGGGCGAGGCCGATGTTGGCATCCGTTATGGACCCGGCGGCTGGGACGATGTGGACTCCTTCAAGCTGGCGGACCCCGTGACATTTCCGGTCTGCGCGCCATCGCTCATCGAGGACCGGCCGGGTCTCACGCCGGCCGATCTGCGCGACTTCACCCTGCTCCATGAGGACCGCAAGCAGTGGTGGACGCAATGGCTCACGGCGGCGGGCGCCGATCCCGAACTCGGGCAACGCGGCCCCACTTTTAATGCACAGCTGGCCATCGAAGCGGCGGAAGCGGGTCAAGGCTTCGCGCTCAGCGATCAGGTGCTGGTCACCGACTCTCTCGCCGAGGGCTGGCTGACGAAGCCCTTCATCCTCGAGACGAAGGAGACCTGGGCCTATTGGGTGGTGCGCGCGAAAGGCATCAAGGAGACGGCTCCCGTGCGCGCCTTCCGCGAGTGGCTGATGGCGGAGATGGCGGAGACGCAGAAGAAATTCGCGGCGATCAAGTCACAGCATGGAAAAGTTGCAGGGACTGGCGCGGCTGCACTGGCAACCGCGCGGGCCACTGGCTAGTTTCGCGCGCTTCGAGAGAGATTCGTTTGATGGCGCGCAAGCTTTACGACTGCACGAAATGCCCCGGTTATTGCTGCTCCTATCCAGTGATCGAAGTGAAAGACAGCGACGCCGAGCGGATCGCCAAGTTTTTCGGGCTTTCGCTGAAAGCTACGGAAAAGAAGTATTTCAAGTCTGCCCACGGCCACAAACGCTTGATGCGGCGGAAGAAGGACGAGATCTACGGGAAGGTCTGCCAGTTCTTCGACACCAAGGAGCGGCGCTGCACGATCTACGAGGCGCGTCCATCCACCTGCCGCGTGTTTCCCGGAGAAGGCCGCTGCGGGTATTACGACTTTCTGAAGTTCGAGCGCGATGGGCAGGAAGACGAAGACTACGTCTCCTCCACCTGGCACATCGGCAACTGAATTCTCAGCCGGCAGGCGCCGGTCCGGCATGAGCGGCTAGCGGACGTGGATCATCCCGGAATGCGCGGAAGCACCAAGGGGACCACCCGGCAAAATCTCAACAACGCCGTGGCCCGTCTCATTTGCATGTTGGCTTTGCGGCGAAACCGGCGGAAGCTCCCGGGGCCATTCAAAGAGATCGGAATGGCCGACAGTGGCGAGGGACAGAAGGTTGCGGGGTTCTTGAATGCCGCCGAGGTGGAACTGCGCCGCTACGAGGCGCGGCCGGACAAGGTGAACACGGACCGCGCATCGCTTGACCGTTTTTGGTCGCTGCACGACCGCGAGTTGATCGGTGTCGAAAGTCATGAATTCGCCTCGACCATGATCGCGATCGGCAAGATATTGCGGCAACTCGCCCAGGACGACCTGAAGCCGACCGTCGGACTGGTCGAACTTGCCGGTGTCCTCAGAACCATCGCCGAACAGGAACTGGCGACCCGCGAGCGGGTGGCGCCGCGTTGACTATTCGCGGACGGCGACGTCGGTGATTTCGCCGTCGGTAAGTTGGCCGTGCCATAGCGGATGGAGACTTCGTAGTCGGCGGGCAGCAACAGGGCGGCGACCATTGGCGCGTCTTCGTCGACCACGATCTCGCCATCCAGATTGCTGATCGTCCAATCGATGGGAAGACCGATAAGCCCGCCGTTCTCATCAAGGCGCGCCGCGAGTTCCAGTCCTTCGCGGCCGACATGCGCATTTTCGTGCAGAGCGCCACTACTCTGGCGGCAGGCGATTTCTTCCTGTAGCGGGCGAGCTAAACGCGCCTTCCCGCGCCAGTTCATCCGCAGTTTCGCGGATCGCGACTTCCAGCGTGCCGACGACAAAATCGACGTCGGCACGCGTCATGGTGAGCGGGGGCGATAGCACATCGAGATGGCCGATGGGGCGGACGAGAAGGCCGTTATCTTCGCAGCGCGTCGAGATGCGGCGCGAGATGTTGATCTCGTCCGGGAGCTTTTCGCGGCTCGCCTTGTCCTTCACGTATTCGACGCACATCATGAGACGGCGGCCGCGGACATCGCCGACGATGGGGAGATGGGAGAGCTTGGCCAGTTCTTGTTCGAGGTAGTCGCCCACGCGGGCGGCGTTTCCGCACAGGTCTTCACGTTCGATGATCTCGATGTTCTTGAGCGCCACGGCACACGACACTGGGTGTCCGGAATAGGTGAACCCATGAGTGAACCAGGCATCGGGATCGGGCGCGGAGATGACCTCGTGGATTTGATCGGAGTAGATTGTGGCCGCGAGCGGGATGTAGCCGGAGGTGAGGCCCTTCGCCGCCAGGATCATGTCGGGTTCGATGCCGAAAACGTCTTTCGACGCGAACATGTGGCCAAGGCGGCCGAATGCGGTGACGATCTCGTCGGCGATGAAGAGGATGCCATTGTCGCGGCACAACTCAGCCAAACGCGGCAGGTAGTTCGGCGGTGGCATGGTGACCCCGCCTGAGGCCTGCGCGGGCTCGGCGATGAAGCATGCGATATTGTCCGCGCCAAGCTCTTCGATTTTGGCGCGGAACTCATCGACAAGGAAATCGCTGAACGCCTCCAGAGTCATTCCCTCAGGGCGCCGGTAAGGATATGGCGCCGAAAGGTGATGGACCAAATTCTCCGCGTACTTGAAATGCTGCGATTGATCGCCGTCGCGCTTGCCGACGGTCATGCCGAGATAGGTCGAGCCGTGATATGAGTTTTTGCGGGAGATGACGAGTTTGCGGGTGCCCTGCCCGCGCCGCGACTGATAGAAATGCGCGAGCCTTATCGCGGTGTCGACGGCGCAGGAGCCCGATGTTGCGAAGGCAACGTGATTGAGCGACCCCGGAGCGAGGCTCGCGAGACGCGCGGCGAGTTCGGCGGCGGGCGGGTTGGTGACGTCGACGAAGGTGTTCGAGTAGCACAGCCGCATGGCCTGCTCGGCCATGGTCTCAGCGATCTCGCGGCGGCCATAACCCACGTTGACGCACCACATGCCGCCGATTCCGTCGAAGTAGCGTTTGCCCGAGGCATCGGTGATATGACAGCCCTCACCCTCGACGATGACCAGCGAACCGTCGCGCTTGAAGCTGTCGAAGTGGGTATAGGGGTGCAGGAAGTGGTCGTGGTCCTTGCGCCAGAGGTCGGCGGCGTCGAATCCGAGGTTGGAATGATACATGAGGCACCCGCAGTGTTATTGAATGTCCGTTCAATACGGAAGGGTAGCCGGTCCGGGAAGGAAGCGCCAGCCACCCGGTGTGCAGGTGCTAAGGAAGCAGGAAAGCGCGGCGGCGGATCAGGAAATTCTGCAATGCGGCCAGAAGCTTGGCCGACTCGCCTCCGGCGATTTCGAGGGAGAGCGCGATGAAGCCACGCTCGGCGATGTAGATGCCTTCATCGAGGAGATCGAGGTAAAGCAGGCGCCGCAATCGGCGGTCGGCCCGTTCCACATCCTCGGGCTTGTCGATGTCTCCCGCGACGGGGTGGATGGTCAGCATCGAACCAAAACCTTTCGCCTGCATCGGGGCCTGATATCGCATGAAAAGATTGTTGAGATCGTGCCGCAAGGCATCGCCGAAGGCGTTGTGAGAATGGCAGCGCTCGGGTGTGTAGATTTCAGTCAACGCCACGAGTCCCGCCGACATTGTAAGTGTGTTGTTGTTGAACGTGCCCGCGTGAGGGAGCGGATTGGGCATTGAAGGATCAAACTGCTGCATGATCTCCACCCTGCCTCCGAACGCCCCAAAGGACATGCCGCCGCCCACGTATTTCCCGAGCGTTTTCAAGTCCGGTTCGATGCCGTGGAACTCCGATAGCCCTCCCGGAGCGAGCCGTGAGGTCATGACCTCGTCGAAGATCAGCACGATGCCGTGATGCTTCGTCCGCTCACGGAGCATCTGGAGAAACTCCGGCGATGCCGGAATGCAGCCTCCTCCTCCCAGCATTGGCTCGAGGATGACGCAGGCCAAGTCACGTGCTTCCGCTTCGATCAAATCGGCGGTGGCTTCGATATCGTTGTAGTGGGCCAAGATGACATCGAAGGGCGCATTCACCGGCGAAGCGCCGTGAGCGAAGTACAGCGTCCCGCCATGATAGCCGCCATGCATCGCCATCACTTTGTTGCGGCGCGTGTCGCAGCGCGCGGCGGCAATCGCCATCATGTTGGCTTCGGTGCCGGAATTGGTGAAGCGCACAAGATCGAGATGGAAGCGGCGGCAAACCTCCTCGGCGAAGGCGACTTCGCGCACATGCTGGGCGCCGATATTGATGCCAAAGGCCATGGCATCGGCAACAGCTTTGGCGATGCGCGGGTTCGAGTGGCCATAGAGGCCGGCGGAGTATTCGCCGACGAAGTCGGTATAGGTGTGGCCATCAATGTCATGAAGGATTGCGCCCTCGGCGCGGTCGATACGGATGGGAAACGGCGCGGAATAGAGAACGGTGCGCGTATTGCCGCCGGGCATGACGGCTTTGGCTCGATCATGAAGCGCCGCCGTTATGGGGCGCTTCGCCACGAAATTGGCTTCCGCTTCCGCAAGTGCCGCATCGAGATTGAGGGAAATTGGCGCCTCGTTCATGAGGGGAGCTTGGCATCCGTGGCGTGGTTCCGCAACGGCTGCCACGACAGGCCGTGCGCGGCTTGGCTCGCGCCTTCGTCAGTCCATCTTCGGGAGGCTCATCTGGGGCGTGGCATGGGCTCCTTCGATGGCGGGCCAGGAGCGCATCGCCGACAAGAGCTGGTCCTGCCCTTTTGCCGAGGGCAGGATTACTTGCAAGTAGCGGGCAAGATCGCGCTCGGCCGCTGAAAGCGAACGAGCCGGGCGGGCAGCGAGCGACGGCACCTTGTAGACAATTCGAGCACCTTTCGGCAGCGCGTCCGGTGGCGCTATTGCGCCTTTGGGGTCAACGAAAGCGCCCCGCTTCTCGTCATAACTCCAGCCCGGCTTGAGCTTGCAGTCGATGCTCTTGCCCACCAACTCTTCAGGCGGCGGAACGGACGGTTCCATAATTACTCCATTGGCGCTCATATAGAGTGCCACGGCCAAGCTGTTAAGGCGCATCAGACCTTTTTCATCGCCTCCACAAGGTTTGGCAACGGGCCGATGTGCTGGCTCAGAGGTACACCCGGCCCAGGTTCTTGTGGGGTTCCGGTGTCCATCAGAATCTTGCGCACCCTGTCCGGTGTCATCGGCGCGCCATTCTTCGCCTTGGCGCGGCCCTGAAGGCACGCCACGGCGCCGGTGACGATTGGCGAGGCGCTCGAGGTCCCGGAGAAGCGCAGCGTGTACCACTTGTTTTCCGAGGCGTTGTTCTGGAGATCGCCGTAGGCGAGCGTCGTCACGTGCCAGCCCCAACCATGGACGTTCACGATCTTTCCGTAATTCGAGAACCAGATGCGCGAGCGCGGCACGCCAATCTTTTGATAGGCCGCACCGAAGCCGTTGCCACCGGTGAAGTCGAAGAAATTGGATGGAGGGATGCCTGCGCCGACGACAATGGCGCCGCTGTCCTTCTGCAAACCCGTGCCATTGAAAACAGGCAGTTCAAAGTTCTCGTCGCCGTTACCAGCCGCTTCGACGACCGTGATGCCCTTGGCTGTGACGGCAACGATGGCCGAGAATATGTCAGGCCAGTATTGCATCGCCACATACTTGCCGTTTGGGCCGGGCGCATGCAGTTCAATCAGGATTACGTCGCCCTTCTTCAGCTGGTCGCCGGCATTGGTCAGCGCCTGCGCCAGATTGAACACGCCGCCGATTACGGCTGAATGCACGGCACCCTTGGCTTCGTGACTGATGCCGACGCAGCCTTTATGGTCGGAAATCGAAATCATCTCGCCCAGCACCGCCGTGCCGTGATTGCGCCAGCCGAGATCGGGAATCTGGGTGCCTCCAAGCAGCGGGATGCCCGAGGGCAGATCCTCGTGCTGGCGGTTCCAGGCACCCTCGATGTCGCAAATGGTGATGCCCTTGCCCTTTGCACCTTTCAGATCCCAAACATCCGCAGCGCCGATGCCGTCTGGCGCGGAGTAGAGATAGCCCTGCGCTGGTTCGAAGAGCGGCGAGTCGGGTTCGCTACTGCCGTTGGCGGGCTCGGGCCGCGGCGCGACATAGGCTTTCCACACCGCCTTGTCGCGGTTGAGTGCCGCGGCAAGTTTCCGCGCGTCAGCGCCCTTCTTCGGAACGATTTGAACGAAGCCGCTTTGCCGGAACTCAGCATCGACGCCTTGCGCTTTTAATACCTTGGCCGAAGGTTCCGGTGGGAGTGCTTGGGCCAGCCCGATTCTTTTGCGCGCCACCGAAATGGGCATGCCAAATTGTGAACGAATCGCTGAGATGTCGAAGCGCGCCAGCGTGGCATTCAGCCGGTCCGCATCGTCCGCACCCGCAGCTGGTGCGGCAAAGGCCGATTTAGTGAAAGCAACCGGCTTTTCGTAGCGCAACTCCGCGACAACATAGTCAGGAATGTCCGGCGTTTCGAAAGATTCCGCCGAAAAGCCTTGCCGTGCGCGCGATCTTCTGGGTTTTCTCGCCATGGTCGAGCCTCATGTGTTGGCCGCCCCCAGTACGATTCAGTAGTGCTACTCGCGATAAGCACTAAAATTGAGAGTATCACCTTTGGTCAAGTACAGCAAACAGCGTAGCCCTTCGGGCGAAGCTTGGTGCGGGCGGTGGGAGTCGAACCCACACTTCCTTTCGGAAAACGGATTTTAAGTCCGTTGCGTCTACCGTTCCGCCACGCCCGCGCGCTGGTGTTGATAGGGGAAAACCGCCGTGTGGCGCTAGACTTTCGCACCTTCCTGGATCGGCGGGGTAAACTGCAACCCCATGTCCCAGGGGAGATAGATCCAGGTATCCTGGCTCACTTCGGTGATGAAGGTGTCGACCAGGGGGCGGCCGGCGGGTTTGGCGTAGACGGCGGCGAAATGGGCCTTGGGAAGCATCTGGCGCACGATCCTCGCGGTCGCACCGGTATCCACCAGATCGTCGACCACGACGACACCCTGCCCCGCGCCTGCCACGGCTTCGGAAACCGGCTTGAGGATGCTGATTTCGCCCTGCTTGTCATAATCGTAGGAGGCCACACAGACGGTTTCGATGATCCTTATCCCGAGTTCGCGCGCGACAACCGCGGCAGGAACCAGGCCGCCCCGTGTCACGGCGACCACGGCCTTGAACGGGCCAGCACCCGAGAGCCGCCAAGCCAATGCCCTGGCATCCCGGTGAAACTGGTCCCAGGACACCGGGAAACTCTTTTGCCATTTCTCGTCCATCTTGAAGTCCCCAAAGTTGCCGGGTGGCTTATGCAGGAGCATGGGCCGCGCTGCAATCGGATGTCACTCGGTGCCCATGCGAGCACGCAGCCGCTGGGCGCCTGCGGTGATCATGCGGTCGGCTACGATCGCAATGAACGCGACCGCCAGTCCGGCCACGATGCCGCGCCCCGTATCGGCCTTGGTGAGCGCGATATAGACCTCCTGGCCCAGGTCGCGCGTTCCGACGAGTGCTGTGATCACCAGCATCGCCAACGCAAACATCACGGTCTGATTGACGCCCAGTAGAATTTCGGGGAGCGCCAGCTTCAGCCTGATCTTCAACAGGGATTGCAAGGACGTGCAGCCCATGGCCCGTCCCGCCTCGACGACGTGCGGGTCCACTTTTTCAAGGCCAAGAACCGTGTACCGAATGGCCGGCACAACGGCGAAAGCCACGACCGCCAGCATTGCCGTGAAATCGCCGACGCGGAACAACATGACGGCCGGCATCAGGAAGACGAAGGAAGGAAGCGTCTGAAGCGTGTCAATTCCAGGCCGGAGCCAGCGCCACATTCGCGGCCGATCCGCCGCAAGAATGCCAAGCGGCACGCCAATCAGGAGCGCAATTGCCGCCGATATGCCGCAGAGATAGACGGTGATGACCGCCTTCTCCCATTGGCCAGTCGCGGCAATCAGAAAGGTAAGACCGGAAGCCAGCAGCGCGAGTTTCATGCCTCCGAGGCGATAACCCGCGAAGCCCAAAAGCGCGCATACGCCGAGCCATGGCAGGCCGAGCATGAAACGTTTCACCGGAACGAGCACATTCAGCAGTACAGTATTTTTTGCGGCTTCCAGATAATCAAAGTAATTGACATTGATCCATTGCACGACAGTTGCCCCGGCCGCTCCCGTCGACAGATGAAGAGACTCTGGGTAGGCGCGAGTGGCCGGCGCCACCATCGCGATCATCAAAGTGATGACAAGAACCGCGAAGCTCGCAACGAGATAAGGATAACGTTCAATGAACCCTTCGCCCCGGGCCCGTTGAAAACCCGTGCTGGCGCGTACGGCGAAGGCTTGGCTCAGCCGGTCGAGTGCGATGGCAAGAACAACGATCGCGAGACCGGACTCGATGCCTGCCCCGATGTCGAGACGCCGCAAGGCAGCGAGAACGTCAAAGCCGAGACCGCCGGCTCCGATCATCGAGGCGATGATCACCATGTTGAGCGACAGCATGATCACCTGATTTACGCCCACCATCAGGCTTTCCCGTGCCGAGGGCACCAGCACACGCCACATCTGCTGCCTGCGGGTGCAACCGGTCATGCGCGCCAGGTCGTGGATTTCGGAGGTAATCCCTTTCAGCGCCAGAACGGTAATCCGGATCATCGGAGGCATTGCATAGATCAGAGTCGCGACCACCGCCGCCGT
>JBJXGL010000179.1:0-15348 GCA_046160365.1 Aestuariivirga sp. | reverse complement strand
TTCTGCAAAGCCCTGGCATCCCCCAGCCGATTTACAATCGAGCCTTTCCTGCGAAATCTTGTCGCCAGCCCCAAACCCCTAACCAGCCTAATGCCATGCAGCCCCTGACGGGAGTCGAGTACTATGGTCCACCGATCCCTGCCACCGTTTCGTCGAGATGCCATCGCGAAGTGGGTGCCGATCTCGACTTTCGAAGATTGTGACCGAACAACCGGCCGAACTTGCCATCGCGGGTGCAGGCTTTGGCTGCGGCCTTGAGCTCATCCCAAGTCTTGGGCGCTTCCTTGAAGCCGGCCTTTTCCAGCACCTCGGTGTTGTAGAACATGGTGAGAAGTGAGAGCGTGAAGACAGCGCCCATCGACTCTCCATCCCAGGTCACAGTGGAGAAGCTCGACTTCGGTAGGTCGGCGACAGTGTCCGCACTCAGGTTCTTGGAGAAAGGCACCAGATACTTTGCAAACTCCGGCACCCAGCCAGACAGGCAAACAATGTCCCAGACATGCTCGCCGCCTGCAAAGGCCGTGGCCATTTTGTCGTGCAACTGCGGCCAGGGAACGGCGTCACAACCGACCTTGCAAGCATTGTCCGCTTGCCACTTGGCGAAAGCCTCTTCCGGGAACTTGGCAACGCCCCGCGGGGCCGGATCCGGCGCAGCCGGACTAAACAGGTTGAGGCCGGCGTCCTCGGCCCAAGCCGGTTGCGGCAGCGGCCGAGCCTGCGAGCATGGCTCGGCGGTTGATGATGAACTTGCTCATGCTATTTCTCCCTCATTTACGCGATGAATTGATGGTGGAACGTCATCGCTTTCGTTCCTGTTGAGACTTCGCAAGCTGGATTGCGCCATCCAGCGCATCCGAAACTGGTGCGCGAAGCAGTCGGGCGACTCCTTCATCAAGAAAGGGCAGATACAGTTTGGACAATCCGCCCATCAGGCAAATGCGACTGTGGCCAGCACTTTCGAGAGCGCGAACGAGCCGGGAAACGTCCGCGGCACCACAACGCACAATGTCGAGAGCAGCCACTTCGCTCTTCCCGGCGAGTGCAAAAATCTCGGGCGCAAACGCGGCATAGTCCGCCGGTGTGGCTTTCTCGGTCCACGATGAAGCAGCAAACTTGCTGCCGCCAATGCGCAAAACGACCAGATCAGAAAGCGTGTTGGAAGGTGCCATGCCATCAATGACAAAAGCTGCAAGTTTCACGGCCTCAAGGCCCAGCCAGCCGCCCGAGCCCTGATCACCAACCGGCAAGCCCCAGCCGCCAAGCAGGCTGACCTTGCCGTTAAGAATGCCGTAGGCAATCGAACCAGTCCCCACTATGACAATGCCGCCATTGGCTCCATCATATGCCCCAAGGCAGGCAACGTGCGCATCAACGCGCGCCACCGCAGTCGCCACTCCCAGCGCTTCGGCCGTGATTTCCTGAGGATCAACAGAAGTCTCGAGGCCGGCCAATCCCAACCCTGCATGAAGAGCCGCTGGATCAACACCCGCCTTCTGCGCTGTCTGCAATACGAGTTCGCGCAGATTTCTAAGAGAGCCCCGCAAATCTTGATAGGTGTTTGCGGGGCCGCCCTGTGCTTCGGCGAGAAGTGTTCCATTTTCAGCACGCAACCTGGCGCGACTTCCGGAACCGCCGCCGTCAATGCCGATGTAAAGGGTGCGTTGCGTGATCATGGCAGGGTCCGCACCATGAAATATGTGTGGTCGGGCAAGGCAGCATCTTGCAGGTGGGAAAAACCAAGGTGCCGGTAGAAACCTTGGGCCTTCGCGTTGACCGGACTGACGTGGAGATGCATGCCAACACTGCCGGCATTCGTTAGCGCGCCTATGAGATACCTCATGGCAGCGCTCCCCACGCCTCTGCCACGGGCGCGCTCGAACATGTCGATGTGCCCCTGTGCGGGATAGGCGCGCAGCACATCGGGATAAATGTACTCCGGGCGGTGAATGGCGCTGCGGGCCCAGTCGCTGCCCTTCCAAGCATTGCTGTCAGGGCCGGGGTCGCACAAAGTCGGCCGCAATTTGGCAAACCACTGGCGCTCCAGCCGGTCATAGAATCTTGGCGTGTCGGGTGTGCCGAGCAGGTAGCCGCACACGTCCAGCCCATCCTCAATCACGAACGCGAAGTCAGGCTCCAGCACCTGGTATGGAACTGCGTAGATGGCGCCGAGCAATGTTGGGTCGTCCTCGCGCGCCGTCGCGTCAGCGCCAGAGTCACCTGTCTTCAGGCACACCTCCGCCAGGGCGGCATGGTCCGATGGCAGTGCATGACGCAAGCGGAATCCGTTGCCGAGATCAACCGCCATGCCGGAATCTCCCGCTCATGTCGCGTTGAATCAGGTCATTGAGCGCAGCCGTGAACCCCTTGCGATAGAAATTGTAGATCAGCGCGCCGTGCGGGAACTCGGCCTGCTTCCCACTATTCTCAATGCACCAGCGCAGATAGATGTTGAGATAACGCAGTTCATGCCGCGCTTCCCACAAATACTGGTGATAGGTGTGGAACAGCTCGCGGTTCTTGAGTTCCGTCATGGCCGCATGAATGTCTTCCAGACGCCTCTCAATATCTGACGAAAGCGCCAGAGCGCGCCGCCAAGTTGCTTCTGGTTCGCTCCGCAATTTCGATTTGAACACGCCCTCCAAGACCCTCAGGAGCCTCCTGATTTTCGGTCCGAATGCAAAGGGCTGATAAAACACTGAAACCAGCAGCAGCAACTGTTCACTCGAAAGCGGTGTTGAAAGTCCTTTGCCACTGCCATCGAGCCCCAGCCGCGGCTGCCAGTCGGCAAGTGCCTTTTGTAAGGCTGCGGCCTCGCTGTAGCGGGCCTTTCTGAAAAATTGCCCGGTCGTGTGCACGGGTACGAAATTTGCCTCAAGCTCATTGTTCGGGTTGGTCATCCACCCGCTGACAAAGGCTAGCGCCGCTTGTTCACGTCCGCCGAGGGGGCCTGAATAGACACGGCGAATGTCATAGTCGTTGGCGTGGAAATTGTCCCAGATGAAGGGCTTACGCCGCAGCACCTTGGCAACCTCGCGGCAATGCGCTGCCGTGATCGTTTCGGACACGATGTCCAGGCCTGTCCAGAATATCTCAATATCCGCTGCCAACTGAATTCCAATGGTGCTGAGATAAGCTGACCTAGAAGGCTTTCCACTCGCCATTGCCGAGCAATATTCGGTGGGGCAGAAATAGAGTTTGGCTGCCTTGTCTCGCGTTTTCACAACGGCATTGCAGGCATTGACCACATGCGCCTGGGCATCCGAAAAGCTCGCGAAGCGCTGCGCGTCGGCAGCATTGAGCGTACTCGGTATGTCGTCGAACAGTAGCGCAATATGGCGGATTCCCAAGGAAAGGAACTGCCCTAGTTTCGCGCACAGCGCGGTTACTTCCTTTGGGTCGCCGTGTGTAATGTCCACGCAAGGCGACACGGCTGCCATAAACTCAATGCCGCGCCCCTTCGCCTGGACCACAAGCTTTTTGAGGTCACGCAATTCAGCCCTTGTGTAGAGCGCGCGCCATCGCGCCCTGATTTTGATATCGTCCTTGGGGCCGTAAACGTAGAGGTTCATGCCCGCACTGCGGATCCAATCGAGCATGGTCGTACGCTCACTTATGCTCCAGCTTCGCCCGTAGAATCCTTCGATCACACCTTTCAACATGGCATCAATCCAGGGCGACTGCTGTCAGGCCCGCAATGACCTGACGCTGCATGATGAAGTAGAGAATGAGGATGGGGAGAATGGTGACAGTGAGGGCGGCGAACACCAACCCATAGTCCGTACTGTGGAATCCGTAGAACCGGATGAGACCGGCAGGCAAGGTTCGCTTGTTATCGTCCGAAATGAAGAGCATGGCGAACAGCAACTCATTCCAGATATTGATGGTGTTGAGAACGGCAACCGTCAGCATGGCTGGCTTCACCATGGGCATGGAGACATGCCGGAAGATGGTCCATATCCCCGCACCATCAAGGCGCGCCGCTTCCTCCGTGTCGTTGCGAAGCGACATGAAGTAGGACCTCATGATGAAAGTTGAAATCGCGAGCGACCAGGCTGCTCCTGGCAGGATCAAAGCCCAGAGCGTGTTCAGGAGACCCATGTCTCGCAGCTGCGTGAACAGCGGAATGGCAATGACGGGCGGCGGCAGGAGCAGGCCAATGAGCAGAACGCGATAAAACAGATTGCGGCCGGGGAATTCCAGTCTCGCAAAGGCAAAGGCCGCGGCTGTTGCAGCAAAAACCGTGATTGCGACGGCGGTTACCGTGACGATGATCGAATTCAAGTAGAGGACCCCGAGCCCGCCCTTCTCCCAGGCATTGCTGAAGTTCTCGAAGCGCCATTCCATGGGCAAGGAAAAGGGATAACGGAACAGTTCGCGGTTGTTCTTGAATGCAGACAGGAGCAGCCAGACCGTCGGATAGAACATGATAAAGACGATGGCCGTGGCTGCGGCCAACCTTGCGTGGCGTGTCAAAGGACTAGTACTTCGCCGCATCGACCCGCTCCGAAAAGCGCATGAAGAGAAGTGACATGCCGATCACGACGGTGGCATAGATGACCGTCAGTGCCGTCGCATAGCCAATTTCGTTGCCGTCAAAAGCCGTCTTGATGATCCACGTTGCCGGCACTTCAGTCGCGCCGAAAGGCTGGCCGTTCGTCAGCGTGAAAAAAAGGTCGAAGCCCGCAAAACCGCCCGTCACGGCCAGGAGCACACAGGTCAGGATGTTCTGTTTCAAAAGCGGAAAGGTGATGCGGAGAAGCTGTTGCAAGCGCGTGGCGCCATCCAACGATGCAGCTTCATAGAGGTTGCGGGGAATACGCCGCAGCGCCGCCAGGAAAATGACCATGTAGAACCCGGAGAACTTCCACCCCGACACCAGCATGATTGAAACGAGCGCCGTTGAAGGCTGGCTGAGCCAGGGTTGCGCCAGATCATCGAGGCCGATGCCACGCAAAGCCTGGTTCAAGAGGCCAGAGCGGTAATCGAGCACGAATGCAAACAGTACACCGGCGGCCGTCATGGAAAGGACCATCGGCGAGAAGAACATGCCCCGCAAGATGCCGAATCCTCTCCGGTCACTGTCCAGCAACACGGCCATGAGCAAGCCAAACAGCACTTCAAAAAAGAGTGTGCCGATGATGTAGAGAATAACGTGAAGATAAGACAGAAGATAGGTTGTGTCCTGAATCGCGCGCTTGAAATTCGATAGCCCGACAAATGAAGGTTCGGCGTAGCCGTCCCAGTTGGTAAAGGCATAATAGAAGGATGCCACCAATGGCGAGAGCACAAATGTAGCAAAAAGCAGCATTGCGGGGCCGACGAAAAAATACGCCGCCCTACCAACGTCAAGCCTGCCGCTGTTTTGGACAGCGGCAGGCGCGTTCTTTGCTTCGTTCGTCATCCTACTTGATGGCGGCGACTGTTTCGTCAAGCCATTTCAGTGCTTCTTGCGGCGAACTTTGGCCACTCGCAACACGGGCGGCCGCCTGATAGTAGGCTTCGGCAACCGGCACTGGATAGGTCGTGTCAGGCGGCGGAACAATCGAGTCGGCACCGGCTAGCAGGGTCACGATAGACTTCGCCTGCTCGCCAATAGGAACACCTTCTTCGGCTCCCAGCACCGGACTGATGGTGCCCTGCGCAACCCACTTGTGGGCCTGTTCCTTACTGGTGAAGAACTTGAGGAACTTCACCGCCTCAGCGGTCTGCTTGCTGTTCTTGTGAACGGCTAGGCCTGTGAATGTGCCGATCACGCTCTTGGCACCGGGGTGGGAGTCATCGATCATTGGCGTATCGAACTGGCCATAGCGGAAGTCTGCACCGCCCTGCTTGGCCGCTTCAGGAATGAGCCAGGAGCCGATCGGGTGCATCGCAGCTGCTTCCTGGAAGAACGTGGCCATGGCAGGATCAGCGCCCAGGCCTTGCATGTCCTTGTTGAAGCCACCGGCGTCACGCAGTTCGGCCAGCAAAGTGAGCGCTTTTTCAAAGCCGGGCGTGTTGAACTTGCCCGTGCGTTCGAATGCCGCCTTGTATTCCGCCGGCGGAACAACGCGTGCCGCAATATGCGAAGCCCAGTTGCCCAGCGGCCAGAACTCGTTGTTGCCGGTCACAATCGGCGTGACGCCTGCATCCGCCAGCGTCTTAGTCGCGGAGACAAGTTCAGCCCATGTCTTGGGCGGCGCAACCTTGTTTTCTTCGAAGATTTTCTGGTTGTACCAGATGGTGTTGGTGATATCGAACGAGATCGGTATCAGATACGTGCGGCCGCCGTAGGTTGTGCCCGAACCCTCTGCGAAAGCCGCGGCGGAGAAGGATTGCTTCCAATTGTCGGCCGCAATCGAATCAGTAAGATCGAAAGCATAACCCGCTTCCGCGTCGCGCTTCACGGCAAACCCTGCCCACTGAAAATAGATGTCTGGCACATCCGCGCTTTTCAGCTGCGTGATCAGGCCGGTGTCAGAGTATTGGTCGTCATCAAAGACGATCTGCTTCACCTTGATGTCTGGATTGGCCTTTTCAAATTCCGCGACTATGGCATCGAATGTTTCCTTGTCGGCCGAAAACGCGTGGGTGATGCGCAACTCGGTCTCGGCATG
Source organism: Aestuariivirga sp. (assembly GCA_046160365.1). Classification (GTDB taxonomy): domain Bacteria; phylum Pseudomonadota; class Alphaproteobacteria; order Rhizobiales; family Aestuariivirgaceae; genus Aestuariivirga. Next base: position 8,752 of record JBJXGL010000179.1, on the reverse strand, counting down.
AGCTGCAACGGACATGGCGAGCAGTGACGCGCCAAGCCAATAAGCAAGTGTCTTCATTTCCTTCCTCCTAGATTATCGTTGGGCTATGTGGTTTGTTATTGGTCTGTCAAATTTCTGCTCATGCCTCTTCTTTGGCCCGATATTGCGCAAAAATCAGCTCACTTGTCAAACCAATATCATACCAGTAGTAATGCCCGGTGATGAACTACATCGACGCGATCAAGAAGCGCTGTGAGGCAGACGCAGGACCAATTGGTATCCGGCTGCAGAACTCATTTATGGCCGCCATTGAGTCAGGTCAGATCCCGGCGGGTAAGGCTCTGCCCCCTGAGCGAAAACTGGCTGAACTGCTCAATGTCTCCCGCTCCACCTTGCGAGACTGCCTGCAGGAGCTAGCAGCGCGCAACCTTGTGCGCCGCAAGCATGGGAGCGGAACGGAAGTCATCGCGCCAATCCGCAAGGCTCTTTCAAAGTTGAGCGGCTTTACGGAAGACATGCGGGCGCGCGGCCTGCAGTCGCAAACCAAAGTACTCGAGCGGCTCATTGGGCCTGCATCCAGCGAAGTGTCCTTTCGCACCGGTCTGCCACTGGGTACGCCCATGATGCATCTCATGCGCCTTCGCTTTTCGGATGGCGAGGTTTTCAGCCTGGAACGCATTTCTACTCCACTCGAAAGCGTGGACCCCGAATATGACGGCAGCTCCTCATTCTATGAGCGCCTCGATTTGAGGGGCCTAAGGCCTGTCCGGATATTGCAGAATCTCCGGGCTGTGGAAGCTGATGCCGATGTGGCCGCAAAGCTTGAAATTCGCACCGGTGCGGCGCTGCTGGAAATACGCCAGGTCGGCTATGCGTCAACCGGCCAAGCGGTTGAAGACGCGATCGGTTGGTACCGTGCCGATCGCTACCAATACGTGGGCGAAATAACAGGCTGAGACTGAGAACTATCAATGGCAAGTGTGACTGCAAGATATCATCGGTCGGTGGCGCAAATTCTCTCGCAGATTTGCAGCAGCGAAGCACACAACCTCGAAGCAGCGGCGGAGCTTGCCGCCAAGGCTCTGGCTGCAGACGAAATCATCTTTATTGTCGGCAGCGGCCATTCGCACATGATCGCGGAGGAAGGGTTTTACCGGGCAGGCGGAATCGCTGCCCTGCAAGCCATTCTTGAACCGCGTCTCATGCTGCACGACGGCGCTATCGCCTCAACTGCCGCAGAGAGAGAGTTGGGCCTCGCCGCGACGGTGATTGCCAAATATCCAGTGACGTCCGGCAGCGTTGTCGTTGTCGTTTCGAACTCGGGCCGCAACGCTTACCCCATCGAAATGGCTCTCGAAGCAAAAGCGCGGGGTGCAAAGGTGATCGCCATTACGTCCCGCGCAATGGCGCGCAGCGTTCCCTCACGCCACCCGTCGGGCAAGCTTCTTGCAGATTTTGCTGACGTTGTGATCGACAACCATGTGCCGGTGGGCGATGCCGTGCTTGAACTTCCGCGGTCGGGCAAGCAGATGGGCCCGACGTCGACGATTGCCGGCGCGTTCATCATCAATGCGATGCTGGCAGAGGCAGTCGAGCGGGCGAAGGAAGCCGGGTGCTCACTCGATGTCTACAGCAGCGCCAACGGCATCAACCAGGGCGAGTCCGCAGAGAACATCGCTACCCGATGGGAGGGCCGCATCATAGGACTGTGACATCTCCAACTCTTGAAAGAGTAGCGGCCTCTTCCCGTACATTCAATGCACCTAGTCTTCCACCTACGATGCAGCGAAGTGCTCAGTGCTCTTCGCTTAGAACAACGGGGTACGATGAATGGCTATTGCAGAATTTTCCGGCGTTTCTTCCTCACGACAATATTGCCAACTCCGTATCCGAGAACCAGATGGCTCCGCCCTTACGGCAATGAAAATATCAGGACGTGCAGGCTCGGCATTGGCTCCAACTGAGATTGGACCGCTACAGGATTGGTATGCACGCCGTGTCACGCGGCTCACCCTGCATTACTGCACACGCCATTCGCACGGGGCCTTCCAACTCATTGGTTTCTTGAGATTGTCTGCCCCATCCGTCATCGGCGCAACGACGAATGCTATGCCGCGCCACGGGGCGGGTCTCAGTAGCGCTCATGGGTGCGGATTGGCAGGGCCAACGCGCGACGCATTGGAGCCTGAGGACGACGGCCTAGGAGATCTGCCATGCTCCCTCGACGGTACATCGCATCTGGCGCACCTTCGGGCTGCAGCCGCATCGTTCGGAAATCTTCAAACTGTCGTCCGATCCGCTATTCGTGGAGAAAGTGCGCGACATCGTCGGGCTCTACCTGTCGCCGCCCGAGCGCGCCGTCGTGCTCTGCGTCGACGAGAAGTACCAGGTGCGGGCGCTTGATCGCAGTCGGTCGCTGTTGCCGATGCGGCCAGGCCAGGAGGAACGCTGCGCCCACGATTACAAGCACAACGGAACGACGTCGCTGTTTGTCGCGCTCAAGGTGAAGGCTGGGACCATCGTCGGCAAATGCATGACACGGCACCGGGCCTAAGAGTTCCGAGGTTCCTCGACGAAGTCGAGCGCAATGTGCCCGCCGGTCTCGATGCGCATCGTGATGGACAACTACGGTACCCACAAAACCAAGCTGATCCGCGATTGGTTCGCCAAGCGCCCGCGCTGGAATGCGCACTACAACCCGACATCGGCGTCACAGATAAACCAGGGCGCCTATGGGATTGGCGAGGTGCGCGACGGCGCCCATCCCGACACCGCAATGCGGCTCAAGCCGCTTCTGATCGGGCAGAACCCCTGCAATTTCGAGTACTTGTTCCGCCGCATTAAGCGCTATGGCGGCAAGAGCCGGGAAGCGGGCGGAGTCTGTGCTGTCGAGATCTCGCTAATGGACCTGGTCGGCAAGGTCTACCGGGTGCCGTGCTACCAGCTGCTTGGCAGGAAATTCCGCGACAAGGTCCGGATCTACGGCGATACACCTTCGCCAACCGATCCAACCCCCGATGCTTTCGCTGAAGTTGTCCGTTCACGCCGCGCTCCAGGGCTGAGCTTCATCAAGTTCGACCTGTCTGCCCGGATGTTCGAGCGGATTCCGGGTGCGATGGTCGGCTCAGACACCCTACATGCGTACCCGCGGTACCGCCAGTTCCACACGCCAAGCCGAGGCGCCGGCGCGCCTATCAGCGAGCGCGGGCTGGAACTGGTCCGCGACATCTGCCGCGCGGTGCGTGAGGAGGTCGGCCCGGAAGTATCTCTGTGCATTGACCATTTCGGCGAGGGCATTGTGACGTTCGATGAAGCGATCCGGATCGGCCATGCTTTTGAGCCGTTCAATCTTGCCTGGATCGAGGACGTGATGCCCTGGACCGACATCGGTGGCCACAAGCGGGTTGCCGATGCTCTGCTGACGCCTTTGGCGGCTGGTGAGGATCTCTATTTGTTCGAAGGCTTCCGCGAGGCGATCGAGACCCGCGCCTTCGACATCATCCATCCCGACATGCTGTCCTCGGACGGGCTGATGGAAACCAAGAAGATCGCCGATCACGCCGAACGTCACGGCAAACCGACGGCACTCCCGGCCTGCTGCTCGCCGATGGCGTTCGTGGCCAAGCTCCGCCTCGGCGCGGTGCTCGCCAGCCTCATGGCGGTCGAACACCACGCTCTGGATGTGCCGTGGTGGACCGACATCGTCACAGGGCTTGCACCCAACTACTTGACAGACGGCTACGTCACCGTGCCTGAAGCTCCCGGCCTGGGTATCGACTTGAACGAGGATGTCATTCGCGAACACCTGGTTTTCTGGTCAGGCTATTTCGAACCGTCCGTCGCATGGGACGCCGAGCGGGTTGGTTTCCTCAGCCATGTGGTTTGGTAGCAAGTTGTCACGCACTTGACCGGAGCGTCAATAGACCGGCGCTGGAATCCTCTCCTTGCGCGCCTTGATCTGCAACGCCACAAACTGCGAGTAGTGCCGCGAAAGGTGCAGGTTTCCGCCGTGAAACCAGAGGGCTTCCTGCTTCAGGGGTTTCCACATGTTGCGCAATTCGCCCTCCCACGGACCGGGATCGCCCCGCGTTCCCGAGCCGTAACCCCAATTAGGTCCCACGCGATCGGCGGTTTCGCGAGAGATGATGCTGGCGAGCCACTCATTCATTGGCCTGTAACCCGTGGCGTAGACGATAACATCAGCGTCAAGTTCGCTGCCATCGGTGAGGATGACGCGATCTTCCGCGATTTTGGCAATCTCGACTCTGCTACGCACTTTCACTTCGCCACTTGCGATGAGTTCGGAACAGCCGACATCAATGTAATAACCAGAGCCGGTACGTAATGCTTTCATCATCAGGCCAGATCCGTCTTCGCCATAGTCTGTGAGGAAACCGGCCTTGTTCAGCCGTTCGATGAGATTGCCGTCGCGTTTTGCCATTTCAGCGTAGAGCGGGCGCTGCACATCGGGCATCAGGCGGAATGGCATGGAGGCGAAGATGAGGTCGGCCCTATCCACACTGATGCCATTTGCCAATGCCTCCTCCGAATAAAGCCCCTTGAAGGCGACATCCATCAGGGTTTCGGAGCGGACAACTGTCGTCGGCGTGCGCTGTATCATGGTGACATCGGCGTCGTGCTCCCACATGTCGGCGCAAATATCGTGAGCCGAACTGTTGGCGCCTACCACAATGCAGCGTTTGCCCTTGAATGGGGCTGACGTCACATGCCGGCTCGAATGGTACTGCGCGCCCTTGAAGCGCTCCTGCCCATTGATCGCAGGTTCGCGCGGTGGGCCGTAAGAGCCGGTAGCAAACACAAGCTGCTGCGGCTTCAAGGTGACCAAATGCCCGCCGCGATCAATGGTGACCGTCCACGTCTTGCTGTTTTCGTCAAACGAAGCTCTTTGGCAGGTCGAAGACGTCCAGTAGTCCAGTTCCATGACCTTGACGTACATCTCGAGCCAGTCGCCCATTTTGTCCTTCGGGCAGAAGACTGGCCAGTGCGCGGGGAAGGGAATGTAAGGCAAATGGTCGTACCAGACAGGATCATGAAGAACGAGCGTGCGATACCGGTTGCGCCATGAATCGCCAGCTCTCGGATTCTTCTCGACAACGAGTGTATCGACGCCGAGCCGCTTCAAACGGGCAGCCAGCGCGATGCCGCCCTGCCCGCCGCCCACAATCAGGCAATATGGTTGCCGCGTTATGCCGAGTTCCGCTTGCTCGCGCGCGCGCTCCTCATGCCAGGCCTTTCGATCTCGAAATGCGCCGTGGACAAGCCCCTTCTCGCGCGACGGTCCCTGCTTTTCCTCATGGCCTTTCAGTTCCTGCATCGTGGTGAGGAGCGTGTAGCCATTCCCACCTTTGAGCCTGAGATGGCCAATGCCGCGCGCAACCGCGCTTTCAAAACGGAACCAGGCTTCGGTGATCTCGCCCACGCGTTTGGCTGGGCCGTCGATTTCGATTGATCGCAATCCCACATGGGGAAGCGTTGCGGCCAGCATCCGCCGGATCTCGTCCTGCCCTTCCATGGTTCGGATGTTCCAGGTGAAAGCCAAGAGGTCGCGCCAATAGCATTCCTTGCCGAAGAGCTTAGCCGCTGCCGCTGGATCGCCCGTGCGCAAGGCCTTCTCTAGTTCAAGAAGCCAACTCCTTGCAGTCCGTGTGCTCGCTGCGCTTGGCATGCTCTCACTTCATGCACTGTTGTTGCCGCCGACGAGCAGACCTGCTCGCGCGACCACACCCTGGCCGCGCTGGAATGACAGGCGGCCATTGACATAAACTTGTTCGATGCCGGCGGATGGCTCCAACGGCGAATCATAAGTCGCACGATCCACTATGGTCAGCGGATTGAACACCACCAAGTCGGCGTATGCTCCTTCTTTCACGAGGCCACGGTCTTTCAAGCCGAAGACTCTCGCCGTGAGTCCGGTCATCTTGTGGATGGCCGTTTCCATCGGGAAAAGGCCAATGTCGCGGGCGTAGCGGCCAATGACTCGTGGAAATGTGCCCCACAGGCGCGGGTGCGGATGCTTGTCATGTGGCAGTCCATCGGAGCCGATCATCGCCAAACGCGAGCTCATCACGCGGCGCACGTCATCCTCGTGCATCTGGAAATAGATGGCTCCGGCAGGATCGAGCCTGCGCGCCGCCTCGTGAAGATCGCAGTCCCACTCCTTGGCAATGTCAGCAAGATCTCGGCCAGTCACCTCTGGATGTGGCTTCGACCAAGTGATCTGAATGCGATAGTCGCCGCTGACGAGATCGGCGCGCAGATTGGTTGATCCCGCCGTGTAGGGATAGACATCGAGGTTGACCGGTTGTTTGGACGCCGCCGCTTCCAGCACCGGCAACGTCTGCTTTGTCCGGCCCCAGTTGCCCGGTCCCGCGCATTTGTGATGGGAAACGACGACGGGGATTTTAGCGTCGGACGCGGTTTTCAGCGTCTCCTCAATGCTGTCGAGCACGCGATCGAACTCGTCGCGCATATGGGTCGCATAGACTCCGCCAGCCTGCGCAAAGCGGGATGCGATTTGCGAAACCTCGTCGCGGTCGGCGCCCGCATTCGTCGGATAGAAAAGTCCCGTCGAGAAACCCGCCGCGCCGTTTGACATGGCCTCGTCAACATGATCGAGCATCGCGGCAATTTCCGCTCTGTTCGCCTTCCTTTTGATGTCGGCCATGGTGCGAAGCCGCAAGGCGGAATGCCCCACAAGTGCCGCGACATTCACGGCGGGCGGAGTTCGCCGCAAGGATGTTGCATAGTCCGCGAAAGCCGGAAACTCATATGCCTCCCTGCCGCCCAGCAGGTTCATGGGCGGCGGCGGATCGCCATTGAATATGACGGGCGCAAGAGAGATGCCGCAATTGCCTATCACAACCGTTGTTACGCCTTGGCTGATTTTTGGAAGCATGTCGGGCGCGTCAACAACGATGCGGTCATCGTGTGTGTGCGCATCGATAAATCCGGGAGAGAGGGCAAGACCACGGCAATCGACACTTTGCCCGGCGCGCCAAGCTTCCGTTTTGCCTCTTGGCAGGACAGCCACGATCCTTTCGCCGGAAACCGCTACGTCTCGCTTCGCCGGTGGACTCCCCGTGCCGTCAAAAACCTCGGCATTTTTAAATAGAATGTCGCAGCGCTCTGCCATGGTTCATTCTTCCGGATCGATGCCGTCCGTCAGCGGCGACGGATCCGTCGAAGGAGTTGGTATGGCAATCCCGATGCGGGCGAGCGTGTAACGCACACGGCGCAAGGTGTTGCGCGACTTCGCGCCAAGCTTCATGGCAACGCCTGCCGCAAGAGTGTCGATCACCGCGAGATGGGCATATCGCGATGGCGTTGGCAACAAGCCATTGTCGTTTTCAGCAATGACCATGGGTATGACCAGCTCCGCGGCATCTGCGAGCGGCGTACCCGGGCGCGTCAACGCGATCGTCTCGGCGCCGAAAGACCTGGCAATTTCGACTGCCTCGTAGACCGGCTTCGACTTGCCGCTATTTGAGATCGCCAGCACCGCATCCCCCAGTCCCAGCGTTGCGGCAGACATGCGCTGCTGATGCCCGTCGGAATAGGCGGACACCGGTATGCCGAGGCGAAAGAAGCGAAGCTTCGCATCCTCGATCATGGACGCCGACCCGCCGCCCTGCCCATAGATGTCGATGCGTCTGGCGGATGCGAGTTTCTCGATCGCCGAAGTCAGCTTCTCGCTGTCGAGCTGGTCAAGGCAGCTCTGCAGCGCATTGACGGCCCTCAGAACAACCGTGTGGGCGACGCTGCCCGCGTCATTGTCGGAGCTTCGCTCCGTCCTCAGGTAGGCGGCTGCGACGGTCAGCACGGCGGCGAGGTTGATTTTGAATTCCGAGAACGATGCGCAGCCCAGGGAACGGCAGAACCGGGTGACCGTAGGCTGACTCACTTCTGCGTGGCGTGCCAATTCAGTGATAGTCATGCGCGTCGCGGCCTCGAAATTCGATCGCACGGCGTCGGCAACGCGGCGTTCCGAAATCGTGAGTGTTTCCTCAGCACGTTCAAGGCGTGACACGATGTCGAGCGGAGGAGGCCGCTTCGATGGCTGTCGCCTGCGCAATGGCCACGCTGTTTGGCCCATCTGGCCAATCCTTCATTGACGAGTGCTGAAATAAAATTACACTGTTTCTCCGATGTGGCAACAGTTAGATTTCACTCATGCGGGCATCGAAGACTTCCACTGCGTACGTCAGGACAACGTTTTGCCCTGCTTTTCCTCGCTCATTACGTGCTTGGAATCCACAATGTCAGCCGACTCAAGAATGTGTTGCACCCCATGAATATTTGTTACATCATTTCCATGCGAATGTGGGACTGCTCCAGATAGTCTGGGCGAGCCCAAACCAGCGTGTCGGGTGAAAGACCATGGTCGGCACAAGAAGGGTGGCGGCATGAACGCGAGAACCGTTTCGACGGCGGCAAGTCGTACAGCCAACGTCAAAATGGCGATCAAGAACGCCAGCAAATTTTACCGGACAAAAACTGGCTCGGTGCATGCACTCGACGACGTGACCCTTGACGTGCGCGAAGGTGAATTTCTTTGTATTCTGGGTCCATCGGGTTGCGGCAAGACAACGCTTCTTTGGTCCATGGCGGGGCTGCACGAACTGACCAGCGGCGACATTCGGCTGGGCAACGAACAAATCACGAAGCCAAATCCGCAAATCGCGATGATATTTCAGGACGCGAACCTCTTGCCATGGCGCAACCTTCAAAAGAACATCGAACTTCCCTTCGAGAT
>JBJXGL010000178.1:0-2779 GCA_046160365.1 Aestuariivirga sp. | reverse complement strand
AGAATGTATAGGCCAACGCGAAAGCCGAGCCCATGAGCACGCTCATCTGCGTGTCATTGATATTCAGATCACGGCGAATCGGCGCGACCAGCAGGTTCAAGATGGTGCGATCGATGAACGAAAAAATATAGACGAACGTCAGAACCCCGACCACATACCAGGCATAGGACGCGGGCGGGTAAGGCGGTTCGTTGGTACTGGATTTGTTCTCGGACATAGCGAATAGGCAGATGCTACGGGAAGGATCAGTTGCACGCAAGCTAAAAAACAGCTTCCAGCATGATTCCATGATTCTGATTCAATGTTGCGTAGCTCAGAGTTGCGTACTAGACTGCGCTGATGAAAAGTATCCATTCGCGAGAGAGAATCCTGACTGAAAGCCTCTGCCTCGTGCTCGGGGGCGGTTCGATCGCCCCTGGGTGGGGCATTGGACGGGCCATTTCGGTCGCCTACGCGAGAGCTGGCGCACGAGTCGCCGTCGCCGATTTCAACTTGCCATCCGCTGTGGAAACCGTTGAGATCATGCGCAGTGAAGGCGGCATCGCGGAGGCATTCCAAGTCGATGTCCTTGATGACACCTCGCTCGAGTCACTGGTGCGAGAGGTAACTGAGCGACTGGGTCCCATCGACGTGCTGCACAACAACGTCGGGTTGTCGAAAACCGGTAATGCTCGCGATACCAGTGCGGCCGACTGGCGGCGCATCCAGGATGCCAATGTCACTTCCCTCCATGTTGCAACACAGGCCGTATTGCCCGGAATGATGAAACGCCGCCGCGGAGTCATCCTCACGACCTCTTCTATCGCCGCCCTCCGTCATCTGGGTTATTCATCGCTGGCCTATGCGGCCACCAAGGCCGCTGCAATTGCTTTCACGCGGACGCTCGCGATCGACTACGCGGCCTTTGGGATCCGCGCCAATAGCATCGTCGCGGGATTGATCGATACACCACGGATCGAAGTCGGCCTGCGCGGAGCCTACGCCGGGTGCTCGCTAGAAGAGATGAAGGAGCGGCGAAACAAGGTGGTGCCCTTGGGCCGCATGGGAACGGCTTGGGATATCGCCGAGGCCGCGGTGTTCCTTGCTTCGGATCGGGCCAGTTATATCACGGGAACGGAACTCGTTGTTGACGGCGGGCTGAGCGCCACCGTGCCTCATTGATCACAGTTTGATGAAATCTTATGTATGACCTAAAAGGAAAAATCGCATTAGTCACCGGTGCCGGTGGCGAGCGTGGCATTGGCCGCGCCATCGCGATGCGCCTCGCGCAGGAAGGGGCGGACGTGGCGGTCAACGACATCCACGCGGCCTCGGCGTTGGGAAGCAGTTGGGGCGGGATGGCTCAGGTTGTTGGTGAAATCGAAGCCTTGGGTCGGCGGTCGATCGGGATCGTAGCTGATATTGGTGACGCCGCCCAGGTGCACGCGATGATCGACCAAGTGGTCGCAACCTTCGGACGGATCGACATCCTGATTAACAATGCCGCAGCCCGAGCTGGCCGCGACCGCGTGCCGGTGGTGGAACTGGACGAGGCGGATTGGGATCGAGTGCAGCGCATCAATGGCAAGGGCACCTTCCTTTGCAGCCAGGCCGCGGCCCGCGCCATGCTCGCCGGCCCGCACTCACCTCGCGGGGGCAGGATCATCAATATCGCCTCGACTGCTGGCAAGAATGGCTCGGCGCGTTACGCCGCGTATTGCGCCTCAAAGTTCGCAGTGGTGGGTTTCACGCAAAGCCTGGCGCAGGAATTAGCCCCGCACGGCATCAATGTGAACGCGATCTGCCCGAGCCTCGTCGTCACAGAGCGGATCGATGATATCGCCACTGCCCTCGCGCCCTCGACCCTTCTTACACCCGAAGAACAACGGGCCGCTTTGATCACACGGGCCGCAGGGCTTTCGCCGCTCGGGCGCATGGCCGAAGTCAACGACGTATCCGCCCTGGCCGCGTTCCTCGCTTCGTCCGAATCCAACTATCTCACCGGCCTCGCGATCAGCGTCGCCGGCGGCGGCCAAATGCACTGATCAAGTTGGTCCATGCGGCGCGAGCAGGATTTGCTGATCGCTCAGATCCTTGCCGCCCAACATGTGAGCAACGGTGGCACCGCGATACTCGAGCACGTCCAGAGCGTGCAGAGTGTTCACGATCATATATTGCGTGGGCATGTCCTCCCAACGCGCGCGATGAAACTGCAGCTTCCCCTGCCCGCGCGACATCGCCGTGACGACGCGGTTCGGTACCGCAAGTGGCGTTAACACCGCGTATTGCACATCCGCTCGCCCAGGCTCGCCGGTCCGCGGCATATATTTGTAATGGAGCGTGCCTGCACTCTTGGCGGCAGCGGAATTGCCGGTGATTTGCTCAGCGCTGAGCGGTTGGAGTTGGCCTACCGAAAGGTCCATGAATCGGAAACCATCCCAATTCGCTGCGCAGTGCAGTTCATCATTGCGCGTCACGGGTTCGGGCAGGTCAGCGAATATTTTCGAGAATCCCAGCTCTTCCCGGCCGGTGATAATTGGCTCCGTCAGGTTCTCCCAGAGCACCAGCAGCAAGCTGCCCGCGATCAGACCTGCCTTGCCGTGATAAATGGCCGGAATCGTGACGCCGAGCATGTTGTAGCCGCGGCCCGCCAGCCACTCGATCTCCTTCATGTACGACGCTGCCACCGTCACCACCGGCTCAGCCCCGAGCGAAAATCCAGGCGGCAACAGAGCGCTCAATTGCTCGGGCCGGCTCAGGAAACTAACGGAGATGGCCGTGGTCTTCGGCGTGTCCTTGC
>JBJXGL010000177.1:0-3267 GCA_046160365.1 Aestuariivirga sp. | reverse complement strand
CGAGTTATCGCAACAAGGTTCCTGCGATGCAGTCTTGCCCGCAAAAACGCGGCGTTTGCACGCGCGTCTACACGACTACACCGAAGAAGCCGAACTCGGCTCTCCGCAAGGTTGCGAAGGTCCGCCTGACCAATGGCTTCGAAGTTGTGAGCTATATTCCGGGCGAGGGTCACAATCTTCAGGAACACTCTGTCGTCATGATCCGTGGCGGTCGCGTCAAGGATTTGCCAGGCGTTCGTTATCACATCATCCGCGGTATTCTCGATACGCAAGGCGTTGTCAAGCGCCGCCAGCGCCGTTCGAAATATGGCGCGAAGCGTCCAAAGTAAGGCGAGGGAGAGCTCATGTCACGTCGCCATAAAGCAGATAAGCGCGTCATCAATCCGGATCCGAAATTCGGCGATCTCGTTCTTTCCAAGTTCATGAACAACCTCATGTATGAGGGCAAGAAATCGGTCGCCGAGTCGATCGTTTACGGAGCCCTCGACAAGATCCAGGCCAAGGCCAAATCCGATCCATTGCAGGTTTTCCACCAGGCGCTCGATAACGTAGCACCTGCCATTGAAGTCCGCTCCCGCCGCGTGGGCGGCGCCACATATCAGGTTCCCGTTGAAGTCCGCACCGAGCGCCGCCAGGCTCTCGCCATCCGCTGGATCATCATCGCGGCCCGCGCCCGCAGCGAAAACACCATGGTCGACCGGCTTTCGGGCGAACTGCTCGATGCTTCGAACAACCGCGGCACCGCGGTCAAGAAGCGCGAAGACACACACAAGATGGCGGAGGCGAACCGCGCTTTCAGCCATTACCGCTGGTAAGAGACGATCATGGCCCGTCAATACGCCCTCGAGGACTATCGCAACTTCGGCATCATGGCCCACATCGATGCCGGCAAGACCACGACCACCGAGCGCATCCTTTATTACACGCGAAAGAGCCACACGATGGGCGAAGTGCACGACGGCGCCGCCACCATGGACTTCATGGAGCAGGAGCAGGAGCGCGGCATCACCATCACCTCCGCCGCCACCACCGCCATCTGGCAGGGCAAGCGGATGAACATCATCGACACGCCTGGTCACGTGGACTTCACCATTGAAGTCGAGCGTTCGCTCCGCGTGCTCGATGGCGCGGTGTGCGTGCTCGACTCGAACCAGGGCGTTGAGCCGCAGACGGAAACCGTGTGGCGTCAGGGCGATAAATACAGCGTGCCGCGCATCGTATTTTGCAACAAGATGGACAAGACCGGTGCTTCCTTCGACCAGTGCATCAAGGACATCAAGGAACGCCTTGGCGCGAGACCGGTTCCGATCCAGCTTCCGATTGGCGCTGAAACAAATTTCAAGGGCATCATCGATCTGGTTCGCATGAAGGCCGTCGTCTGGGAAGACGAGGCGTTGGGCGCCAAGTACCATGACGAAGAAATCCCGGCCGATCTTCATGACGCAGCCGTCACGGCGCGTAACGAGATGATCGAGGCCTGCGCCGAGCTTGACGATCAGGCGACGGAGGATTTTCTCAATGGCAAGGAAATCTCCAACGAGACCATCAAGAAGCTGCTTCGCAAGGCGGTGATCAACGGCGCGTTCTTCCCGGTGCTCTGCGGTTCCGCTTTCAAAAACAAGGGCGTACAGCCGCTTCTCGATGCAGTAGTTGATTATCTGCCCTCGCCGCTTGACCGTCCGTCCATCAAGGGCATCGACGGCAAGACGGGTGAAGAGACAGTGCGCAAGGCTGGCGATAATGAGCCGCTTTCGCTGCTCGCCTTCAAGCTGATGGACGACCAGTACGGCATTCTGACCTTTTGCCGCATCTATTCCGGCACGCTCAACAAGGGCACGGCTCTTCTCAATTCCACCCGCGAAAAGTCCGAGCGCGTTGGCCGCATGGTTCTGATGCACGCCAACAACCGCGAGGAAATCGCGGAAGCCCATGCGGGCGACATCGTGGCGCTGGTTGGTCTCAAGGAAACCCGCACCGGCGATACGCTTTGCGATCCCGCGAAACCGGTGATCCTCGAGAAGATGGAATTCCCCGATCCCGTCATCGAAATGAAGGTCGAGCCCAAGACCAAGGCCGACCAGGAGAAGATGGCGGTGGCGCTTTACAAGCTCGCGGCCGAAGACCCGTCGTTCCGCGTCTCGACCGATCAAGAGTCGGGCGAGACCATCATCAAGGGCATGGGCGAGCTTCACCTCGACATCAAGGTCGATATCCTCAAGCGCACGCACAAGGTCGAAGTCGCCGTCGGTGCGCCGCAGGTGGCTTATCGCGAAACCATCACGCGCGCCACGGAGATCGATTACACCCACAAGAAACAGACCGGCGGCACGGGGCAGTTCGCCCGCGTCATTCTCGAGATCGAGCCCAACGAAAAGGGCATGGGTTACGAATTCGAGTCGAAAGTCGTCGGCGGTACGGTGCCGAAGGAGTACATCCCCGGCGTCGAAAAGGGCCTCAACTCGGTAATGACCTCTGGCGTTCTCGCGGGCTTTCCGGTTGTGGACGTCAAGATCGCACTGACCGACGGGGCATATCACGAAGTCGACTCGTCGGCGATCGCATTCGAAATCGCGGCGCGCGCGGCCCTTCGCGAAGGCTTACAGAAAGCCGGTTCCGTGCTGCTCGAACCGATCATGAAGGTCGAGGTCACGACGCCGGAAGATTATTTCGGCGGCGTCATCGGCGACCTCAATTCGCGGCGCGGCCAGATCGCCGGCACGACAATGCGCGGCAACGCGCAGATCATCTCTGCGATGGTGCCGCTCGCCAACATGTTCGGCTACATCAACAACCTGCGCTCGATGAGCCAGGGCCGCGCATCCTACACCATGCAGTTCGATCACTACGACCAGGTCCCTACGGCGGTGGCCCAGGAAGTCCAGAAGAAGTACGCCTAAAGCAAACGGAGAGCTCCGATGGCCAAAGAGAAATTCAACCGCGACAAGCCGCATTGCAATATCGGGACGATTGGGCATGTTGACCATGGCAAGACGTCGCTGACGGCTGCGATCACCAAGGTTTTGGCGGAAACGGGCGGGGCTACCTACACGGCCTACGACCAGATCGACAAAGCGCCGGAAGAGAAGGCCCGCGGCATCACCATCAATACCGCGCATGTTGAGTATCAGACCAAGTCGCGTCACTACGCGCATGTCGATTGCCCAGGCCATGCCGACTATGTGAAGAACATGATCACGGGTGCCGCACAGATGGATGGCGCGATCCTGGTTGTGTCGGCTGCCGACGGCCCGATGCCGCAGACCCGCG
>JBJXGL010000176.1:0-8808 GCA_046160365.1 Aestuariivirga sp. | reverse complement strand
CCCCGACATCTTCGCCACTTCGGCGGCGAAGTCGTCGTCTTTTTTGTCGATGCCTTCGCCGAGCTGCAAACGCACGTAGCCCTTGAGCTTAACGGTGCCACCCGCCGCTTTCGCTACATCGGCAAGGACCTGGGTCACGGTCTTGGTGCCATCATGCACATAGACCTGTTCCAGCAGGCAGTTTTCCTTGGCGTAGGTCTTGAGGCCAGAGGCCACGATCTTTTCCATGACATTGGCGGGCTTGCCGGCGTTCTTCTCTTCGAGGATCGCTTTCTCGCGAGCGAGAGTCTCCGGCGGTACGCTGTCGAGATCGAGGGCCACTGGATTGGTGGCCGCCACATGCATGGCGAGCAAACGGCCGAAAGCGGCGAGTTCTTCCTTCTTGCCCGTTGACTCGAGCGCCACCAGCACGCCGATCTTGCCCATGCCGGGGGCTGCCTGATTGTGCACGTATGAACCGATGACGCCATCGCTCACGCTGAGGGACGCGGTGCGGCGCACTGTCATGTTCTCGCCAATGGTCGCCACCATCTCGGCCACATATTCGGCAACCGCATGCGTGCTGCCGGGAAACTTCATAGTCTTGAGCTTTTCGAGATCGCCCTTGGCCTTGAGCGCGAGCTTGGTGATTTCGGCTACCATTTCCTGGAACTTTTCGTTCCTGGCCACGAAGTCGGTTTCGGAGTTGACCTCGACTGCGGCGCCCGTGAGGCCTTCGACCGCCACGCCGACCAAACCTTCCGCCGCCACGCGCGTCGATTTCTTCGCGGCCTTGGCGAGGCCCTTGGCGCGCAGCCAGTCGACAGCGGCATCCATGTCGCCGTTGGTGGCGGCAAGTGCGGCCTTGCAATCCATCATGCCCACGCCGGTTTTCTCGCGCAGGTCCTTCACCATCGCGGCGGTGATCTCAGCCATGTTATCCTCGTGAAATGAGAGTGAAGCCCCGCGTGGAAAACACGGGGCACGTCGATTGTGAAATCAGGCCGCTGGAACTTCCTCGACCACCGGGTTATCGGAAGCGCCGATATCGCGGCCCGCACCCGACTGGGCTTGCGAGATGCCCTCAATCGCGGCGCGGCTGATGAGGTCGCAGTAGAGCGCAATCGCACGGCCCGCGTCGTCGTTGCCGGGAATCGGATGAGTGACGCCGGTTGGATCGCTGTTGGTGTCGATCACCGCCACCACGGGAATGCCGAGGCGGTTCGCTTCCTTGATCGCCAGCTGTTCCTTGTTGGTGTCGATCACGAACAGAATGTCGGGCGTGCCGCCCATGTCCTTGATGCCGCCCAGCGCCTTGTCGAGCTTCGTCTTCTCGCGCGACAGCGACAGAAGCTCGCGCTTGGTGAGGCCGCCGCCTTCTTTCGACACCGTGTCCTCGATGGTGCGGAGATGCTTGATCGAGTTTGAAATGGTCTTCCAGTTGGTGAGCATGCCGCCGAGCCAGCGGGAGTTCACGTAGTACTGGGCCGAGCGCTTTGCGGCATCGGCGATCTGCTCCTGTGCTGCACGCTTGGTGCCCACGAACAGCACGCGGCCACCCTTGGCCACGGTGTCCGAAATCGCCACTAGCGCCTGATGCAAGAGCGGCACGGTCTGGGCGAGGTCGATGATGTGGATGCCATTGCGGCTGCCATAGATGAAGCTCTTCATCTTCGGGTTCCAGCGATGGGTCTGATGGCCGAAATGCACGCCCGCTTCCAAGAGCTGGCGCATAGAGAATTCTGGCGTTGCCATAGATCTTTTCCTTTTCCGGTTAAGCCGCCGCCAGCGCGTGTGACCGGAAATCTCCGGCACCGGACGGATCGGGCACTATGAGGGGAGCAAGCTCCCGTGTGCCAAACCCTACGCCAGCGTGTGAGGTTGAACGGGCGGGGCTATAGACGGGCGGGGGGGGTGTGTCAAATCGGGGGAACCGAGGAGGGCCAAATCTGAACGTTGAGGGTGGTGAAGAAGAAATTGAGGCGGCCTCACCCAATGTGTTTGAGGGCACTTTTGATGATTGCGCGGTGAAACGGCAAGACGATAGCCAGATAGATCCGTCCAAGGGCGTTGTGACGGGTGATCACCGTGGTCAGGCTTACGCGCTGCGCCGGCCCCAAGTGCTCCAGGTCGACCACTATCCTGAAATCCAAATGCTTATCGTCAAATCCGGCGACGAGTTGATCCGGCCTCTCAGACACCACAGGGAAGAAGCCGACGCGGTCGCTCTTGGGATTGCCGCGCCCCTTCAATCCGAACGGCAGTACAAGGATGGTTCGCAATAGAAGGAGTGGTCGTGTCCATTTGGGGAAGGCGGTGACGAAGGCTTTGGCTGCAGAACGCGCATCCAAATATTTTCCGGTTACATCGACTTGCCAGGAGTCGGCCCAATCCGCGAGAGGGAGAGCCGGATGCGGCAGCATGACATTCCGACTGCTGACTTGAGCGCGGCTCATCTGCGAACCTTTATAACGCATTCCCCGGCAACGTGCGACCTGCGCTACCGCTGCGATGCTGGCACTGCAAATCACTGGCGCTCTTGAGACAACAGCAGCCACGGCGTTGCTGCGCGGGTAGCGGCTCATTCTCAAAATCTAAATGACTCGCGTCTCAGAACACAAACGCGGTGATGGGTACTTCGGCTGCGGCTGGTTCCGGCTCCCGAACCGGATCGCTGACCACTGGCGGCACGCTGTGCCATTCGACGATTTCGAAGGTGCCGTCGAAGTGTTCGACGAGTGCGGTGCAGCTTTCCACCCAGTCGCCGTCGTTCAGATAGTGGATACCTTCAATCTCGCAATCGTCGGGCGTATGAATATGACCGCAGATGACACCCTGGCAATTGCGCAACCGGGCTTCGCGCACCACGGCTTCCTCGAAGCGCGAGACATACTCGACTGCCTTCTTCACCTTGTATTTGAGATAGGCCGACAGCGACCAGTATGGCAGCCGGAAGAAGCGCCGCACCCGGTTGACCGAGGCATTGAGCGACATCGAGAATTCGTAGGCCGTGTCGCCCAGTTTCGCGAGCCACGGCGCAAAACAGACCACGCCATCAAACTTGTCGCCGTGAAGTACCAGATAACGCTTGCCGGTGGCCGTGACATGGACGGTCTCCTCCAGCACCACGGCGCGGCCAAAGCGCGCGCCCACGAAGTCACGGAAGTTTTCGTCGTGATTGCCGGGAATGTAGACGAGCTTGGTGCCCTTCCTGGCCTTGCGCAACAGCTTTTGGATGACGTCGTTGTGGTCCTGACGCCAGTACCAGTGCTTGCGCAGCGACCAGCTGTCGACCAGATCGCCCACGACATAGAGTTGATCCGATTCGGTGTGGCGAAGAAAATCAAGTAGCGCCTCGGTTTGCGCGCGCTTCGTTCCCAGATGCACATCGGAGATGAAGATGGCCCGGTAGTGGCGCGGACGCGCCGGAGGAGCAAGCATTCAGGACAATCCGATTCTTTTAGCCTTTATGCGCCGGTCCTGTGAAGGATCGATGACAACGGCGGCGATCCGTATACTGACCATCCGTAGGCGGATGATATTGTATTGTCACAGATCTATCATATCCAGCGCTGTCCTCGAACAGCATCACGGAGCTCTGGATGACCGCTGCACTGCCACTCGACGCCGAACGCCCCAGATCAAGGGAGCTTCTCGGAAACGCCGCGCACCAAAACCGTGCGTTTTCGATCGACGGAGCGCTGGAGCGGCTCTTCACCCTGCCCTTCAACGGCCTTGTCTATCCGCAAATCTGGGAGGACCCGGCTGTCGACATGAAAGCGATGGAGATCGAACCCCATCATCATGTTGTGGCGATCGCGTCTGGCGGGTGCAACGTGCTGAGTTATCTCGCGGCCGGCCCGGCGAAGATCACGGCGGTTGACCTGAGCCCCGCGCATGTGGCGCTGGTGAGGCTCAAACTCGCAGGCATGAAGCATCTGCCGAGCTGGCACTCGTTCTACCGCTTCTTCGGCGAGGCCAATCTCAACGAAAACCTCTTTATCTACGACCGGCTTCTCAAGCCGCAGCTGGACAGCAAAACCAGGCGCTACTGGGAAAGCCGGACAGCTTCCGGGCGCAAGCGCGTGGCTTGCTTCGCGACCAACATCTACCGCAAAGGTCTGCTGGGGCGCTTCATCTCCGCGGGCCACATCTTGGCGAGACTGCATGGACGGAATCTGAGCGGCCTGCTCGCTTGCCGCACGCCTACGCAACAACGTGCCTTCTTCGAGCGCGAAGTAGCACCTCTCTTCGATACCCGGCTGGTGAAGTGGCTGACCGGCTACCGGGTTTCGCTGTTCGGTCTTGGAATTCCGCCGTCTCAGTATCAAGCGCTGGCGGGCGGCAGGCCGATGGCCGCGGTGTTGAAGGAACGGCTCGAGAGGCTCACCTGCAGTTTCCCGCTCTCGGAGAACTACTTCGCCTGGCAGGCCTATGGCCGCGGATATGCGCCGGAAGCCTCCGGCCCTTTGCCGCCCTATCTCCAGAAGCAGATGTTTCCGCTGATGCGGGAGAGAGCATCCCGCGTGGTGGTGGAGCAGGCGTCTCTGACAGCCATGCTGCAAGGCATGGATGCAGGCTCGGTGCACCGTTTCGTGCTGCTCGACGCGCAGGACTGGATGACCGACCGGCAACTGAACGAGCTCTGGCAGGCCGTCACCCAAACGGCAGCGCCGGGCGCGCGCGTCATCTTCCGCACCGCTGGCGAAAGCACGATCCTTCCCGGCCGCGTCGGCGACGCTATCCTTAAGCGCTGGCACTACCTCGACGGACTCTCGCGCGAACTGGGCGCCAAGGACCGCTCCTCGATCTACGGTGGGTTCCACATCTATGAATTTCGCGCCTGATCTCGAACTGCTGCCGGCGCCTACGCCGCACAAGCAGGCGATGGACCGCATGTACCGGCTGCAGCGGCACATCTACGACCTCACGCGCCGGCACTATCTCCTTGGCCGCGAACATCTGATCGACAGCCTCGCACCGCCCGCCGGTGGCACTATTCTCGAAGTGGGCTGCGGCACCGGGCGCAATCTCGTACGCATGGCGCAACAATATCCGGATTGCCGGGTCTTCGGATTCGACATTTCCGAAGAGATGCTGAAAAGCGCCACTGCCGCCGTGGCGCGTCATCGGCTGACGCATCGCATCGGTTTGGCCGAAGGCGATGCGTTGACGTTCGATGCCATACGCGCCTTCGGGACAGCAGCATTCGACCGGGTTTGCTTCTCCTTCACT
The DNA here is from genome assembly GCA_046160365.1 of Aestuariivirga sp. Classification (GTDB taxonomy): domain Bacteria; phylum Pseudomonadota; class Alphaproteobacteria; order Rhizobiales; family Aestuariivirgaceae; genus Aestuariivirga. The sequence continues at coordinate 3,594 of JBJXGL010000176.1, read as the reverse complement.
CTCTCGATGATCCCGGATTGGCCCGCCGCGCTTAACCATGCCCGCTCTATGCTGACGCCGGACGGGGAACTGCATTTGGCCGACTTCGGACAGTGCGAACAGCTCCCCGCGGGGCTTAAGACTGGCCTCTTCGCCTGGCTCCGGATGTTCCACGTCAAGCCGCAAGCAGGGCTGAAAGAGGCCCTCGAAAGTATTGCAAGGCAAAATGGCGACAGCGTCTCGGCCCATTCGCTTTACCGAGGCTACAGCCTCTATCTTTGCCTGAGGGCGAAAGGCGCGCTCAAAAAACCTCTTGATTGTGACAATGATGTAGGATTTCGATGACATTGCAAGTCCGCATACGGACAAGTTTGTGAGGGGAGTTGAATGATGAGCGACAGCATGCCCGCAAAAGTAGAGCCGGCGGCCGAAGCCAAAGCGCCGAAGCCCGAAGCGGCAAAGGCCAACGGCCGTGCCAAAAAGGTCGATAGCGAAACGGCGAAGAAGAAACCGAAGAAGGCTCCAAAGGACTTCGAGTTCACCGGACGTGTCGAGGGAATAAACATCAATGGCACAGATGCGCCAGGCAGCCAATTCCTGTTCAGCCTGGTGAACAAGAAGGGCGAACACCGCAGCTACACGCTCGATGCCTCCAATGCCGCGCGCTTTTCAGCGATGGCTTGCCTCATCTCCGCGGCTTACGCCAAGGACGCTAAGGTTCACGTCAACAGCGCACCTAGCGCCGGTCCTACGCTTTTTGCAGGCGAAATCGAGGTCCGCGCCAAACCCTGACCACCACATTGGCGGGGCGCTCCGGACGGATGAAGCGATCTGCAGCAGACTGACACTGCGGTGGAAAGTCGCCTGTTCTCACACTTCCTCGTAATCCGCGCGCTCGACGCGTACGAAGCCGCCGGCTTTCATGGCTTCCTTCGGCATCATCATCGCGGCGGGCGGTGCCTCGAGAGTTTGGCGCGCGGTCTTCCAGTCGGTTTCGAAAATGCCGGTGAAGTAAGTGCAAATGCTCTTGTGGCTGAGCCACAGGCCGGCCTCGCGGTTCTTGGTCACCGCCGAATGCGACCAGTTCTGCGAGCTCACCAGCACGCCCTTGCCATCCACGAGCACCATCTTGTTGTGGCAGTGCACCAGCCGGCTGGTATCGATGTAGCGGATGTTGGGGCCGAGTTTCAGGCCATATTCGTCCTCGAGACGCTTCAGGTTCTCGCGCTCCTTCGGCAGATCGGAGCGGTCGAATATCTTGCCGAGGATGATGCGGATGTCGAGATCGCCTGCTTCTTCGCGCGCTGCCTTGATGGCGTCGAGCAGCACCACGATGTTGGTCTGGCTGCTTCTCACATATTGCTGCTGGATCAGCACCGATTTCCGCGCTGCGCGGAGCTTGCCCGGCACCAGGTCCATGTAGTTGTCCGGCGACAGCACCGGTTCGATCCGGAGCGGGGTCTTGAATTTGAAGGACTTGCTGGGAAACAGCTTGTCCGGAATTTTCCTGGGCGCCATCTCGACCAGGAATGCGGCTTCGGCTTCCGCTGCCTCCTTCGCCATGGCGAGTGCCGACGGCCCCGCCAGTTCCAGCGCCATGTCGCTTTCGAGGATCTTTGTGAAGAATTTGGCGAGCGGCTTCGAGCAGATGGCAAGGCCGGTGTCGCGGTTTCCGGTTCTGAAATTCGCGGGGTCGCCGCCATCCTTCACATTGAGGGGTATGCTGTTGCTCGAGTAGTTTCCACTCTGCACCAGCGACCATTCGCCGTCGATGACGATGACCTTCTCATGAGAAGAGGCAAAGAAGCGGGCGCGCTTGCTGGCGCAGGAAGGGGCCGGCACACCCTCGACGCCGAGATCGCCAAGCTCTTCGAAAAGCTGGCGTTCCCTGTCGTTGTCGATGTCGAGCATCAGCTTCACCTTGACGCCGCGCTGAAGCGCCGCCTCGATCAGCTCCACCATATGGGCCGCGGAGAAATCATAGATGCCGATGAGGATCGACTTCTTCGCCGCATCGATGAGCCGCTTGGTGACGGCGTAAGTTGAATCCGGCGAGCAATAGGCGATCACCTGCTGCTTCACCTTGACCGGCGGCACGGGAACCTTGGCGTAGTCGCGCAGTTCGCAATTGCGCGCCACCATGGCGGCGGCAATAGGAGGAGTTTTGGACATCGACAGGCGCGGGACGGCAATCGGCATGATAACACCTCCGGTTCGGTTCGTAGCTAGCGCGGCGGCACCGGGAAGTCTGTGGGCATAGTCACAAAGACCGGTGTGTCAGCTTACTCCATACACGCCGCTTCGAACATTGTTGTTCTTCTGGCCTTCCCTCTTGCTCAAATCTCCATCTGGGAGAGGCGACTACTGCGCGCTTAGGTGTGGTGCCTGGCAGGTCGAACGGAGCAGCGGCGTCCGAGCTACCCCTTCCTCGCCATCGTCAGCCCATCGCCGATCGGCACCATGCAGAGGGAAATGCGGGGATCGGCCTTGATCTTGGTATTGAGGGCGCGGATTGCTTCGGTGTCGGCGTCTTTCTTCTCGGGGTTCGCGACGTCGCCGTCCCAGAGCACATTGTCGACAAGGATGAGGCCGCCCCTTCGCAGGAGCTTGAGGGAGCCTTCGTAATAGGCGTCGTAGCCGGTCTTGTCGGCGTCGATGAAGGCGAGGTCAAACGCGCCGGCATGGCCCTGGCCTAGGAGATCGGCAATCGCGGCCACGCCGCCGTCGAGCCTCAGCGTGATGCGCTGGCCGACGCCGGCCTTGTCCCAATAGCGGCGGCCAATTGCGGTCCACTCAGCACTTACATCCACCGCAGTTATCTTTGCCTCTGGCGCGCCCAGCGCCATGGCGAGGGCGGAATAGCCGGTGAAAGTGCCGAATTCGATCACCTGCTTCGCGCCCATCAGCGCGGCCAGCATGCCCATGAAGGCGCCCTGCTCCGGCCCGATCTGCATCTGCGCGCTGCCGCCCAGCTTTGCGGTTTCGGCGCGAAGCTCCGCCAGAATCGATGACTCCCGATAGGCATGGGCGCTGTAATAATCCCACACCGGGCCGGTGAGGTTGATGGTCCGGTTGCTCATGATTGTTCCGCCATGTTCAAACTCTTCTTCTGCATCACGAACTTCCCGTAGAGCCAGCCGATGCCAACGAGGCAGAGGCCCAACCCCATGAAGCTGGCGATGCGGTAGAGACCCTCAAGGCCAGCCATGTCCCACAAGAACACCTTGAGGACGACGAGGCTCACCACACCAAGCCCTGCATAACGGATGGGCTGGCGCGAGAGCACGAGGCCAACAAGGAAAACTGCGATGCCGAAAGCGAGCCACACCGCCGAATAGGCGTAGTCCTCGGCCACAGTTTCGGTCCAGGCCACCAGGATCGGGCCCTGGAACAGGCGCTTGGTTTCAAGCGTCACATAGGCAAAAGCAAGCAGCAACGCCAGGAGACCGATCAGTGTACGGACTTTTTCCCAGCCAATCGCGCCGAGTTTGCGGGCGATGAGGCCAAGAAGAACCACGGGTGCGAGATAGGCGAGCAGAAGGGCATTGAAGATGGCGTTGCCGGGCACAGCCTCTTCCGTCACCACCGGGTTCAATCCGCCGAGGCTTACAAACA
>JBJXGL010000175.1:0-5024 GCA_046160365.1 Aestuariivirga sp. | reverse complement strand
TTGGAATTCTCGCCATTGTGCTCGCCACGCTGCTGATGCCCAAGGGCGAGGAGCATGACGTGCCGCCACTCGATTGGCGGGGCTTCATTCTTTCGGGGCTTGGACTGTCGCTTGCTGTTGCCGGCTCAACGAGCTTCGGACGCGACTTCATGCCGTCGCAGGGGCCGCCGCTCCTCATCGCGGCCGGCTTCCTGTTTCTCGGACTTTACGTCATCCACGCGAGGCGCGCGGCAAATCCGATCCTCGATCTGTCACTGTTCGGCGTCCACACTTTCCGCGCCGGGCTTCTCGGCGGCAGCCTCTACAGGATCGGTGTCGGCGCCATTCCGTTTCTGACGCCGCTGTTGTTCCAGCTCTCCTATGGATTGACGGCGTTTCAATCGGGTCTTCTCTCTTGCGCTGCGGCGCTCGGCGCGTTGGCGATGAAGTTCACCGCGGCACGGATCATCCGGCGGTTCGGCTTCCGCAACCTTCTGATCGTCAATGGTTTGCTGTCCTGCTTGACGATGGCGGTCTATGCGTTGCTCTGGCCGGGCACGCCTTACTTCCTGATCGTGGGCGTGCTTCTCGCGGGCGGATTTCTGCGCTCGCTGCAGTTCACCTCGATGAACGCCATGGCCTATTCCGATATCGACACCGCCGGCATGAGCCGCGCTGCTTCGCTCTACACAGTCGCGCAGCACCTCTCGCTCTCAGTTGGCGTCATGGCGGCGGCCAGCGCGCTTGACGGGTCCATGGCCTGGCGCGGCGGAGAGGTGCTGGCATTTGGCGATTTCGCAGCTGCGTTTCTAGTGGTTTCGGCGGTCGCCGCGCTGTCGCTGTTTCAATTCGTGGGACTCAGTCAAGGTGCCGGATCATCGGTTTCGGGGCGGGGTTCTTGACCCGCTGCCGGCGCGGCGGTTGTGATCGCCCCATTGCTCCATGGCAATCAGGACTGGCGCCAGCGTCAAACCTTGGCCGGTGAAGGCGTATTCCACCTGCGGCGGAACGGTTTCGATCACCGTCCGAGAGATGACGCCGTCCCGCTCCAGCGCGCGGAGCTGCAAGGTCAGCATGCGCTGAGTGATGTGGGGCATGAGGCGGCGCAATTCATTAAAGCGGCGCGGGCCCTCCTTGAGTTGCAGCAGGATCGACGGCTTCCACTTTCCGCCAATAACGGCAACCGTCGCGGCCACGGGGCAGAAAGGCATCTGCTTCATGGGGGCGGTATAAAAATTGTGCGTTCTTATGGCAAGCGCGCCGCGCTGATATGGGCAGTGCATGACTCGCAACTGGAGACCATGCACCATGCAAGCAGCAACACTCGCCGCAGCCCTGGGAGCCGCGCTGATTGCCGGCACGTTCTTCGCGTTTTCATCTTTCATCATGGCGGCGCTGACGAGGCTTCCCGCACCTCAAGGCATCACCGCAATGCAGCAGATCAACATCACGGTGATCAATCCCGTATTCATGGGCGTGTTTCTTGGAACGGCGGCGCTGTGCGCGGCTGTTGCCGTGTGGAGCCTTATGACTTTCGGCAGCGAGGGAGCTAAACCGCGCCTGGCGGGAGCGCTGCTTTATCTTGTTGGCGCATTTCTGCTCACGCTCTTCGCCAATGTTCCGCTCAACAACGCCCTTGCGGCGGCTGATCCGGCAAGCGGAACAGGGGCCGAGCTATGGCAGCGATATTTGCGGGACTGGACAATGTGGAATCATGTGCGCGGGATGGCCTCGCTCGCGGCCTGCGGTTTGTTGTTCAGCGCCTGGAACAATTGACGGCCGTTCATCGCTGGTTCAGCTGGAGATCGCCAAACGGTGCGCTCTGATTGAAGGAGAAGTTTGATGAGAAGCCTTTGTCTGAGCGTTGCCATTCTCGCGGGCCTGTCCGGCGCGGCGTCCGCCACCAGCGGGCCCGGTTGCCTGGTTGTGGTCAATGTTGCCTATAATGATGTGCTGAACATGCGGTCGCGGCCATCGTCTTCCGCCCGCATCGTCGACGTGCTCATTCCTGGCCGCCATGGCATCATCCATCTCGACGCTCCCTGCGGCCCCAGATCAAGGCCCTGGGGCAGCCGCTGGTGCCGGGTTAGCCACTACGACGGCGACAGCGTGAGGCGCGGTTATGTGAAGGCGCGTTTTGTGCGCGACAGCGATTGTCCGTGACTCCGCCGGGCACGAATTGGGTTAGCCAGCGCTGCGAGCGGTGCCATTGCCAACTGGGTTGACGTCACAGCCCCTTTGGGGTATTTAAGCTTATCATGCTCATCAGCGTTGTGGAGACCATTCCTTATCTTCGTGACGCGGAGAGGCTTCTGACCGAGGACGAACGCGCTCTACTCATCAATTCGCTGGCGGCCAATCCGCTTCAAGGTGTTTTGATCAAAGGAACAGGAGGCTTGCGCAAGCTGCGCGTCGGCATGTCAGGCCGCGGCAAACGAGGCGGCGGCCGCGTTGTCTATTGGTTCCACTCGGATGGGTACCCGATTGTGTTGCTTGCGGTGTTTGCGAAGAACGAGGCATCCGATTTGACGGCCCGGGAGCAAGTGTTGCTGGGTAAAATGGCTGAGCAGCTGAAAAGTGACTTCGAAAGGCGGAAGTGATGTCTAAGGCATTCGAAAAGATCATGCGAGGGCTCGAAGACGCCCGTGCCTATGCGCAAGGCAAACCCAAGGCTGGCACCAAGGTCTACAAAGTGAAAGTGGACCGCACGGATGTGGCGGCTCTGCGCATGCGACAGAAACTTACACAGGCGCAGTTCGCAGAATTGCTTGGAACGTCGCTCGGAACGATCCGGAAATGGGAAAGCGGCGAGCGATCGCCATCAGGCGCAGCCGCACGGCTTATTCGCCTGCTCGAAGCAAAGCCCAAGGTGGTGACGGACACGCTCGGAATCAAACCCCGCGCTGCGAAACGTCAGCCCCGCAGCCCGCTTGTTGCGGCGGAGTGAGGGTGCTGTTGATCATCCGCAGGGCTTAACTCGCATGTGCCTGTGATGAAGTTCGGAACATTGCAATCGAATGAATCTTGGCGGTAAACCTACACTGATGGTTGGAATACGAAGGTTGAATCCTCTTCCAGTTTTCAGTGCTTTGACGGTGGCATCCGTGTTATTTGTCACAATCTTGAGCTTTGATTGGTTCACCAATACAAGACCTCAAACTTGCTACAATTCTTGGTACGAAAATGAATTTATGGACAAACTAGCGGCAATTGCGCTTCGGGAAGCCGCGCGCAAGCGTGTCGATCTCGACAAGTATCCCGGATTCATCGCTGTGCCCTATGAATCACGTTCGGACCGGAGTCGAAAAATTATCGGCCTGCGGTTCTCGACATTTCGTTGCGACGAGAGGGGGTTCGATGGTGGCGGCTTCGATTTGGAGATAGATCCCAATACATTGGATGTGATCGATAGTTACTTCAGCGCGCTTTAGAACTAGAAACGCTATTCGGGGGCCCTTTTGTGAACGCATAGCTCGTCAGAGAAGCGAGTCGCATCGGTATAGTGAATTTCATTCGTGCATCTCAATTTTATGGACCCTCAACCTCGCTCCACAAAACTATCCACCACCCGCTTCTCGCCGGCCTTGTCGAAATCGATGGTCAGTTTGTTGCCATCGACATGGGAAACGCGGCCGTAACCGAATTTTTGGTGGAAGACGCGGTCGCCCGGTTCGAAGCCGAGGCCTTCGCTTTCCACTGAGCTGACGTGGCCCTCCACGAAATGCGGTGTTGCGCGGGCGGTGTCGCCCTTGGACCATCTTTCCTGGGCGCGTTGCCAGCCGGGGGTGGCGTAGGTGTTGGTGAAGGGCTGGCGTTCGTCGAAGCGGCTTTGGCCGTAACTGCCGATGCCGTAGCCGCCATAGGAGTTCGACATCGCCACCACCTCCACGAATCCTTCCGGCAATTCGTCGATGAAGCGCGAGGGGAGAGCCGTCTGCCACATGTTATGGACGCGGCGGTTTTGGGCGAAGGAGATGGTGGCGCGGCGCTTGGCGCGGGTGATGCCGACATAGGCAAGGCGGCGTTCCTCTTCGAGGCCGGCCTTGCCCTTTTCATCCAGCGCCCGCTGGTGGGGAAACAGGCCTTCCTCCCAGCCGGGGAGAAACACCGTGCCGAATTCCAGGCCCTTGGAGGAATGGAGCGTCATGATGCTGACTTTGTCGTCCACGTCACTGTTGTCACGGTCCATCACCAGGGCAATGTGTTTGAGAAAGCCCGCCATGTTTTCAAACTCGCCCATGGAGCGGACGAGCTCTTTGAGGTTTTCAAGCCGGCCTTCGGCTTCTGGGCTTTTGTCGTTCTGCCACATTTCAGTGTAGCCGGATTCATCGAGGATCATTTCGGCGAGGTCCGTATGGGGCAGACCCTGCAGAGCCTGACGCCAGCGGCTGAAGCTTTCGATGAGCAGGCGCAGCGCGGTGCGGGTCTTGTTGGGCAACTCATCGGTCAGCGCCAGTTCTTCTGCGGCACGGTATAGCGACAGTCCGCGAGCCCGGGCAAATTCAAACATGCGCTTGATCGAGGTATCGCCAATGCCGCGCTTGGGCACGTTCACGATGCGCTCGAAGGCCAGGTCATTATCAGGCGAGGCTGTGACTTTCAGATAGGCCAGCGCATCCCTGATTTCAGCGCGCTCATAGAAGCGGGGGCCACCGATGACGCGGTAGGGCAGGCCAAGAGTGATAAAGCGGTCTTCAAAGGCACGCATCTGGAATGAGGCGCGCACCAGGATGGCCATGTCGTTGAGCTTTTCCTTCTTGCGCTGGAGGCTTTCGATGTCGTCGCCGATGGCGCGGGCTTCCTCGTCGCCATCCCAATGGCTGCGCACGATGACGGGGTCGCCGTCGTTCTTGTCAGTGCGGAGCGTTTTGCCCAGCCTACTCTCGTTCTTGGCGATGAGGCCCGAGGCAGCGCCCAGGATATGCGGGGTGGAGCGGTAATTGCGTTCCAGCTTGATGATCTTGGCGCCGGGGAAATCCTTCTCGAAGCGCAGGATATTGTCCACTTCGGCACCGCGCCATCCATAAATCGACTGGTCATCGTCG
>JBJXGL010000174.1:0-24514 GCA_046160365.1 Aestuariivirga sp. | reverse complement strand
CTGCCTGCTCCATGTCGTGGGTCGTGAGCAATACGCCCATGCCGGTCCGGCTCAGTTCCGTGATGAGTTCATGCAAGCCTTCCCGGGCTTCAACATCAACGCCAACAGTCGGTTCATCGAGGATGAGAAGCGCCGGATGATGCAGAATGGCAGCCGCGATATTGACGCGGCGCCTCCAGCCTCCGGACAGAATTTCGACGCGTTCATCCACCCGCTGGGCAAGACCTGCTGCCTCCACAACCCAATCGATTGCATGTTGCGTTTCCGCCCGCGACAGACCGGAAAGGCGGCCAAAAACGCTCAGGTTTTCCCGTATGGTGAGATAATGATAAAGCGCGATTTCCTGAGGCACGAGACCGATGCGACGCAACGCACTACGCTGCGCATTGGGCTTGCCCGCAATGGCTATTGATCCATCATAAGGGGTGACGCGACCACAGATGCTTCGGATCAGGGTAGTTTTGCCCGCGCCATTTGGCCCAAGCAAGCCGTAGATCTGGCCGGCCGCAACTTCGAGGCTCAGGCCGCGCAAAACCTCGCGATTGCCATAGCGTGTCTTCAGACTGACAACACTCAGCGCTGCCGTGCCAACTGTCATATAACAGGAACCCGCACACTGAACAGTTGCGAAACAAGAGCGCGCAATGGCGCAGCCGCAACACCGCTTTCAACCAGCGCGTCATCGGCAAGACCCAGGTGATGCTTGCACTCCTGCTGCGCCCTGCGCAAGCCGAACCGCGTCACAGAGGTGACTTTGTCCTTGTCCTTGTTTACGTCTTTGCCCAATTCAGCGACGCTGCTCGTGCTGTCGCGCAGATCATCAAGCGCCTGGTAAGCCAAACCAAAGTGCTTGGCGAACTTTCGAACCGCTTCGATCTGTGCTTCGCTCCGATTGCCGAGCACGGCACCCATCTCAACTGCTGCTTCGAACAGTGCGCCGGTCTTCAGCCAGTTCACTCTTTCGATTTCGTTCTGCCCGTGAAATCCACCATTGCCATTGCCCGCGCCATTGATATCCAGTTCCTGGCCCGCAGCGAGACCGTTCCAGCCCACGGCATTGGACAATATCTGGCTGAGCCGGGTACGCGTTTCTGCAGACACGCCCTCCAGCTCGGCCAGTATGTTGAATGCCTGGGCGAGCAGCGCAATGGCGCTCAGAATAGCCGTGGCCTCGCCAAAGGCTACGTGCGTTGTCGGCCGTTGCCTGCGGAGCTCGGCATCATCCATGCACGGCAGATCATCGAGGATGAGAGAAGCAGTATGTATCATTTCAACCGCACTGCCCGCATCCAAGGCAGCTGAGGCCAACCCATTGGACGGTTCGGCCACTAGATACAGCATCATGGGCCGCACGCGTTTGCTCGGCGCCAACAAGGCGTGGCCCATCGCATCGCGAAGGTTTGAAGGTGCGGCCGCAGGTGCCGTTATCAACTGCCGCAGCTGCTCTTCGATGGATAGCCGGATCGCGCGAAACTCACTGTGATCGCTCGCATCAACGCGTGGACTGGAAAGTATCATGACCGGCGCCCAATAAATCAATTAGCCACAAAACAAAGAGCCATCGCTTCCGTGAATTTGCTGCAGCAAGTCACCATCGAGATCGGGGTCCTTGAACTGCTTTGAAATTCTTGATGGTAAGTCTCTTTGTATGTACCATGACTTAAGTGAAAAATCGCATGCTTAGCAATCGGAAAAATCAGCATCTCGACATCGTCTTGAGTGGTCGTGGCCAAGCCGAAGTCGCCAATGCTGGCTTCGACGCCATAGCCTTTGAACATGCATGTCTCCCCGAGCTGCATATGGACGAAGTCAAGTTGGATACGGATTTCCTCGGCAAGCAGATCTCGGCACCGATTATGATCAGCTCGATGACGGGTGGCCCGGATCGGGCCGCCATGATCAACCGCAACCTCGCGCTCGCCTGCCATGAGCTGAACTTGGCTCTTGCCGTTGGTTCCCAGCGCATTGCGATTGAATCCCACGAGGCTGCAGGGCTGGGCGCAGAGTTACGCCGCATTGCGCCCAGTATCCCGCTCTTGGCGAATTTCGGTGCTGCGCAGCTGAATCTGGGATTCGGCATCGATGAGGCGCGGCGAGCGATCGACATGATCGGCGCCGACGCACTCATCATTCACCTGAACGCTCTGCAGGAGGCTGTTCAGGGCGAAGGCGACAGAGACTGGTCCGGTCTGCTCAACCGGATTGAGGCGCTGGCAGGTTCGTTCCCGATGCCGATCGTCGCCAAGGAAGTCGGCAGTGGCATTTCGGGGCGTCTTGCGAAGCGGCTTGTCGATGCTGGTGTTTCCGTGATTGATGTCGCTGGCGCGGGTGGTACAAGCTGGGCTGCCGTCGAAGCCGAACGGGCCACATCGCCCCGCCAGGCCGCAACAGCGCGCGCTTTTGTTGATTGGGGCCAGCCAACCGCACTGGCCATAGCCGATGTGCGCCGCGCATGCCCCGAAACGATTATCATTGGTTCCGGTGGCATCCGTAATGGAGTCGACGTAGCCAAGGCGATCCGCCTTGGGGCAGATGTTGCGGGTCAGGCCGCAGGCGCCTTGCATGCGGCCACCATATCGCCGGACGCCGTGATTGAACACTTCACAGTCATAATTGATCAACTGCGCATCGCCTGTTTCTGTACGGGTTCAGGCTCAGTCCGCGACCTGCGTCATGCACCGCTGCAAAAGACCTTCGCCGAAGTCGTTTGTCTGCAAGCAGGCTGACAACCCGTCCGCATTTCCTTTCAATACTCCGTTATCTCGAAATAGCCGATTCGGTGATGGGTACCTGTAATCCTTGCCGGGCCTTCCCAGTGTTGATATCCAGGCGCTCGGGTTGATTGCTTCGGTCTCGATCTTGAGATTCCTCACGGGCAGTTCGAGCTGCAAGCGAACCGGGATGTCGCACCCGGTGACGCTTTCGGTTTCCAGCGGCGCGAGCCGGAGCTGCGGCGGCGGAAGCGGGTCAGTCGAGCCACTGGCATTGATCCAGGTTGCCGATGTAAAGTCGTCCTTGTCATCGCGCAGCCGGAAGCCAATCAGTTTTTCGCCACTTTCGAAGTGCAGCGAGAACCAGTCCCACCCGGTCTGGTTCCAGGACAGCGGCTGGGAGGACCCACGATGACCTCCTCACAAGACTTCCGCTCATAGCCCTTCTGCGACATTGCAACGACACCTGATTGCAACCGCTTTCGCCTCGGAAGCAGACACAAACTCGCTCGTTCAACCATGTTCCCGATAAGATCAAGCCCTAGGCTGCTAACCGAAGGTCACGGATGTCTTCCAGAACACGTCGGAAATCAGTGCTTGGGGCAATGCACATGGTTCTATAAGTGTTCGGAAACGGCAGCCAAACCGCCGCTGAGCTTATGCAAGGGTCGAAAAAATCTGATGCCCAGCAAGTTCCACCTCGCGCTTCTCATCGCCCTGCTCTCATTATCCCGAGGTACCCTCGCCGCCGAGTGCGATCTCGCTGCGATTTCGGAAGCGCTCGATGCGCCGCTCGTCGCTATGAAGGCCACCGAGGTGGAAGTGGCCGAGGTGCAATCGACAGAAGGCGGGGTTTGGGAGATCTATCGCGAGAAGGATGGCCGCCTCAACACCGTGATCCGTATCGATGCGGGAGAGATGGGACGGAGCGATACGCGGCTCAGCGTTGTCGATCGCGCGGCTTGGGGCATCTCCTCCACAATCAGCGAGTACAACCGGCATGCTTTCGCGGAAGGCGGCGGACCGTTGGCGGTCGTGAAGAAGATCACGGTGTATTACTTCTTCTGCGGCGGAAAACTCCATACGCCACCGCCCGAGTGGTCAACGACAGGGGACGAGTACGCCGCAGCGGCGGGCGGCGCGAAGGATACCTTCTTCAAGGCTCCGGAAATTGCGGAATTCATCAAGGGGCTGGTGCGCTAGCGCCATCATCCATCCCCGCTATGGACTCCGCGCGGGTTTCGAATTTTAGTGCGCTCGAAAATGGGGGCGCGAACGGCATGGCGGTCAAATTTGAAGTTCCGAAGGGCTACCGCCCCCACGACGCGGCTTCGCTTCCCGCCTATCTCGAATCCATTCCCGCCCTCCGCGCGAAGCTTGGCGGCACTGCATCGCAGTGGCGAGTCGAGGAAGTGGGAGATGGCAATCTCAATCTGGTGTTCAAGGTGTATGGGGCCGACAGTGGCCTCGCGGTCAAGCAGGCACTGCCTTATGTGCGCCTGGTCGGCGAAAGCTGGCCGCTTCCTCTCTCCCGCGCTCACTACGAGCACATGGCTCTCACCGAGCAAGCGAGGCTGACTGGCACGCTGGTTCCCGCAATCCATCACTATGACAAGACCCTGGCGCTCATCGTCATGGAGCTGCTCGAACCCCACATCATCATGCGCCGCGGCATGATCGCTGGAACCGAGTATCCTCGTTTCGCCGAGGACATTTCCACGTTCATGGCCAATACCCTGTTCTTCACCTCCGATCTGGCACTTCCCGCAGCGCGAAAAAAATCCATGATTGCCGCCTTCGCCGGAAACACCGCGCTCTGCAAGATCACCGAGGATCTGGTTTTCACCGATCCCTATCGCGTGGCCGAACTCAACCGCTGGACCAAGCCATATCTCGACCCTTATGCGGTGCGCTGGCGCGAGGATGGTGACCTCAAGACCGCCGTCTCAAGGCTCAAGCTGAAGTTCCTGTCATCCGCCGAGGCCATGATTCACGGCGACCTGCACACCGGCTCGGTGATGATCACGCGAGAGGACACGCGCATCATCGATCCCGAATTCGCATTCATGGGGCCTATGGGATTTGACATCGGCGCGGTGATCGCAAACCTGTTGCTCAACTACTTCGCGCAGGATGGTCACGAAGATCGCCCCGGGTCCAGGCAGCGCTACCGTGACTGGATTCTTCTGGCGGTCGAAGACGTCTGGCTCCGCTTTACCCACAAGTTCCTCGATCACTGGAGCAGCAGCGCCGCGGGCGATGCCTATCCGGCGGCACTTTTCAGCGGCCCCATGGGTGCCGCCCGGCTCGAAGCGGAACGCAACGCTTATATGGCCAGGCTGTGGGGCGATACCGTTGGTTTTGCCGCCGCCAAGATGATCCGCCGCATCCTCGGCCTTGCCCACAACATCGACTTGGAGTGGATCAAGGACGAAAAGCTCCGCGCCACTTGCGAAGCCCGCGCGCTCACGCTTGCACGCGACATGATGGTCAATCCCGGCAACTATCCCTCGGCATCCGCTGTCACAAACGCCGCGCGCCTCATGCGCGAACTGCATCCGGAACTCGGAAGCTAGAGTTTGCCCGCTCCGGAAACGCCTTCGCGATCGCCTCGGCGTTGGCCGCAATCACGCCGCGCTCGGTGATAAGCCCGGTCACTAACTTCGCCGGCGTCACATCGAAAGCATAGTTCGCAACCGGCGATCCAGGAGCCACGATCTCGACGGTTTCGATGCGGCCATCGGCGGTACGCCCGGTCATCTTCGAAACTTCGTCGCCGTTCCGCTGCTCGATTGGAATCTCCTTCAAGCCATTGCGCACGCTAAAATCGATGGTGGGCGACGGCAGCGCCACATAGAAGGGAACGCCATTGTCGTGCGCGGCGAGTGCTTTCAAGTAGGTGCCGATCTTGTTGCAAACGTCGCCCTCGGCGGTCGTGCGATCCGTGCCGACGATGCAGAGATCGACCATTCCGTGTTGCATGAGATGGCCACCGGTATTGTCCGGGATCACCGTGTGCGGAACGCCGTGATGGCCGAGTTCCCACGCGGTGAGTGAGGCCCCCTGATTGCGCGGCCGCGTTTCGTCCGCCCACACATGGACGGGAACGCCCGCATCGTGCGCCATATAAATCGGAGCCGTCGCCGTTCCCCAGTCGACGGTGGCGAGCCAGCCGGCGTTGCAGTGGGTGAGCACATTCACGCGCTCGCCGGGTTTTTTCTTCGCTGCGATTGCCTTAATGAGCTCAAAACCGTGCTTGCCGATGGATTGGTTGATGGCCACGTCCTCATCGGCGATTTCGCCCGCGCGCTTGTAAGCGGCCTCTGCGCGCTTCGCGGGCGGCAGCGGCGCGAGCACCCGCTGCATTTCATCCAGAGCCCACTTCAGATTGATCGCCGTAGGCCGCGTAGCGTGAAGCACATCGTAAGCGCGGCCCAGTGCCATGTCCGATGCATCTTCGCGCATCTGCAACGCCACGCCATAAGCCGCCGTCGCGCCAATCAGCGGTGCGCCCCGCACCAGCATGTCTCGGATCGCAACCGCCGCTTCGTCCATCGTGCGCAGGATCGCGGTCTCGAAACGATGTGGAAACTTGGTCTGATCGATGATCTCGACCGGCCACCCCTCCGCGGTGACCCCGATGGTGCGATAGTGTTTTCCGGAAACTTTCACGAGGCCTCTCCGCTGACGCGCGGCGGAAAGCGTAGTGCGCCGGCAAAGCGTCAGTCAATGTGCGCTGTTTATGGTATGGATGATCCAATTGCGCGAAGAGGTGTGTCATGCCCGATCATGTTCTTCCCGGCGTCCATGTCGAAGAAAACGGCACGGGCCACTATCGGATCGAGGGCGTACCAACGGCCACGGCTGCTTTTCTCGGCGAAACTGAAATCGGGCCTGAGGCTCCAACGCTTGTCACGAGCTTTGCTGAATACACGCAAATTTTTGGCGGACTTGCTGGTAACGGCAAGTTCATGCCGCACGCCGTGGCGGGCTTCTTTGAGAACGGCGGCCAGAGGCTGTACGTCTGCCGCATCATCGCCACTCCGGGCGAAAACGCTCCTTCCGCACCCGGATTTGCCGGCAAGGTCAACTCCAGTCTGATGGCGCTGCTCGAGCCCGCCTTTGGCGACACGGCTCTGATCTACGCGCCTGGCATGACCGAGGCATCGAATGCACCGGTGCTGCAGGTCATGATCGATCACTGCGAGGCTCACAGGTTCCGATTTGCCGTGATCGACTCGAATATGAATGAGTCCGACCTAACAGCAATCGATCCCCGCGTCAGACTTCGCACGACAAGCCGTGCCGCCTACTATTATCCGTGGATTTGGGTCAAAGAAACACGCTCCGGAGTTCAGCGCCTCGTCCCGCCCGGCGGTCATGTCCTCGGCATTTACGCAAGAACAGACGCAGAGCGTGGGGTCTTCAAGGCGCCTGCCAACGAAATCGTCCGGGGCGCCATCGATCTGGAGTTCCACATCGGCCGTGAACAACAGGAGATTCTCAATCCGCGCGGCGTCAATGTCATTCGCAGTTTTCCGGACCGTGGCATTCGAGTGTGGGGCGCGCGCACGCTGAGCGATGATCCCGAATGGAAGTATGTGAACATCCGCCGCCTGTTCATCTTTCTCGAACACTCGATCGAACGGGGAACGCAATGGGTTGTATTCGAGCCGAATGGTGAGCGACTTTGGGCGCGGGTAACGGACAGCATCCGCCTGTTCCTGCGCAGCCAGTGGCAAGCTGGAGCATTGCAGGGAGCTACGGAAAGAGACGCCTTCTTCATCAAGTGCGACCGCAGCACCATGACCCAGGACGACATAGATAGCGGCCGCCTCATTTACCAGATTGGAGTCGCGCCAATCCGGCCGGCCGAATTCGTGGTCATCACCATCAGACAGAAAACGCGCGGCGCGGACGATCCCTGATCATGGCGCAAGCCTGGCCCCGCGCCTGGCAACTACCCGCACACGTCGACCCACTCGGCGTTGACGAGTTGCGCCATCCGCTCGGTACCGATCCTGAGTGCGCTGTTGCGGTCGCCGGCCGCTGGCACGACCTCGTCGTGGGCGCGGAGCGATATGTCACAGTAAATTTTGAGTGGCGTGGCCAGGCCGAACGGGCACACCCCACCAACAGGATGGCCGGTGAGGGCCACAACGTCCTCCGGCCCCAGCATCGAGACCTTTCCGCCAAACCGCGCCTTGGCCTTTTTATTGTCCAGGCGGGCGTCGCCACCGGCGACGAGCAGGAATACCCCGCCATTGGCGCGCAGCGAGAGGGTCTTCGCGATCTGACCCGTTGGCACGCCGTGTCCTTCGGCGGCAAGCTGGACGGACGACGTTTCCATAGGCAGCGTGACGATTTCAATATCGGGGGCGTGTTCGGCGAGATAGGTGCGGACGGAAGCGAGGCTCATTGTTTCAGGTACCAGTAGTCAGGTGTCAGGTATCAGGAGTCACGCGCCACAGGTCAAGCAGCGCCACCTTGAGACCTGATACCTGAAACCTACTCCGCCGCCACCAGCTTGCCGGTGTAAAGTACGGGCCCGGTCGGTTGCCCAGTAGGCGAGCCGCCTTCGGGTTCAAGGCTGACGGCGAACACGGTTTCGCCGAGGGTCTTCGATCCGGTATCGCCAAGTCTAGTTGCGGGCACGCGGAACGAGGCATCGATGAGGCCAAGCGATTGCGGCTTGTCGCGGCCGCCGCCGACGGCCCAGAGTTCGAAGGATTTTCCGGCGGGGAGTTCGGCGGTCACGGTGCGGACGCTGATCGTGCCCTTGGCGAGATCGACCGAGGCGAGGAAGGCAGGACCCGGCCCTTCGGTTTGCAGCACCGCCACATAGCGAGGTGCGTCAGGCGGCGGTTTGAGGAACAGAACACCGGCCAGCACGGCGGCAAGAGCTGCGGCACCCGCCGACACACCTTTCCAGAGCCGCACTTTTCTTCCCAGCGCCACAACACTCTCGGATTCCGCTGTGTCGCCCGCGATAGCCTTCATCACACGGCCCCGCACTTCTGGCGGCACATCTTGCGGTTCGAGCGCTGTCGCCAGCGGCGAAAGCCGCCGCTCCCAGGCGGCGATCAGCGCCGCGAAAGATGCATCGGTAGCCGCAAGCGTCTCGGCCTCGTGCCGTTCAGCCGCGGACAAGGTGCCCAGCACATACTCGGCCGCCAGGCCTTCGCGTTCGTCAGCGGCCGCCATCGAGGCACTCCTTGAGGGTCATGAGGCTACGGCGAAGCAGGGTCTTCACCGTGGTCACCGGACGCCGGTACTGCGCCGAAAGCTCTTCGCGCGACCAGCCCTGATAATAGGCAAGCAGCACCATGTCCTGGCGCTCGCTTGGAAGTTTCGCGAGGCAGTCCTTGAGCTTTTTCAGTTCCACCGCCAGATCCGCCACGGGCATGACCGCCTGCGTGATTTCATCGCTGTCGAGGCTCGCATTCGCTGTTTCAGAGATGCGCCGCCTGATATCGATCGCCTGATTGCGGGCAATTGCCGAAAGCCAGGCAAATGGCTTGGCCGCCCCCGGCTGATAGAGTCTGGCCTTCTGCCAGATCTTGACGAAGGTCTCCTGAAGCGCCTCTTCGGCAAGCTCCGGCCGCCGCAAAATGCTGCGCACCACCGCATAAAGCTTTCCCGACGCACGGTCGTAGAGCAAGGCGAAGGCCTTCCGGTCTCCCTCCGCCACCCGGCTCAAAAGGCTATCCATTTCAGTATCGGCGGCATCAGCCATGATGGTCATACAGCCTATACGCTTGGAGACGCTCGAAAAGTTGCAAGTTTACACTCATGCCAAAGGGGAAACCGCCAAATGCTCCAGCAAAGGTCGCATCGCGGTCAAGCGAAGTAAAGGACTTGCTCTGGGAGGCGAGCGAGCAATCGAGTTGCCGACCCAAGGTCAACATAAACGCCGGATGAACGGCCCATTCAGACTAGGTAAAAGGCGGGTTGGTTAGTTTCCTCTCAAGGCTGCACCACAGCAGATCGACAGAGAGGAAACAACGCCATGCTCCGCTACTCGCTCTTCATCGCCGCCGTCCTCGGCTCCGCCGCCACCGCCATCGCGGCCATCGCCCCCGTCACCGACGAAATCACATCGGCGAAAAACGTCACCATCATCGAGAAGAACCAGGCGTTCCCTGTGTTTGGCCCGATCATCGTCGAACAGTGCGCCACCGAAGATTGTTCGGAGGTGCAGTCCTGAAGATTATCTGGCGCCTAGGCGCCTGATAAGGGAAACGGGGCGCGTTCGCCCGGGTGCTTTTCCCGCCCCCTCTCGCAAGCATTCGCAAGCTGCGCGCTCCGTCTTCCCAGACCTTTCTCCCCAAGCGGTCCTCCCGATCCCTTGCAAATCACCGCTTGCACCTCAGATGGCCTGGCTCCGCTGGGCCATTTTTTTATGCACGAGGCGCAAAACTGTGATGTCCATCACATCCTTCCGTGCACGTCAGGCATATTCTAGGCCCCAACAAGACAAATTCACCTACAGGGCCGCCAAAATGATCGTCCGTCTCACAATGTTTGCAGCGATCGCCGTCGCCACCGCGGCGGCAGCCGTCGCCGCCATCTCACCCGCCGAACTCGAAGCCGAGAAGCCGGCCCTCAACTTCACCGTGATCGACATGAACCAGGCTTGGCCGGTTTACGGGCCGATCACCGTGACACCTTGCGCCACGGAAGATTGCTCCGAACCGGAGACCTGATTTCCTCCCACGGGCGGCTCCCCTCTCCCCCTGCTCGCGCCGTCCGATACTTGAGTGCCCCGGGTTCGAACCCGGGGCCCTTTTTTCAAGTTAAACGCCAGATGAATGGCACGTTCAGCGCCGATTACGAAGCTGTGATGCAACATGTTTGAAATTCGAACGTTGATGACCGGGACCGCCATGAAAACCACCCTCACCTCACTCTTCGTCGCAGCTGCGCTGCTCTCGGCAGGCGCTTTCGCTGGGATCGATGCGCGCCATCAGGCCGTCAACGGCCGTCAAACGAATGTAACGGAAATCGCCAAGAACGCCGCATGGCCGGTCATGGGCCAGATCACCACCGAGTCGTGCAAGGTCAACAAGTGTTTCGACATCTAAACCCAATGTCCGGCACGCCGCATGCACGGCGCCCGGATCAGGAAGCGGCGGGCCGGATTGCGAACCGCCCCCTCTCGAGCACCGGTCCGTTGCTTCCTGTTTGTATTGTTGGTTCAATGAAACGGCTCATCCCTGCACTGTTCCTCGCTTTTTCAGCGCTGCCTGCCGATGCGGCAGTGCGCAGCTATTTCTCGCCCGCGATCGATGGAGCGCGACTCGAAGCCTGTATCGAAACGGGCTGCGGCAAACCCGCAGCGGACGCGTTCTGTGCCATGCAGGGATATGAGAAGGCGCTGACCTTCATGCGGGAACCTGCCGCGCAGGGAAGCGAATTGGTCCGCCCCGGTGGATCCGCCTTCCCGGCGGGAACCGATTCGATGATGTTCCGCCAGATCAAGTGCTTCAGCCAGGCTCCGGTTGCCGTGGCGGCGTCGGAGTAATTTGCTTCTTCGCCGCGCTACGCGCGAGGAAGAAAGGGTTGCGCGGCCCGCCCAGCTCTCCCGCCATCAACAGCCCCTCGGAATCGCTTGGATTCGCCTTCCCCTTTGTGTAGGGAACCCCAAATCCGGGTTTCCCCAAGAGCATGCCGAAACGCACCGACATTAAATCCATCCTCATCATCGGGGCTGGACCGATCATTATCGGCCAGGCTTGCGAATTCGATTATTCCGGCACCCAGGCCGTCAAAGCCCTGAAAGCCGAGGGTTACCGGGTGATTCTGGTCAATTCGAACCCCGCCACCATCATGACCGACCCGGATCTGGCCGACGCCACCTATGTGGAGCCGATCACGCCTGAAGTGGTGGCCAAGATCATCGAAAAGGAGCGGCCCGACGCGCTGCTTCCCACCATGGGCGGACAGACAGCGCTCAACACTGCCCTTTCTCTTAACAAGATGGGCGTCCTCGACAAATTCGGCGTCGAGATGATCGGCGCCAAGGCCGAGGCGATCGCCATCCGCGGCATAATGCTAGGGTGAGCTGACCCCCGCAAGCTCGGCGACTGGCACTCCGGCGTGGACTGTGCCTATTCTCGCCCAGGAAGGAACCAGGGTCATGGAACGTCGCCTGGCCGCGCTGGTCGTGGCCGATGTCGCCGGCTACAGCCGCCTCATGGAAGCCGATGAGGCCGGCACGCTCGCGGCGTTGAAGGAACGGCGGACATTCATTCTCGAACCCACCGTCCTCGCCCATGGCGGACGCGTCGTCAAACTCATGGGCGACGGCGTGCTGGTGGAATTCGCCAGCGCGATCAACGCCGTTGCCGGAGCTCTCGAGTTCCAGCGCAAGATGAAGGATGCGAACGCGCCCTTGCCCGCCGCCCGCCGGATCGATTTCCGCATCGGCATCAATCTCGGCGATGTCATCGGTGAAGGCGAGGACATCTATGGCGAGGGCGTGAATATCGCGGCCCGGTTGGAGGCGCTCGCGGAGCCGGGGGGCGTGTGCATCTCGGCCAAGGTTCATGAAGAAGTGCGCGGCAAGCTCGACTGCGCCTTCGAGGATATGGGCGAGCAATCGGTCAAGAACATCTCACGGCCGGTTCGGGTCTATCGCCTGCGCACTGGTTCCGAAGCGGAGACCGGCGTTCCGGCGCGCCCCGCTCTGAATTTACCGGACAAGCCCTCGATCGCCGTCCTGCCGTTTCAAAACATGAGCGGCGATCCCGAGCAGGAGTATTTCGCCGACGGCATGGTGGAGGAGATCATCACCGCCCTGTCGCGGATGAAATGGCTGTTCGTGATCGCGCGCAACTCGAGCTTCACCTACAAGGGTAGGGCGATCGACGTGAAACAGGTGGGGCGCGACCTCGGCGTGCGCTACGTGCTCGAAGGCAGCGTGCGCAAGGCGGGCAACCGGGTGCGCATCACCGGCCAGCTCATCGATGCCGCGACTGGCGCCCATCTCTGGGCCGATCGGTTCGACGGCGCGGTCGCGGACGTCTTCGATCTGCAGGATCAGGTGACCGCCAGCGTCGTCGGCGCCATCGCGCCCAAACTCGAGCAGGCCGAGATCGAGCGCTCCAAACGCAAGCCCACGGAGCGTCTCGACGCCTACGATTATTTCCTGCGCGGCATGTCGGCCTTTCACCAATTCAACAAGCCAGCCAACGCCGAAGCGCTGGCGATGTTCTCCCGCGCCATCGAGATCGATCCGCGATTCGCCTCGGCTTACGGCATGGCCGCGCGCTGCTACTTGCAGCGCAAGGGCTTCGGCTGGGTCGCCGACCGGAAACACGAAATCGCGGAGACGAAGCGGCTGGCGCGAACGGCGGCCGAGTTGGGGCGTGACGACGCCATTGCGCTGTGCGCTGCCGGCTTCTCTCTTGTGGTCGTGGTCGGGGACCTGGAAGATGGCGCCGCGCTCATCGACCGTGCTCTGTCGCTCAATCCGAATTTGGGATGGGCGTGGCATGTCAGCGCCTTGGCGAAGTCATACCTCGGCGATCCCGAGGCGGCGCTCGAACACGCGTTCCGCGCCATCAGGTTGAGCCCACAGGATCCTCAGATGTCCGGCATGCATATCGCCGTTGCCACCGCGCATTTTGTGGCGGGGCGCTACGACGAGGCGCTCGCGGAAGCGGAGTTGGCGGTGCGAGGGCAAGTCAACTTCTTTGTCGGAACCTGCGTCGCGGCCGCCAGCGCCGCGCTTGCCGGCAAAACCGTCCAGGCCGAAAAGGCGATGGCACGCGTGCGCGAACTGAACCCCGCCTTGCGCCTTTCCAACCTGAACGAGCTCCTGACATTCCGGCGCGGCGGCGACTTTGAGCGTTGGGTCGAAGGCCTTCGGCTCGCCGGTCTTCCGGAGTGATCGTACCGGTTACCGCTTCCACTCCTCCTCGCCGAACTGCTTCGAGGAGTTGGTTTTCGGGAACGGCATATCGGGAACCGCGACCCCGAGGAAATCGCACAGAGGCCTCCATCCTTCGCGCGCATCGAAGGTGAGAAGCCGGTGGGCGGGAATGGCGGACTGCACTTCGACGATATGTTTGCGGAAGATCGCCGTGGCATGGTCCCGATCCGTCATTCGGCCGTCGAACACCTGGACCGCGACTGTCTGGTGACCCATCTCGGCGATGGCGTTCACATGCGCGCTGGGATGCTTTCCACGCGCCGCGAGGAAGGGGATGATCGTCGCCTGCACGCTGTCGAACCATTCGTCCGGATCGCGCACGGTGAGGATCGCCTTGGCCTTCGGATAGTGCTGCGAGAGTTCGCGCCAATAGCGCGCGCCGGGCCAATCGACCTGCGACCGGTAGCCGTTGAACATCTTGTCCCAATCCACCTTCTCGCCACGCGCCGCCGCTTCCCAATCGGGCAGAAGCGCGGGATTGTCGCGGACCTCGAACATGTGATGACAGGGCCCGAAGCCCAGATGCTCGAGCGCGAGCTTCAGGGAGTTCGTTCCGGTGCGGCCGAATCCTGGACCGATGATCTCCAACGCCATGGGCTACTTCCTGTTTTCGGATCGAGCTTAGCAGGCGACGACGTCCATGGGCAGTACACGCGGTTGTGCACAAGGTTGGCCCGCTGAACAGCGCTCCCTTGTGAGGGCGGTAGCGCCCGTGTAGACGCCCACTTCGCACCATGCCGAAACGCACAGATATCTCCTCCATCCTCATCATCGGGGCGGGGCCGATCGTCATCGGCCAGGCTTGCGAATTCGACTATTCGGGGACGCAAGCCTGCAAGGCGCTCAAAGCCGAGGGCTATCGCGTCATCCTGGTCAACTCCAATCCGGCGACGATCATGACCGATCCGGACTTGGCGGACGCCACCTATATCGAGCCGATCACGCCCGAGATCGTGGCGCGCATCATCGAGAAGGAACGGCCGGACGCGCTTCTCCCCACCATGGGCGGGCAGACGGCGCTTAACACGGCGCTGACGCTCAATCGCATGGGAGTGCTCGAAAAGTTTGGCGTCGAGATGATCGGGGCGCGGGCCGAGGCGATCGACAAAGCGGAAGACCGCGAACTTTTCCGCGAGGCGATGCATAAGATCGGCCTCGAGACACCGAAATCGATGCTCGCCAATGCCTCGGCACTGAAGGAGGCCGATCGCGAGCGTCACGCCAGTGAATTGGCGCGAAGCGGCGCTGACGCGGCGGCTTTCGAGCGGCGATGGGCGACGCAGGAGGCCGAGCGCCTCAAGCGCTACCGCAACCGCGCCATGGTCGAGGCCTTCGAGGCGATGCTGGAGATCGGACTGCCCTGCATCATCCGGCCGTCCTTCACGCTGGGCGGCACCGGCGGCGGCATCGCCTACAATCGCGAGGAGTTCTTCGAGATCGTCGAGCGCGGCCTCGATGCCTCGCCGACGGCCGAGGTGCTGATCGAGGAGTCGGTGCTCGGCTGGAAGGAATACGAGATGGAGGTCGTCCGCGACAAGGCGGACAACTGCATCATCATCTGCTCGATCGAGAATGTCGATGCGATGGGCGTCCATACCGGCGATTCGATCACCGTCGCGCCGGCATTGACGCTCACCGACAAGGAATATCAGCGCATGCGCAACGCCTCGATCGCGGTGTTGCGCGAGATCGGCGTCGAGACCGGCGGCTCGAACGTGCAGTTCGCCGTCGATCCCGAGACGGGGCGGCTCGTCGTCATCGAGATGAACCCGCGCGTCTCGCGCTCGTCCGCGCTCGCTTCCAAGGCCACCGGATTTCCCATCGCCAAGATCGCCGCGAAACTCGCCATCGGCTACACGCTCGATGAATTGGCCAACGACATCACCGGCGGCGCCACGCCGGCCGCCTTCGAACCGACCATCGACTACGTCGTCACCAAGATCCCGCGCTTCGCCTTCGAGAAATTCCCCGGCGCCGAACCGTCGCTGACCACCGCGATGAAATCGGTGGGTGAAGTGATGGCGGTGGGCCGCACCTTCCAGGAGTCGATGCAGAAGGCGTTGCGTGGCCTGGAGACCGGCCTCGCCGGCTTCGACGAGATCGAGATCGCCGGAGCGGGGGAGGGTGACGACCGGAACGCCATCCGCGCCGCGCTCTCGACGCCGACGCCGGATCGCATTCTCAAAGTGGCGCAAGCGCTGCGGCTTGGTGCCAGCGTCGAGGACATCCATCAGATCGCCAAATACGATCCTTGGTTCTTGCGCCAGATCGAGGAGATCGTGGCCATGGAGGCGCGCATCCGCGAGCACGGCCTGCCGCGCGACGCGGAGAATTTGAAGCGCCTCAAGGCGATGGGTTTCTCCGATGCCCGCTTGGCCAAGCTCGTCCGCCTGAGCGAGGACCGGGTGCGCGGCCATCGCCACAAGCTCGGTGTCCGCCCGGCCTTCAAGCGCATCGACACCTGCGCCGCCGAATTCGCCTCGCCCACCGCCTACATGTACTCGGCCTACGACAGCGAGGACGAGGCGCGGCCGAGCGACCGCAAGAAAGTCATCATTCTCGGCGGCGGGCCGAACCGCATCGGCCAGGGGATCGAGTTCGACTATTGCTGCTGCCACGCCTGCTTCGCGCTGCACGACGCGGGCTACGAATCGATCATGGTCAATTGCAATCCGGAAACGGTGTCGACGGACTATGACACCTCCGACCGCCTCTATTTCGAGCCGCTCACCATCGAGGACGTGCTGGAGATCGTCCACAAGGAGCAGTCGAACGGCACGCTACTAGGCATCATCGTCCAGTTCGGCGGCCAGACGCCGCTGAAGCTCGCCAAGGGCCTGGAAGCGGCCGGCGTCCCCATCCTCGGCACGACACCCGACGCCATCGATCTCGCCGAGGACCGCGACCGTTTCGCCAAGCTGCTCAAGAAGCTCAAACTGCGCCAGCCCAGGAACGGTATCGCCCGCTCGGCGGCGGAAGCGAAGAAGATCGCGCGGCAGATCGGCTTCCCCGTCCTCATCCGCCCGTCCTATGTCCTGGGCGGCCGGGCGATGGAGATCGTGCGCGACGAAAGTCAACTTGATCGCTACGTGCGCGAAGCCGTCGTCGTCTCGGGCGACAGCCCGGTGTTGATCGACACCTATCTTGCCAGCGCCATCGAAGTCGATGTCGATTGCATCGCCGACGGCAAGGACGTGTTCATCGCCGGCGTCATGGAACACATCGAGGAGGCCGGCATCCATTCCGGCGACTCCGCCTGCTCGCTGCCACCCCACTCATTGCCGGCCTCGGTGATCACCGAACTCGAAGCGCAGGCCCGCAAGATGGCGCTCGCCCTCAATGTCGTCGGCCTGATGAATGTCCAGTTCGCGGTGAAGGATGGCGCCGTCTACGTCCTCGAGGTCAATCCCCGCGCCTCGCGCACCGTGCCCTTCGTGGCCAAAGTCGTCGGCCTGCCCATCGCCAAGATCGCGGCGCGCGTCATGGCGGGCGAGAAGCTCGCGGGCTTCAAGCTCAAGGCGCCGAAGCTCGCCCATGTCGGCGTCAAGGAGGCGGTGTTTCCGTTCAACCGCTTCCCCGGCGTCGACGCCATCTTGGGCCCCGAGATGCGCTCGACCGGCGAGGTCATGGGCCTCGACCGCACTTACGATCTCGCCTTCGCCAAGAGCCAGCTCGGCGCCGGCATGCGCATTCCGCTCGCCGGCCAAGTTTTCATCTCGGTGCGCGACGCCGACAAGACCCACATCCTCGGCGCCGCCCGCCAGCTTGCCGGGCTCGGCTTCAGCCTCATCGCGACCGGCGGCACCCAGCGCTATTTGGCCGGCAAAGGCTTGGCCGTCGCCAAGATCAACAAGGTGCTCGAAGGCCGCCCGCATGTCGTCGACGCCATCAAGAATGGCGAGATCCAGCTCGTCCTCAACACGACCGAGACCAAGGCCTCGCACTCCGACTCTAAGCCCATCCGCCAGACGGCGGTGATGCAGAAGGTGCCCTATTACACGACGCTGCCTGGCATCCTCGCCGTCACCAAGGCGATCGCCGCGCAGAAGGCCGGCACGCTCGACGTCCGGCCGCTCCAGGACTACCGCTTTTCCTGACGAGCCCCTGCCGCATCCTGGCCTAGATTGGGTCGTACTTTCAGGCACACGCTGAAGGACGGAGACGACCTATGCTTGCCCGACTTGCCGCGCTGGCGCTCAGCGCAGCCGCGATCCCCGCCCAAGCCGGCTCGATCGAAACCAACTTCGAGCTTGTCGGCTGCTTCGGCATCCGCTGCCATGGTGGCGGCGGGGGCAATGCCTGGATCACCCACGAGAAGCTCTACAACAAGAAGCTCACCAAGAAGCAGGCCTACCGCGTCTGCAAGAATCGCTACCCGGTGATGAGCGACATCATCGTCTTCAAGATTTCCAAAGGCTGGGAATGCCGCATCCGCCGGCCCTAGCGGGGCCGAGGCTCGATCGGCGCGACGACGCTCAGCTTGGCGTTTTCCGCGGCCTCCGGATTGATGATCGCGTCATAGGCCGAGATCAGCACGGCGCGCTTCTGCGCCTTGGGCAGGGCTCTTAGAAACGCCGTGAAGCAATCTTCAAGCTGCTCGGCGAAATCGGCGCAGCCGGTGCGCTTGGCGTCGTCGATGAGCCGCGCCATGCGCCCGCCGAGCGCCACTTTCTGATTGAGAACTTTGTCGGCTTGACGCTTCATATCGTCGATTCTGCCCATGCGGTGTCGCGGCGACAGCGCGCGGCGCGCGGATGGTTGATCCGGCACCAGGCGTCCGTCACGTACCGCGACTCGCAGATAGGGCTCTTTCCCGTCCAGGTTTCCCCGGTCGGCTCCCACCAACTCACCGAGTTCGTCCATCTAGTGCCCCGCGCCGCCTCGCCGTCCGCAAGTTGCCAGGAGCCCCCGGCTGATCAAGTGTGTCATGCGCCGCACCCAAAACAATATGGGAGAAACGCCATAGAAGAAACCGCGTCACGTCAATCGCGCCGGCGGTGCGCGGATTGACGCCATGTCATGGCGGAATCTCCGACGCCGTCAGCCGATGACGATATCGTCGGCGAGGCTGGCGATGGTGTGGCCGAGGAGATAGTTGGTGAGGACGATCGCCGATCCGTCGGGAAGTTGAACGCGCGCGTTGTTGCCAGACGCCGCCGTCGCCGCGATGACTTGCGCGACGTTCGCGAAGCCAAAGGCCGGGTCGATCCTCAGCGTGTCGACGTCATCGGCGAAATCCTGGATGGCGTCGGCGCCGGAACCCGAATTGAAATCGAAGAGATCGTAGCCGGCGCCGCCATAGATCGTGTCATTGCCGCTCCCGCCTTCGATCGTGTCGTCGCCGTCGCCGGCTGTCACATAATCGTTGCCGGCGCCGCCGCGCAGGACATCGTTGCCGTCGCCGCCGTCGACGCGGTCATTGCCATCGCCGCCGCTGACGGAATCATTCCCCGCCTCGCCGGCGAGCCAACGGTCGTCGCCGGCGCCACCATCGAGATTGTCATTGCCGCTCGCGCCCCGCACGTCATCGACGCCGGCGTCGCCATGGAGAAGATTGTCGCCCGCCGTGCCTGTGACCCGGTCATTGCCATCGCCGCCATGGGCGTAGCGGGCGCCAGACAGCGTATCGTCGCCAAGCTCGCCGAAGACGCGCTGGGAGTTGCTGACGATGTCGTTTCCGGCGCCGGCCCAGACCAGCTCGGCGCCCTTGATCGTGTCGGCGCCGTCATAGCCGCGCACTACCGATCCCGTGGCATTGGCGGCGGCGACGGTGATCGTATCGTTGCCGGCGGTGCCCGAAACGACGCGGCCGGGATAGAGCAATTCGGTGCCGCTCGTCGCCGACTCTTTGAGCCATGTGGCGGTCGGCACGTCGTAGCGCCACGTCGCGTCGTCCGCGGCGATGCGCAAGGCGGCGAAAATCTTGTCGGTGCCCTCGCGTGAGGCAACGACGACGGAGTAGTCGCTGCCGATGTACGACGCGCTAAGTTCCGACCACAGGCCCTCATAGACAATGGTGTCGGGGTCGGGGCCGCCGTAGATCGTGTCGTTGCCGGCGCCGCCCTTGATGACGTCCTCGCCGATCCCCGCGTCGATCTGGTCGTTGCCGGCGCCGCCGATGATGATGTCGTCGCCGGAGCCGCCGGACATGTAGTCGACTTTGCCCGTCACGGTGTCGAGATCAAGCAGGAAGTCATCGCCGGCCTCGCCCTTGAGGGTGTCGGCGCCGTCCTCGCCATGGATGCTGTCATTGCCGCCGCGTCCTTCGAGGACGTCGTCGCCCACGCCGCCGAAGATCGTATCGCCGCCGGCGCCGCCATAGACCGTGTCGTTGCCGCCGAAGCTCTTCAGCACCTCGCCTTGGACCGCGTCATTCAGGCGATAGCGCGCGTCGATGAAATCGTCGCCCGAGTGCAGAAACTGGCGCAGCGCGAGATCGCGGCTCGCCGGTCCGCCGGGCGCTTCGAGCATTGACTGGAACGCCGTGGCGGAAAGGCTCAGATCGTAGAAGGCGTCGTTGTAGGTGCCGGCGCTGTAATGGTAGATCGTGGTGATCGTGCCGCCGGTGACGCGGCCATTGGCGTCGTATGTTAGTCCTGTCCCATCGACGCTGGTGACGCTGCCATCGGCGTTTTCAAAGGTGAAGCTGGTGGCGCTCCGGGCGAGCATATGGCTCTCGAGCGATGTGCCAGAATAGACCAGAAACACGGTCGCGGCCGTGCCAAAACGAACATACCTCGCCATGCTGCGTACATCCCCCTATCGCATGCAACTGGAAATCGCCTGCCAGCAAGCACGATGCCAATCCAAGCGCGACTTGAACAATGGCGGCGAACGCGGCTTGCCCTATACTGGCCTGATTCGATGAGGGGACATGACGAACGCGCCATGAGCGAAGTGCGGGCGGCGGACGGGGGCGGCCGGACGGCGGAAGCGCGCGGTCAGCTTCTGCTCGCGCTCGTGGCCGCCTTGGCGTGCGCCGCCATCGCCATCGCCATCGCCTGGCTGTTCCGCGAACGGGCGCCGGCGTGGATGGTGGCGGGCGGCGCTCTCCTGGGCGGGCTCGGTCTCTTCGCGCTCGTCGGATTGCTGACGGGCTTCCTGCGCATCGGCGCGGCGGCGCGTGGCGGCGATACGAATGACGGGCTCCTCGACGCGCTGGGCGATCCTTGCGTCGTCACCGACACCCGCGGCCGGCCGCTGCTGAGCAATGGCCCGTACATGAAGCTCCTCGCCGAGGCGGGCACCGGACGCCTTGTCGGCATCGAATACCTCTACACCGGCTACCCGGACGTGGCCGAGAAGATCTACCGGCTGGCCCAGGCGGCGCGCGACGGCCAGGGCGCCTTCGAGGAATTTCGCCTCGCCGCCGGCTCCGGCGCGCCAGGCGCCAAAGTCAACGCGCCGGCTTGGTTCAAGGCCTCCGTCGCGCCGGTGCCCGGCCGCCCGGGCCAGACGCTGTGGCGCCTCCAGGACACGAGCCACGACCGGGCCCGCCAGGAAGATGCCTTCAGCCATCTCCAGAACATCATCAACTATCTCGATCACGCGCCGGCCGGCTTCTTCTCCGCCGAGCCCGATGGCGCCATCGCCTACATGAATGCCACGCTGGCCCGCTGGCTGGGTCTCGATCTCGAACAGACGACCGGCGGCGCTTTGAAGTTCGCGGCGATCGCCCCGGAGAGCGCGGTCATGCTGCTTAGCCGCGTGGCGCCGGTGGCGGGCGGCAGCCGCATCGATACGTTCGACCTCGAACTGCGCCACAAGGACGGCCACCCGGTACCGGTGCGCATCCTGCACCGGCTGGACTTCGACGCGGCCGGCAAGCCGCTGCCGTCGCGTTCGCTCGTCTTCGCCAAGGGGGCGGCCGGCAACACGCTCCCGGAAACCGGCGATGCCGAGGCCCGCCTCGCCCGCTTCTTCGGCAAGGCGCCGATCGGCATCGCCGAGGCCGACGCGCAGGGCATCATCCGCAATGCCAACGAGGCCTTCATCGAATTGTCGCCGGCGGCGCAGCGCGGCGCCTCGCTCGTCTCGATCGCCGCGCCGACACACCGCGCCCCGGTCGAGCATGTGCTGGCGCTGGCGCGCAAGGGGCAGGGCGATGCCCATAGCGTCGATATCGTGCTGGCCGGCGAGCGGCCGCGCTCGGTGCAGCTCGCCGTCGCCAAGCTCGACGGGCCAAACGAAGGCTTCGCCGTCTATGCCCTCGACACGACGGAGAACAAGACGCTGGAAGTGCAACTTGCCCAAGGCCAGAAGATGCAGGCGATCGGCCAGCTGGCCGGCGGCGTGGCGCATGACTTCAACAACGTGCTGACTGCCATCATCGGTTTTTCCGATCTGCTCCTCGCCAAGCACCGCCCGACGGACGCCGCCTTCGCCGATCTGATGAACATCAAGAACAACGCCAACCGCGCCGCCAACCTGGTGCGCCAATTGCTGGCGTTCTCGCGCCGCCAGACGCTTCGGCCGGAAGTCCTCTCACTCACCGACGTGCTGGCCGATCTCGGCAATCTCCTCGGCCGGCTCCTGGGCGAGAAGATCGATTTCAAGGTGGTGCATGGCCGCGACCTGTGGCCGATCAAGGCCGACCTCAATCAGTTCGAGCAGGTGGTGATGAACCTCGCCGTCAACGCGCGCGACGCCATGCCGAATGGCGGCCAACTGACGGTGCGCACCTCCAACGTCATGGCCGATGCCTCGCGCGACGTGCAGCCCGGCGTGATGCCGCCCGCCGATTACGTGCTGTGCGAGGTGCAGGACAACGGCACCGGCATTCCGCCGGAAATCGTCAACAAGATTTGGGAACCGTTCTTCTCGACCAAGGATGTCGGCAAGGGCACCGGCCTCGGCCTCGCCACCGTCTACGGCATCGTCAAGCAGACCGGCGGCTTCATCTTCTGCGACAGCGAGATGGGCAAGGGAACGACGTTCCGCATCTACCTGCCGCGCCATGTTCCGTTGGCGGAGGAAGTCCCGGCGGAAACGCGCGAGACGAAGAAGGAAGACAAGCGCGCCGACCTCACCGGCAAGGGCACCATTCTGCTCGTCGAGGACGAGGACGCGGTACGCGCCTTCGCCTCGCGGGCGCTCGCCTCGCGCGGCTACACGGTGGTCGAGGCCTCGACCGGCGAGCAGGCGCTCGAACTGATCGAGGCCAGGAAAGCCGATTTCGACCTCGTGCTCTCCGATGTCGTGATGCCCGAGATGGACGGCCCGACGCTGCTGAAAGAGATGCGCAAGCGCGGCATCGGTACCAAGGTGATCTTCATCTCGGGCTATGCCGAGGACGCCTTCGCCAAGAACCTCGAAGGTCATTCGGATTTCGCCTTCCTGCCGAAACCTTTCTCGCTGAAGCAGTTGGCCGAGGCGGTGAAGGACGTGATGAAGGCCTGAGCTAACAAAACCTTAAGCGTCACCCGCTAGGCTTGGCGGCACGATGAGCGCGACGCTTCTCAAATTCCTGTTCGTGGTGACCTGGCTCAATCTTTTCGTCCTGCTCGAGCCCTTCCTCAACAAGGACGGCTACCGCGCCATGATCTGGGGCCCGAACCAGAAATGGTCGTCGAAAGCTATGCTGTTCTTGGCCGTCAACGGCGCCATCCTCATCTGGGCGCTGGCATTGAGCGCGCGCCTTTAGATCATGCTACTTCTTCGCAGGTGAATATCCATTTGCTCGAGCCTTGAGGTGCGAGCCGCAGGCGAGCCTCGAAGGGCACCCCAGAGTGTGGCACGGTCTGGCCGCGCGCGTGGTGTGCCGCGGCGTTGCCATACTGCACGCCGCCCTTCGAGGCTTCGGCCCTGACGGGCCTTCGCACCTCAGGGCTCGAGATTGTGATGCTGTGCTAAGACAGCAACTCCGCCATTTTTGGGCGCGACTGCACGAAGCGCTGGTGCACGTCGAGATAGATCGCCTCGTACAGGCGATCGGCGTCGCCGGGCGCCATGAACCGCTTCGAGAAATTGGGCGCCACGCCATCGAGCGCCAATTCGGCGGCGCGGATGATGTGGGCGAGGAGGGCGCGCGGGTCCTCGCTGCCGACCGAGACGCGGATGGTGGTGCGCGAGATGCCGGCTTCCTTCAGTGCCTCATCCGACATCTCTGAATGGCTGGTGAGGGCGGGGCAAAGGACCACCGTGTTGGTTTGGCCCAGGCTCACCTGCAATCCGAACACCGGCTCGAGGAGATCGAAGAACGCCTTGAAGGCATCGCGGGGCAGGGGCTTCATGCCGGGCTTCGGTTCGAAGTCGATGGTGAAGAGCGGCGCCGGCAACCCTAAGAACATGTGAGCCTCGCGCAGACGCTCGTTGGGATGGCCGGGCACGGCGGAGCAATTGACGTTGATCGCCGGGTGCGCCGCCAGCGCCCGGGCGAAGACGATGGTGTTGATGCACTTGGCGAGGAGGCGCAGTTCGAGCGTGCGCATGCCATTGATCACCTCATAGGCCTTGTCGGCGTCGAGGAAGGCGCCCTTGATATAGTAGACGTTCCAGAACATCGTCTCGTCCCACTTCACCATGCGCTCCTTGCCGCTGGCCGTGGTCATCGTGGCGGCGCCGCCCTTGGGCAGGAACATCAAGGCATTCTTCGCGATGACGACACCAGCCGTCGTGGCGCCGTAGCCTGCGAGGTCCTTGGTGTAAGAGTGGATGACGAAATCCGGCCGCTCAGCCGCTTCGGCGCGGCGCAGCACGGGATGCAGGAAGGGAGTGCCGACGGTTGCGTCGCAGATGACCGTGAGCCCCGCTTCATGAGCGGCGCGGCAGATGCCCGGCACGTCGAGAACATAGCCATGCGGATTGCACGGGCTCTCGAGATATACATAGATCTGCCTCCCGCGGCCTATGCGCTCGGCCTGCGCTT
>JBJXGL010000173.1:0-9792 GCA_046160365.1 Aestuariivirga sp. | reverse complement strand
AAGCCTCGCGATCTTGGCTTCGTCCTTGTCGACGCAAACCACGTCATGGCCGATTTCGGCAAAGCAGGTGCCGGTCACCAGCCCAACGTAACCGCTGCCAATCATACACACACGCATCATCCGCCTCCGCCCTGAAACGGGACAACCCAAATAACCAGAGGGCGAGTTGCAGCATCCGTGCCAAACCGGGACGTTTACCCTGCAAATTGTGACCATTCCCACAGACCGGGGCGGGGGTGTGGATTATCGCATGGCCAGTGTTATTGTCCTTGGAGTTGAGTTGGATGGACGATTCATGGGTAACGCGAAACAGACCGGGCGGCGTGGAGTTTGGGAGTTGCCGATGAGCGTCTGGCGCGCCCTTGCCGCGGTCTCCATTGAACGCAAACTGCGTCCCAAGGAAATCTTGTTCCACGCCGGGGACTATGGCGATGGCTGTTATGTGGTCCGCGAAGGGGCCGTGAAAGCTACGATTCTGTCCAAGGATGGCCAGGAACGCCTGTTGGCGGTGCTAGGCCCTGGAGCCATGATCGGCGAGATGTCCTTGGTCGACGATGAGCCGCGCTCGGCAACAGTGTCCGCCATCCGGGACTGCCGGCTGGTGCATCTCCGCAAACAGGCCTTCTTCTCCATCGCCGACCAGAATCCGGCAATCTACCGCCACGCCATGCGGCTCCTGGCGCAGCGGCTTCGCGGAACCAACGAATCGGTTCTGGCGCAAGGCTCGATGTCCGCCGCCGGCCGCGTTGCCTTGGCTTTCATGTCGCTTGCGGGCGGTTTGGGTGACGGCTCGCAAACTGACCGCATCGTTCTGGGGCATCGCGTGACCCAGACGGACATCGCCAACATGGCCGGTGTGGCGCGCGAAAACGCCAGCCGCGCCATCAACGACATGCTGAGGAGCGGCATCCTCAGCCGCGAGCGCGGCCACTA
Organism: Aestuariivirga sp.; assembly: GCA_046160365.1. Lineage (GTDB taxonomy): Bacteria > Pseudomonadota > Alphaproteobacteria > Rhizobiales > Aestuariivirgaceae > Aestuariivirga. The sequence goes on along the minus strand of JBJXGL010000173.1, from coordinate 8,859 downwards.
CGTGATCGAGAAACCGGATAGGCTTCACGCTCTGACGGACGAGTGATACCGGCGGACTTTGTCCTGAGAAATCAGCCCCGCAGGGCCTCAATTCAGCCGGGCCATGTCACCAAGCCAAGGTCAAGAGTCAACTCTGCGAGCCGCTGGTATGACTCTCGAACAGCCGCTCGGTCAAAATCGGCATCGCGTCCACCTCTACATTGGCATAAGCCAGCCGGAGATACATTTCCTGGCCCGGTCCGAACATCGATCCGGGCAGGCAAAGCACATCGTGCTCGGAGGCAAGCATTCTCGCCACCTCCTTTGATGTCCGGTCCGGGAACGGATGCTTCACATACGCGAAATATGCGCCCGAGCTCATCAGCTTGTATTCGAGACCTTTCGTCCCGAAAGCCTTGCGAAGCGCGGCTTTCCTCGAAGCCATCAGCTCGCGCTTCGCCGCTGCCCATGATTGAAGATGGTTGAGCCCATAGAGCGCGGCAAGCTGGCCGACATGCGGCGCGCAGATGGCGACGCAGTCCATCACCTTTTCGATCTCGGCCAGAAACTCAGGCGAAGCCGTGATCGAGCCGACGCGATAGCCGGTGAGAGCATAGGTCTTCGAGAAGCTGTAAAGTTGAATGAAAGACTCGCGCCAGCCGCTTTGATTGAATGCGTGGTGAGGCGGCGAAGCATCGTCCCGGAAATCCTTGTAGGTTTCATCCGCGACGAGGGCGATGCCCTTCGATGCCGCGAGAGTATTCAGTGCGCCGATCAATTCGGCGGGGTAAATCGCACCCGTGGGATTGTTGGGACTGCAAATCACGATTGCCCGTGTGCGGCTGTCGATCTGGCGCTCCACATCCGCAACCGAGGGATACCCGCTGCCGCTGGCAAAACAGTCCACCGCCCGCACTTCGATGCCGAGCATGCCCAGCCACATGGCATGATTGAAATAGTAAGGCGCGGGAAGCACCACATTGTCGCCGGGCTCCGCGAGCGCAAGCATCGCGGTGCAGAACGCTTGATTGCAGCCCGCGACGATCGCCACGTCCTCGGTTGATACCTGGGCCTGGTAGTCGGCGGAGAAATGGTTTGCCAAGGCGCTACGAAGTTCCGGCAGCCCGAGAATGTCGGTGTAGAGGCTTGTGGCGGGCTCCCGGAGTGCTTCGGCAAGTGCAGCGGTGAGTTCGGGCGCGGGCGGATAGCTCGGAACAGCTTGAGAAAGGTTGAGAAGCCGCCGGTTGCCTTGGGTTTTCCGCACCCATGTCATCGCCTCGGCAATGGGCGGAGCTTCGATGTTCGACAGCGACAAATTTGTTCTGAAACGCATTCAGGATGTTTATCCCAAATTCTCTTGGGCGGAAACGCCGTTCCGCCTCTTGGATTCGTATTGGCGTTGGGGCATGGAAAGGCAATGACCACCCGCTCCATTCGAGAGTTGCTGGAAGCCCGCGGCGCCTGGCTTAAGGGGGTAGGGGGCAATGCCGTGATCGCGGATAGTCGCGCCGCCCTGACCAGGCGCCTCGCCGACAATTACGGGACCTTCGAAGCTCTCCGCGACGCGGTGCTCCGCACCACCGAGGAACTGGTCCACCACAATGTCGAGACGCATCAGACGATCCCCGATGCAGCGCGCGATCTTCTGGAAGAATTGCTCCATCACGGTGTAGTCATACGCGAAGAACACGGTCACGCCATCTGTGAAGTCAACGGCAAGCGTTACTTGAGCGGCGGCTGGCTCGAGGAACTCGCATACCTCGCCGCGCGCGAAAGTGCCGACGAAGCCTTCTATGGCCAGAACATCGGCTGGTCGGTCAAGGGCTATAAAGGCGAGAACGAAGTCGATCTCATCGCCAGGCGCGGCGACATCATGGGCTTCGTCTCCTGCAAGGCGCTCCGGTCCGTGCTCGACATTAACGATCGCAAGCAGCGAAACCGCTTAATGGACGCAGTCCACGAGGCCGACAATCTGGCGGACCACTTTGGCAAACCCGGCGAGCGCGTGGCGGTGCTGGTCACGACCGATCTCCACGACGAAATGAAGGGCCTGCCACGTTATAGCGCCTTGATGGGCAAAGCTGCCGTGCTGGATGTCCGCATTATTCCGCTTGAGGAACTCGGCTGGGATCGGCTGGTGAATGCGGTATCGGAACTGTGGCAGGAACGAAGTGATTTGGGAGTAGTCAGATGAAGACAATTGTCGTCGAACAGGTGGGTGGACCGGATGCAATGAAGCTGGTGGACAAACCGCAGCCCTCGCCCAAGCAAGGCGAGCTCCTCATCCGCCACACCGCCATCGGCCTCAATTACATCGACACCTATCACCGCTCCGGGCTTTATCCCGTTCCGCTACCAAGTGGCATTGGACTGGAAGCCGCTGGCGTGGTCCAGGAAGCCGGCGCGGGCGTGAAGGGCTTCAAGGCCGGAGATCGTGTTGCTTATGGAACCGGCCCAATTGGCGCTTACGCCGAAATGCGCGTGGTGCCGGCAAACCGCGTGATCAAGATTCCGAAAGCAATTTCCGACGAGACCGCCGCCGGCATGATGCTGAAGGGCATGACTGTGCGTTATCTCCTGCGCGCCACCTACAAAGTGAAGAAGGGCGAGACCATCCTGCTTCACGCGGCGGCGGGCGGCGTTGGCCTCATTGCCTCGCAATGGGCCAAGGCGCTCGGCGTCAAGGTTATCGGCACGGTCGGCTCGGATGAGAAAGTGGCGATCGCCAAAGCCCACGGCTGCGCCCACGTCATCAACTCCAGCACCGAGAATGTCGTTGCGCGGGTCAGGGAAATCACCGGCGACAAGGGTGTTCCGGTTGTCTATGACGGTGTCGGGCAGTCGACCTTTATCACGTCGCTCGATTGCCTTCAGCCGCGTGGGCTCCTCGTGAGCTTCGGCAACGCCTCCGGGCCCGTGAAATCGTTCGATCTTGGGCTCTTGGCCGCGAAAGGCTCGTTATACGTGACGCGCCCGACACTGATGACCTATACGGCCACCGACAAGGACCTGCACGAAACAGCGGCGGACCTTGTCGAGATGGTGAAGTCGGGGAAGGTCAAGATTCCGGTGAACCAGCGTTACGGTTTGGCCGATGCAGTTCAGGCGCACCGCGATCTCGAATCGCGCAAGACGACCGGCACGACCGTGCTGATTCCCTAATCGTCCTCTCCCGCTTCGCAGCTGGCGGATTCACACATCTCGATTGCTGTTGCCAGGGTCGCAAATGGCCAAGCCGGCCTCAACGCCGCGGCTCGACATTCGGAGCCTGTGGCACGGCCGGAGCAGCGCCGTGCCTTGACCCCGTCTTGTCCATTTGCGGGAGTTCCACGACGCAATCCAAGGCGAAATGCGAGTTGGTTCAGTTGAGGAGGCGCGCATCTTGCCGTCGAATGCGTCGTTGCACACCCGCATCGCGGACAAGCGAAGTCAATGACTTGCGCCGCTCCGGCCTTGCGGCTCGCCCGGCGCTTTGAGCAAGTCATTGAGTTCGATTGGCCGCGATGCGACCATCGCCAGAGCATTGGGCGGCTTACCGGCGGCACGGAAAATCTGCGCATGCGATAGCCAACAAAGTTGGGGAAGGGAAGAGAACACGCGATTGTGTCTGGCCGGTGATGGCAGCCGCCCCTTCAATGCCCCCATGAACCGCCGCCATCTTTTGAGCCTTCCGGCGCTTGCCCTGGCGCCGGTCCCGGCGCGCGCGCTTGAACTGCATGGAAGCACGATCGATCTGGAAGTATCTGACGGTCTGCCGCCCGCGACGAAGGCGCTGCTCGAGCCCTGGCTCGCGAAGTGCGCCGAAGCTGTCGTGACCTACTACGGCAAATTCCCCGTGCCGCGGCTGAACCTTCGTATACGGAGCGTACCTGGCGCGGGTGTGAGAGGCGGGCAGGCATTTCCGGGCGATCCGCCCACGATCCGCGCGCGCGTGGGCGAGGGCTCCACGGACCAGCACCTGATGAGCGACGATTGGGTGATGGTGCATGAGATGATTCATCTCGCGTTTCCGTGGATGAATCTACAGCACAACTGGATGGCGGAGGGGATCGCCGTATATGTGGAGTCGATTGCCCGCGTGCAGGCGGGGCATTTGCAGCCCGAGCAGATCTGGCGCGATTTCGTGATGTCGATGCCGAAGGGCCTGCCGCGCGCGGGCGACGGCGGGCTCGAGCAAACACAAAGCTGGGGCCGCACCTATTGGGGCGGCGCGCTGTTCTGTCTGTTTGCGGACCTGCGTATCCGCGAGGAAACCGACGGCCGCCATGGATTGCGCGATGCGCTCCGCGCCATCAACGCCAAGCTCGATTTCCGCCGCGAGTCTGATTTCCGCGAAACACTGACGATGGGCGATGCCGCGACGGGCCGCAAAGTCTTGATGACACTTTACGAAGAGTGGGGCTTCGCTCCGGTCTCGCCCGATCTCGATCAGCTGTGGGCGGAACTGGGCGTGACGATGAAGAATGGGGAAGTGTCGTTCGACGAAGCTGCGCCCAAAGCGAAGTTGAGGACGGCCATAACGGCCTGAGCTACACCTTCTCCCACTTCTTCGACTTCTCCGAACGGAAAAACGCGTCGATGATTTTCATGTTCATGATGGCATCCGCCGTCCCCCAGCCGAGCGGCTCCTCGCCGCGGATCGCGCGGCTGAAGGCTTCGGCTTGCAGCTGATACTGATCCGCCACCGGCACTTCGATGTTTTCGTGCCTTGCCGGATTCTCGATATGCACGGCGTAGCGCGTGATCCGGTCCTGTGGCGCGTTGAAGGGGATCATGATTTCGACGCGGCCTTTGGTGCCCAGAATGTTGACGCGCTGATAGGGCGCGGCCTGCGTCGACACGGTGAAGGAAAGCTGCCGGCCCTTGCCGAAATCGGCAAGCCCGCTCAGCGTGCGGTCGGTCTTGAATTTGGGATCCCGGTCGACGAGGGCCACGACGCGCGAAGGATCGCCATCGAAGATGAAGCGCGACACGGTGATGGGATAACAGCCGATATCGAGAAGTCCCCCGCCCCCGATATCGGCCATATTGCGCACGTTCGCCGGGTCGTCGTTGTAGTAGGAGAAGAACACCTGGATTGCACGGAGCTCGCCGAGCGCGCCGCTTCGGGCGAGTTCACGCGCGGCGATCCATTGCGGGTGGTGGCGCACCATGAAGGCCTCCGCCACCATGATGCCTTTCGGTAGGCGTTTGAGCTTCTCGGCCTCTTTCGCGGTCATGGCGATGGGTTTTTCGCAGAGCACATGTTTGCCCGCCTTGGCGGCTGTGAGCGTAATGGGGACATGGAGATGATTGGGTAGCGGATTGTAGATCGCCTCGATCTCGGGATCGGCCAGCAGTTCCTCATAGGAGCCATAAGCCTTGGGGATGCCGAGCCGTTTTGCGGCCTTTTCGCCGGTGGCGAGATCGCGCGACGCAATCGCCGCCACTTCGAGCAGACTGCTCTTCAGCATGCCGGGGATGACCTTGGCGACTCCGATATTGGCCGTCGAGACGACGCCCCATTTGACCGGCTTCATTCGAAACTCCTGTTAGGTTGGGGCCCCCCAGGGCAAATTGGCAGTAAGGGAAGGTTCAAGTCAATGAGGAGGTCGCTTACGCTCTGGCAGGCGTCGAGTTTGACCTTGGAACTTTCGCGGCGACCCGTGCTAGTGTGTTTTGATGGCAATCCGGCGACTGCGAAATCGACCGCCGGAGAAAACGAGGGAGAGAGAGACTATGATGACCACGACGAAACTTTTTACTGGGCTTCTGGCACTTGGCGCGGGGCTTGCCGCACTGATGGCGCCGGCGGCGGCGGCGGAGCCCGAGAGCTGCAAGACTGTGCGCTTCGCCGATGTGGGCTGGACCGACATCCAGGTGACGACAGGCGCAACAAGCGTGGTGCTGGAAGCGCTGGGTTACGCGCCGGAAGTAAAGACGCTGTCGGTTCCCGTCGCTTATGCCTCGCTCAAGAACAAGGACATCGATGCGTTCCTTGGCAACTGGATGCCCTCGATGACGGCGGATGTGAAGGCCTATTTCGAAGACAAGTCCGTCGAGACCATCGGCACGAACCTCGAAGGCGCGGGTTACGGCCTCGTGGTGCCGCAATATGTGGCGGATGCGGGAGTCAAGTCGCTCACCGATCTCGGCGCCCACAAGGACAAGTTCGGCGGCAAGATTTACGGCATCGAGGCCGGAAACGACGGCAACCGCATCATCGGCGAAATGATCGGCAAGCCGGAAAACAAGCTTGAAGGATTTGAGCTGGTCGAGAGCTCGGAAGCGGGCATGCTGACGGAAGCCGAGAAGGCGATAAAGAACAACGAGTGGATCGCTTTCCTCGGCTGGACGCCGCATCCGATCATGGGCGAGATGAAACTTCACTATCTGGACGGCATGGGCGATTCAGGTTTCGGCGCGGCCACGGTTTTCACCAACGTGCGCGCGGGCTACACCGCCGAGTGCCCGAATGCCGGCAAGCTGCTTGCGAACCTGAAATTCTCGCTCGCCATGGAAGGCGCGATGATGGACCCGGTTTTGAAGAGCGGCGCCGATCCGAAGGAAACCGCGATGACGTGGCTCAAAGCCAATCCGGACGCAGTGAAGCCATGGCTCGAGGGTGTCACGACCTTCGACGGCGGCGATGCTGCGGCGGCGGTTTCGGCGGCGCTGGCGAACTAAGCCGCGCTCGGGGGAGCGCAACATGAATTCACCCCTCTCCGCTTCGCGGGGAGGGGTCGCCGCGAGGCGGCGGGGGTGGGGTGATCCGGCTTTTGTCACACCCCATCCCTTCATGCCTCCGGCGTGACTTTCCCTTCCACAAAGCGGGGAGGGGTGAAAATGTAGGGAGGGGCTGAATGGATCCGCTATCCAAACTCATTGCGGCCTGGAAGATTCCGGTCGGCAAGTGGGGAAAGTCGGTCATCGATTTCATCGTGACCTATTTCCAGTGGCTCTTCGACGCGTTCAAGGTGAGCTTCAACTTCATCATCGAAGGCTCGACCTGGCTGCTCCTGCAGATCCCGCCCGTGCTTCTGGCGATCATCCTCGCGGGCGTCGCCTATTGGATGCGGCGCTCGAAGCCGCTGGCCATCGGCGTGCTCATTGGCTTGCTCTTCATCATGAACCAGGGGCTCTGGAAGGAAACCATCCAGACGCTGGTGCTGGTCGTTGGCTCGACCGCGCTGTCCATGGCGATAGGCGTGCCGCTTGGAATCTGGGCAGCGCATAATCCGAAGGTGTGGCGGGTGATGCAGCCGGTGCTCGATCTCATGCAGACGATGCCGACCTTCGTATATCTCATCCCTATTCTCATTCTGTTCGGACTTGGCGCGGCGCCGGCGCTGATCGTCACCATCATCTTCGCGATGCCAGCGCCAGTGCGCATGACCTACCTCGGCATCACGTCCATTCCAAAACCGATGATCGAAGCGGGAGAAAGCTTCGGCGCGACCAAGAGTCAACTGCTGTGGAAGGTGGAACTGCCCGCCGCCATGCCATCGATCATGGCGGGGCTCACCCAATGCATCATGCTGTCGCTTTCGATGGTGGTGTTCGCAACACTGATCGGAGCGCCGAGCCTGGGTAACCCAGTGAACAAGGCACTTGCAAACCGCAACATTCCCTTGGGCATCGAAGCGGGTCTAGCGATTGTCATTCTCGCCATCATTCTCGACCGCGTGCTTGCGATTCAAGCGGGAGCAAAAAAATGAGCGCCGCCGTCGAATTCAAGAATGTCGACATCATCTTCGGCGAGAAGTTCGATGAGGCGCAGAAGATGGCTCATGCGGGCGCGCATCGATCGGAGATTCTCTCAAAGACGGGCGCGGTACTGGGTGCGACTGGCGCGGACCTCGTGGTGAACGAGGGTGAGATATCCGTGCTCATGGGGCTTTCGGGCTCCGGGAAATCGACGCTGCTGCGCGCCGTGAATGGGCTCAATAAGGTGACGGGCGGCCAAGTGCTGGTGAAGGATGGCAGCCGCATGGTGGATGTCGCGTCCTGTGATGAGGCAACACTCCGCCATATCCGCCAGAAGCAGGTGGCCATGGTATTCCAGCAGTTTGCGCTGCTGCCCTGGCGCACGGTGCGCGAGAATGTGGGCTTCGGCCTCGAGCTCGCGGGCGTTCCCGACGCTGAGCGCAACAAGAAGGTCGACCAGCAATTGAAGCTCGTTGGCCTCGACCAATGGGCCGGCAAATATGTGCACGAGCTTTCGGGCGGCATGCAGCAGCGCGTCGGGCTAGCGCGGGCGTTTGCCACCGAAGCGCCGATCTTGCTGATGGACGAACCGTTCTCGGCACTCGATCCCTTGATCCGCACCAAGCTGCAGGATGAGCTTCTGCAACTGCAGAAATCGATCAAGAAGACCATCGTCTTCGTGAGCCACGATCTTGAGGAGGCCCTCAAGATCGGTAACCGCATCACCATCATGGAGGGCGGCCGCATCGTGCAGTCGGGGCCAGCCGAGGACATCGTGCTCCGGCCCGCCAACGACTATGTGCGCGATTTCATTGCCAACGTGAATCCGCTGTCTGTACTGACCGCGTGGAATGTGATGCGGAGCGTGCACGATTTGGAGAAGGCGGGTGACGGTTGGGTATGGCTCGATCGCCGCAAGACCACGCGCTTCAAGCTCGACAAGAACGACAACGTCGTGGCCGCCGAACGCGACAAGAAAAAAGCAAGCTGGGTATCGGTCTCCGAGGTAGAGAACCCGGTGCCCGAGGGCACGCGGCCCGTCTATTGGGCGAGGCCCGGAACGACACTCAAGGTAGTGATGTTGGCGATCCACAATGCCGATACCGCGCCCGTTGCGGTGTTCGACGACAACGACAAATTCATGGGCGCGATCGGCGTGCGGAATGTGTTGCAGGCGGTGTTGAAGCGGTCGGA
>JBJXGL010000172.1:0-2885 GCA_046160365.1 Aestuariivirga sp. | reverse complement strand
GAAGCAGCCGTCCGGCGGTTGATCGTCGTCGCGGCGCGGGGGATGGTGCTGAAGCCTCGGGCTTCGCGCCCGATGCCCAGGGGAAGCAAGATCGTCAAGACAGGGACAGGAATGGCAAAGCGTCCCCTGTTCCGGCTCGAGGATATCCGTCCCCCCATGGTTCCGGGGCCACCGCGCAAAAAATACCGCAAGAGCATCGGCATCCACTTCTATCCCTACGAGACTTTGATCCAGCCGCCTTCGCCGCCGGCTCCCCCGCAGGATGGCAAGGTCGATGCGGCGCGCCTCATGCGCAGGCTCAGAGCCATCAAGGATGCGCTCGAAGATTTGCCCTATCAGGCCCGGCGCCTCCTGCGCTGGAGAGTCAAGCGCGAGAAGATTTCGGAGACGCGCCTCATCTACACCAACCCGATCCGTCCGGGCCCCGCGCCCTATCTCCACGAGAAACCCAAACACGAAGTCGAGGATGTCCTTCGCGACTGCCACTGGCTCGCCTGGGAAGCCGGGCGCCTCGATACGTCCTAGAAGCTTTTCGCTCACAACCCAACAACCGTTGTTGCGGCGAGAAGCCGGAACCCATCAATCGTTCATGCGTCATGGCAAACGGGCGAGCGCCGGCGCTTGCCCACATCCATTTCAAAACATCTCTCTTGAACCGGCCATGGGTTCCGGCTTCCGCCGGAATGACGAATAAGGAGAGAGCGGAGGATTAATCAGTATACGGCCTAATTCTCCGTCTCCACGCGAGTTCCGCGACCGAGGGAAAGAATCCCGCCGCGCCCATTGTGCGTTTCGGCACATACACCCATCATCCTAGCCGCCAACTTCGCCGCGCCATGTGCACACGCTCTCACAAACCCGTCGTCCGCCAGCGGCGGCGCTCCAATTTGTTAACGCGCCTTAACGAAAAACTTCTTGAAATCGCAAGACGAATCCATCATATCACGCGCGCCCAAAGTCGCACGTGCCTCAGGGATTTCCCCAAAGCAACGACGGTGCGGGCTTTTTGGTCTCTGCCGGCTCCTCCAAAGGCCGGGGTTACTGAGAGGCACCACTATCATTGCCCCATGTGCGATCGGGCCTCCCGGTCAAGCCAAGGCGAAAAGGTCAGTCGCGCAAGCGTCTCCACGTCTCCATCGCGTGGATCGCGAAGCAGCGCTGGCAACGGCAACTTTTCACTGGGAGTAACGCCTATGGCCGCCACCGCGCGCATTCTCGACTTCCTCCGCGACCGACGTCCCGAGGGACCCTGCCTCGTCGTCGACCTCGATGTCATCGCCAAGAACTACCGCGCCTTCAACCGCGCTATGCCCGATACCCGCATCTTCTATGCGGTGAAGGCCAACCCTGCTCCCGAAATCCTGAAACTTCTTGCCGGCATGGGCTCGTGCTTCGATACGGCCTCGGTGGCCGAGATCGAAATGGCGCTGGCCGCCGGCGCCACGCCGGAGCGCATCTCCTTCGGCAACACCATCAAGAAGGAGCGCGATATCGCCCGCGCCCACGCCTTGGGTGTCGCTCTCTATGCCGTCGACTCCGTCGAGGAGGTGGAGAAGGTTGCCCGTGCTGCTCCAGGTGCGCGCGTATTCTGCCGCATTCTGACCGATGGCGCAGGTGCGGAATGGCCGCTGTCGCGCAAGTTCGGCTGCGATCCCGCCATGGCGGTGGACGTGCTGCTGGCCGCGCATCGCGTTGGCCTCGTGGCCTATGGCATTTCCTTTCATGTGGGCTCGCAGCAGACGCGGCTTGCGGCGTGGGATTCGGCTCTTGGCGAAGCGAAGGCAATCTTCGATGCCATGGCGAACCACGGCATCACGCTGTCGATGGTGAACCTCGGCGGCGGCTTCCCGACCAAGTATCTGAAGCCTGTTCCGGGCACCGGCCAATATGCGGGCGCCATTCACTCAGCGCTCACCAAGCATTTCGGCAACGCCATTCCCGAAACCATCATCGAGCCGGGCCGCGGCATGGTGGGCAATGCGGGAGTCATCAAGGCAGAAGTGGTGCTCGTCTCGAAGAAGCACGCCAACGACAATCAGCGCTGGGTCTTTCTCGATATCGGCAAATTCGGCGGGCTTGCCGAAACCATGGACGAGGCAATCCGCTATCCGCTGGTAACGGCGAAGGACGGCGATACCAAGGCGCCTTGCGTGGTGGCGGGGCCAACCTGCGACTCGGCCGATGTGCTTTACGAGAAGACGCCCTACGACCTGCCGGTGACGCTCACCGTTGGCGATGAGGTACTGATCGAAGCGGCAGGCGCTTACACCACGACCTATGCCTCGGTCGCCTTCAACGGCTTCGAGCCGCTCAAGGCATATGTGATCTGACATGATCCAGATCCGTCACGAAGCGGAGTCGGACTCCGCCCAGCGCGAGGCGCTGCTTGACCGCGCCTTCGGCAAAACCCGCCGCCGCAAAACCAGCGAGCGGCTACGCGAAGGCCGCCTGCCCTCGGACGGGCTTGCCTTCTCGGCAGTGAATGAGAAAGGCAAGCTCATCGGCACGGTGCGCCTGTGGGACATCGTGGCGGGCTCCGCCGGCCCTGCGCTGTTGCTCGGGCCTCTGGCCGTCGACGCGCGTTCTCGCGGCCAGGGCCTTGGCCAGGCCTTGATGGAGCGCGCGGTGAACGAAGCGAGGGTCAAAGGCTACGGCGCGGTGCTACTCGTTGGCGATGCGCCATATTACGGCCGCTTCGGTTTCACTTCGAGCGCCGTGGCAGACCTGCATCTGCCGGGACCGGTGGAGAAGGCACGGTTTCTCGGGCTTGAGTTGGTGCCCGGTGCGCTCGATGGTGCCGAGGGCTTGGTGATGGCGAGCGGCAGTGCGGCAGGCGTACCTCAAACCCACTTCTCCGTCCGCAATCCTTCGACGCGGTTGAATTC
>JBJXGL010000171.1:0-15513 GCA_046160365.1 Aestuariivirga sp. | reverse complement strand
CCGCCCTTCATCCGCAATCTCGACGAAGGCCGCCGCTATGCGACAATCGAAGATTTCCGCAATTTCGCAAAGCTCGTCTACATGCTGCCGAGCTTGCATCACGCGGGAGGCACGCTGTGCGAGCCTGTGGACATCCCAGTGGCCAAGCGCCATCTCGACATGGTCTACAGCCATATCAAATACAGCGACAAACCCTTCATGGGTTCGGTAACGCTGGGCGAGCGCGCCGCTGATTCCGTCGCCATGGCGGAACTGGTCTTCGGCAAGGAGTTCGTCGACCAGAACTGCGTCATGACTTCGCTCATCAATGCCAATTCGCCCATGGTGTGGGACGGCGTGATGCTGGGCGCGCTCAAGGTCTATGCCCGCGCCAATCAGGCAACAGTGATTTCGCCCTTCATCGTGGCGGGCGCCATGTCGCCGGTGACGACGGTCGGCACGCTCACGCAAATCCTCGCCGAGGCCTCGGTCGGCATCGCCACGACGCAGCTCTGCCGCCCCGGCGCGCCGGTGATATTCGGAACCTTCGCCGCGTCCATGTCGATGCAATCTGGCGCTCCGACGTTCGGTTCGCCGGAGCCGGCGCTGGTGACGTTCGGCGCGGCGCAGCTTGCGCGGCGTTTGGGTGTTCCGTTCCGCTCGGGCGGCGCTTTGTGCGGATCGAAGGTAGCCGATGCGCAGGCGGCCTACGAGAGCGCCAACACGCTGTGGCCGACACTGCTCTCGGGCGTAAACTTCTGTCTTCATGCGGCGGGCTGGCTCGAAGGCGGGCTTGCGTCCGGCTACGAAAAACTGATCATGGACGCGGACCAGCTCACCATGTTTCAGAAACTCGCCGAGGGCGTCGACTTCTCCGAGAACGGCCAGGCCATGGATGCCATCCGCGAAGTGGGGCCGGGTTCGCACTATCTCGGCTGCACTCACACGCAGAACAATTTCGAGACAGCCTTCTGGCGCTCCGGCCTTGCCGACAACAACTCCTTCGAACAATGGCGCGATGACGGCGAGAAAGACATCGTGATGCGCGCCAATGCGAAGTGGAAACAGATGCTGCGCGACTACGAGGCCCCGCCACTCGATCCCGGCATCGACGAAGCGCTGCAAGCCTTCATGGCCAAGCGCAAGGGCGTGCTGCCGGATAGTGTGAGCTGATCGGAGCAAACTCAATTCATGTCGCATACAAACGCGGATCAAGCGGAGTATTGGAACTCAGACACCGGACAGGTGTGGATCGACTATGAAGCCTATCTCGATGCCGTCATGAACGGCATCCTTGCGCGGCTCTTGAAACATGCGAATCCGGAGCCCGGTCATTGCATTCTCGACGTTGGCTGCGGCACAGGAGCGAGTGTTCTCGCATTTGCAGATGTTGTCGGAGCAAGAGGTCATGTCACCGGAGTTGACATTTCGCCGAAGCTCTTGAGCCGTGCCCGGACGCGAACAGAGAAGGCGGGCCACATGAACGTGACGCTTCTGAACGCGGACGCGCAAACTGAACTGTTCGCAAGCCAGGGATTTGACAGAATCGTCTCGCGGTTTGGCGTGATGTTCTTTTCCGATCCCACAGCTGCCTTCAGCAACTTGCGAAAGGCGTTGAAACCGGGCGGACGGATAGCCTACATAAGCTGGGCCGCCATCAACAAGAACCCTTGGTTCTCCATCCCGCGTGACGCGGCGATTGCACGTCTGGGCAAGCCCGTCCCTACCGATCCTATGGCTCCCGGCCCTTTCGCATTCCAAGATCTCAACTACGTATCGAAGATCATGACGGATGCAGGTTTTCGCAATGTCGAGGCCACGGAGGAACATGTCGATCTTTCTGTTACAGGCTCGGCGCGCGACATTGCAGCCTTGGCCATGAAAATCGGCGCGGCCGTGAGGGTGATGAAGGAGTTGTCTGCCAGCCGCGAGGATGCCGCCGCAATTGAAGGCGCCATCGCGGAGCCGTTCATCCCCCACCAAGCAAGCGTTGGTATGACGGTACCGGCACGGATTAATGTGTTCTCCGCGCAGCCCTAGTTCGACTTCGCAGACTTCCGGCTCTCGGCCCAAGTGAAATAGCCCACACCCCCTAGCACCATGACCGATCCAAACGCGTCAGCAAGCGTAAAGGGCTCACCCAGGATCCACACCGCCAAACCGATCGTCACCAGCGGCGAGATCGTCGATATCATCGCCGTTGCCTGGGGCGAGGTGCGCGCCATGCCGGCGTTCATGAGAAATGATGGCAGAACAGTTGCGAAGATCGCGCAGCCGGCGCCGAGCCAGATAAAGCGTGGCGTGGCGGCGAAAGCGAAGCCCTTCACCGCGATATGGTGCAGCACGCAGATCACCGCCGAGGCCGAGAGCGAGAGGGATGTGAAAAGCACACTGCCCAATGCCGTGATGAAGCCCTTGGCAAAGAGCTGATAGAAGGCGAACGTCACCGCGCATCCCAGCACGAAAAGCGTGCCGATCACCGTGTTCATTCCGCCTTCCGGCAGATCCACGCCGAATACGATCGCCAGTCCGATTTAAGTGACAAGGGCGGCGGCAAGTCCCGCCCGTGTCAATCCTGCGCCGAAGAACATCCAGCCCAGAAACATCACGAACAGCGGATAGGTGAACAGCACCAGCCGCTCCAACTGGGCGCTGATATATTCGAGGCCCTTGAAATCGAGCAGTGCTGAGAGATAGTAGCCGATGAAGCCGGTGGCGAGTGCCAGCGCCAGGGTGCGGCGCGACGGCATCGTCTCTCCGCGCTGCCGCTTGCCGCGCCAGGCCCAGAGGCCGACGATCACGAAGAATGGCAAGGCGAAGATCATGCGGTAGGCCAGCATGAGCGTCGCGTTGACATCGTCCATGTAGGCCAGCTTGATGAAGATGGCCTTCGTCGAAAACAGCGCGGCACCGGCTGCCGCCAGCGCATATCCCGCGGTGCGTCCTTGAGCCGTCATGGCGCCGCCATACACAGCTTTTCCGGACTTGTCGCGCCATGACTTGCATGCGGCGGCGGCATGGCTAGAATCGCCGCATGAGCGACATCGTTTTCAAATCCGCCCTGGAACTCGGCCGCTTGCTCCGTCGCAAGAAAGTCTCCTCGCGCGAATTGCTCGATCTCTGCCTGGCGCAGTACGAGAGGCACAATCCGGCCGTGAACGCAGTGATCCTGACGCAAGTCGAACTGGCGAGATCCGCCGCATCTGCCGCCGACAAGCGGCTCGGGAAGGGCGAGCCGCTCTCGCCTTTCGATGGCGTACCGATGACGGTCAAGGAATCCTTCGACTGGACGGGCACGCCTTCCACCTGGGGCGATCCACAATTGCTCGGCAATGTGGCGAAGGAAGATGCGGTCGCGCTGAGGCGAATGATGGATGCGGGAGCTGTCCTCTATGGCAAGACCAACGTACCGCTGATGCTTGCCGACTGGCAGAGCTTCAATGCCATCTATGGAACGACGAACAATCCCTGGGACCTCTCACGCACGCCTGGCGGTTCGTCAGGCGGATCGGCGGCAGCACTTGCTACGGGCATGTCGGCTCTGGAATTGGGCTCGGACATCGGCGCCTCGATCCGCAATCCCGCGCATTACTGCGGCGTCTATGGCCACAAGCCCACTTACGGGGTGGTGCCCTACCGAGGGCACTTGCTGCCCGGCAGCACGTCGATCAGTGACATCACCGTGGCTGGGCCGCTGGCGCGATCGGCGCGTGACCTTACGGCGATGATGGGTATCCTCGCAGGCCCGGACCAGATCGAGGCCCGCGGATATGCGGGGCGGCTCGAGAAGCCTTCCTTCAAAACCTTCAAACCGCTGCGGATTGCAATCAAGCTCACCAGCCCGGTGAGCGATGTGGATCGTCCGCTGCAAGACCTGCTCCTCAAACTTGCGCGGTTTCTCGAGGGCAAGGTCACGAAGCTCTCCTTCGACGCCGTTCCCGATTTCAGCGACGAAGAGGCTTACGAGGTTTACATCCTGCTGCTCCGTGCCACGGCGGCGAAGCGTTTGCCCGATGCCGATTTCGAGGCGGCGGTGGCAAGATCCAAATCGCTCGATCCCGCCGACAAATCCTATGTCGCGATGATGAACCGCGCCTTCGCTTTGTCGCATCGCGATTGGCTGCGTGTGAACGAGCGCCGTCATCAGATGCGCCTCGCCTGGGACCGGTTCTTCGAAGACTGGGATGTCATGCTCTGCCCCACTGCTGCCTCCGCCGCCTGGCCGCACGACCAAGTGGGCGAACGGCACGAACGCTTCATCGCCGTCAATGGAAAAAGGGTATCGACCATCGATCAGCGCTTTTGGGCGGGTTACTCGTGCTGCTTCTTCCTGCCGTCAACTGTCGCGCCGATGGGCCTCACTCCAGAGGGATTGCCCTGCGGCGTGCAGATCATCGCGCGCGAGTACGGCGACCTCACCGCGCTCCGCGTCGCGGAACTGCTGGAGAAGGAATACTACAGTTTCAAGGCGCCGCCGGGGTATTGAAGCAGTTTCTCTCTTTTGATTTCGATTGGGTAGAAATTCAGCTCTCCGGCGGCCTCAGTTCGCGCAAGAGTTTTTCCTTGATCGCACGGGCAAAGTCTTCGAAGCCGTTTGCCGTTTCGACGAAGGCGTAGGGGCCGGCGATGACATTTTTTTCGTAATAAGCCGTGAGGTTCTTCTGGTCTGATTCGATGGCAAGCCCGTTGATGATGATGCCCGCATCGCGCGCGGCATCGCGCGCCGCATCGAGCGGAATGTCGCTGTTGTCCTCGCCGTCTCCCGACACATCGATGACTTTGCGATAGCCGTCGTAGCCATTTCCCTCGAGCAGACGCTGCGAATCCGAGATTCCGGACGCGATTGACGTTGTGCTGGCGCGGTTCCAGCGGCGGATGAGGCCGGTCATGAAACCATAGGCCTTTGCATCACGCCCGGTTTCGATGTGGGTGAAGGGTACCACGACGCGGGATTCGCCGGGCCCACCCCATTGCATCACTGCAATCGCGGCGCCAAGCGGCCTCAAGCGGTCCACCGCTTCCAACACTTCGGGATCGGCGAAGGCGCGCGCCACTCCTTGGAGCTGCAAGAGAAACTCGGCATTGTCGACGCTCGCAGAGGAATCGAGCGCCAGCACCAGTTCGACGGCGACAACAGTCTCCCGTTTCTCCTGCGCAAAGGCCGGGAGGCAGGCCGCCAGCAGCAAGGCCGCGACGGCATGTCGCGTGGAGGCTTTCACATCCTTACCCCAATTGCCCATCATCGAGGTTCCATGCGCAACATCATCCTGCAATTCGCCGCCGCCATCGCTCTCACCCTAGCGGCCATCCTAGCACTGGCTCCGGGAGCCCGCGCCAGCGACATTTCCGTGACCGGCGCCTTCGCCAGAGCCTCCGCCACGCCTGCCGCCAAGGCAGGGGCGGTTTATGTGACGATCAGGAATACCGGCGCGGAAGCGGATGTACTGCTGGGGGTACAAACCGCCGCCGCCGCTATGGCGATGTTGCACGCCACTGAAATCATCGACGGTGTTGCCAGCATGAAGCACTTGGACAAGGTGGAAGTTAGCGCCGGCAGCGAGGTGAAGCTGGAGCCTCTCGGAACGCATATCATGCTGATGGGGTTGAAAGCGCCGCTCAAGGAAGGCGACTCGATTTCGCTGGTGCTCGAGTTCGAGAAGGCGGGGAAAGTGGAAGTGGCGGTGCCAGTAGGCGGCGTTGCCTCGGTAGCTCCTGTCGCTGAATAGATTTCGTCATCCCGGACAAGCGTAACCGCGAAGCGGGAGCACGGCTGGTTACCCGCCCGTCACACTCATATGGCGCGATACCGCGGGTTTGTTGTGCGTGCGGTCGATGATGAAGTCGTGGCCCTTGGGCTTGCGCGAAATCGCCTCGTCGATCGCAACGTCGAGTAGCTGATTGCCCTCGGAGGCGCGGAGCGGGGTGCGGAGATCGGCGGCGTCCTCCTGGCCCAGGCACATATAGAGCGTTCCAGTGCAAGTGAGCCGCACTCGGTTGCAGCTTTCGCAGAAATTATGGGTAAGCGGCGTGATGAAACCAAGCCTTCCGCCGGTTTCCGCAACCCGCACATAACGCGCTGGCCCGCCGGTCTTGTAGGGAATGTCTTCCAGCGTGAATTGATCCATCAATCCAGCGCGCACTTGCGAAAGCGGCAGATACTGATCGGTGCGGTCGCCATCGATGTCGCCAAGCGGCATGGTTTCGATCAGCGTCAGATCCATACCCTCGCCATGAGCCCAGCGGAGCATGTCCGGGATCTCATGTTCGTTGACGCCTTTGAGCGCCACGGCATTGATCTTGACCGCAAGCCCCGCCTCGCGCGCGGCGCGGATGCCTTGCATCACCTTCGGCAATTCGCCCCACCGGGTGATGGCGCGGAACTTCGTTTCGTCGAGCGTATCAACGGAGACATTGATGCGTTTCACGCCATGATGGACGAGCTCGCTCGCGTATTTCGCAAGCTGGCTTCCATTCGTGGTGATCGTCAGTTCGTCGAGCACGCCGCTTTTCAAATGCCGCGACAGGCTCTCGACCAGGGTCATGATGCCCTTGCGCACCAGGGGTTCGCCGCCGGTGAGCCTGATCTTGCGCACGCCCTTTTCGATGAAGGCCGAGCAGACGCGGTCCAGCTCTTCGAGCGAGAGCAGATCGCGCTTCGGCAGGAAGGTCATGTCCTCCGCCATGCAGTAGACGCAGCGGAAATCGCAACGGTCGGTCACCGAGACACGGAGATAGGTGACATGCCGTCCGAATGGATCGATAAGAGGCGGATTGGCCATGGGTTATATCTGGTCGTATATGACGCCGCGGTCAAGGGCGAGGACAGAAAGAAGGGACGCTGGGTATGAAAATTTCGCATATTTGTTTGGTGGTGCCGCTGGCAGCGCTTAACGCCTCGCCAGCTTATGCCACGGGCGGCCTTGGCTGCACCATCGACGATGCCAACCTCACGCTCAACGTGGACACCGCGGTGAGCCGGGGCATGGGCGGCGTGTTCCTTAACCTCAAGGCAGAGGCAGTGATCAAGGCCAAGGAAGCGCCCGAGCCTTTGCGCAAGCTCACGCTCGATTCGGCGCTCGTGCATCACTGGTACACTAACCGCGAGATCAAGCTCGCTTTCTACAAGGAAACCGAAACAGGCGAACACGCCTCCGTCGACATCACCATCGAAACAACCATGCCGGAAGGCGCGGATGAAGACGCGGAGTACGTTGGCACATATGAGTTGTCCATCTTCGCGGCGGGCGCGAACAGCGACTCCACCAGCACGGTGCTGAATGGTAAAGCGTCCTGCTCAGCCGGCGGATGACGTCTGCGCTTCCTTCAAAAGCCAAGCCTTGAATTTCGAGATCGCAGCCGCGTGACGATGGCTCGCGGGGCTTTCGGGCTCCACCAGATAATAGGCATGGTCTTCGTTGATCGTGGTGTCGAACAGGCGCACGAGCCGCCGGTCGGCGAGATCGTCTGCAATCAGCGAAGCAGGGCAAAGTGCCACGCCTTGGCCTGACAATGCAGCGGCGCGGAGCAGGTTAAAATCCTCGAAAACCGGGCCTGGAAGCGGCCCCGGAGCCTTGACGCCGGAGGCTTTCAGCCAGTTTTGCCACCCGCTGCGGTCGGTATCGTGAAGCAAGGGCCGCTCGGAAATGTCGCGCGGGCGTTCGATGGGGCCGTGGCGCGCCAGAAACGCCTCGCTGCATACGGAAATGGTGGAGCCGCTTAGGAGTTTCGTGATGCGGTCCAAACCTTGCGGCGGGATGCCCCACTGGATGGCGATGTCGATGTCGTCGAAGTCCAGCCGCTGGCCGTGGAAGGCATATTGCACGCGCGGCGAGATGTCCGGGTTGTCGCGCAGGAAATCGGTGAGACGGGGAATGAGCCAGATCGTGGCGATGGATGGCAGCACACCAATGGTGAGCGCCTGCCCAGTGTCGCGCTGAGAGAGCCGCTTGCACGCCGCTGTCATGGTTGCAAAGGCATCGGCCAGCGCATGCGCCAGGTCCGCGCCGTCCTGGGTCGGAACCGTGCGTCGTCCTTGCCGGTCGAACAGCGGAACCCCGAACCAATCCTCAAGCTGGCGGATCTGATGGCTCACCGCCGATTGCGTCACATGCAACTCGTCCGCCGCCCGCGAAAAGCTTCCCGATCGCGCGGCGGCCTCGAAACATTTGAGTGCATTGAGCGGCGGCAGCTTGGACATGGATTTTCCATGAAAATTCCTCATATATTATGTGAGCAAGCGTCCTTTGACACAAGCCCTGTTTCGGCCGAAACGGCGGGCTTGCACCTTGGAGGAAACGCATGTCCGTGATGGAGCGCCCGGCGCTGGTCGACTACCGCAACAATGGCAAACGCCCGAAGCCTACTTTTTCGGCCGCCGAAATGCAGCGTCGCCAGGACAACATTCGCGGCTGGATGGCAAAGGAGAATGTCGATGCTGCGCTTTTCACCTCCTACCACAACATCTGCTACCTCTCGGATTTCCTCTACTGCTACTTCGGCCGCAAATACGGCCTGGTGATCACGCAAAAGGCCGCGACCACTGTGACCGCGGCAATCGACGGCGGCCAGCCCGCACGCCGCAGCTTTGGCGATAACGTCACCTACACCGACTGGTCGAAGGAGAATTACTTCAAAGCAGTGCAGGGCCTCATCAAGGGCGCCAAACGCATCGGCATCGAGTTCGACCATGTCTCGATCGACTTTCGCAAGCAGTTGCAGGAGGCCTTTCCGCAAGTCGAGTTCGTCGATGTCGCCGCACCTTCCATGAAGATGCGCATGATCAAGTCGGCGGAAGAAATCCGGCACATCACCAAGCTCGCGAAGATCGCCGACTTGGGTGGCGCAGCCGTTGTCGAGGCAACGGAAGTGGGCGCACCCGAGCACGAAGTGGCGCTGCATTCGACGGGTGCCATGGTGCGCGAAATTGCGCAGATATTTCCCAATGCCGAACTGATGGATACCTGGACCTGGTTCCAGTCGGGCGTCAACACCGATGGCGCGCATAATCCGGTGACCTCGCGCAAGGTGAAGCGCGGCGACATCCTGAGCCTCAACTGCTTCCCCATGGTGGCGGGTTATTACGTAGCGCTGGAGAGGACACTTTTCGCCGAAGCCGCGTCGAAGGAACACATCAGGCTGTGGGAGATCAACTGCCACGTCCATGACGAAGGCAAGAAACTGCTCAAGCCCGGCAACAAGTGCTCGGATGTGGCCAAGGCGCTGAACGATATCTACGCCAAGCACGATCTCCTGAAATACCGCACCTTCGGCTATGGCCACTCATTCGGTGTGCTCTGCCACTACTATGGCCGCGAGGGCGGCCTCGAACTCCGCGAGGATTGCGACACCGTGCTGCAGCCCGGCATGGTCGTCTCCATGGAGCCGATGATCATGATCCCCGAGGGCAACAAGGGAGCAGGCGGCTATCGCGAGCACGACATTCTGGTGATCACCGAGACGGGCAACAAGAACATCACCGGCTTCCCCTATGGCCCCGAACATCTGATCGTGCCGCCGAAGAGGAAGGCCAAGAAGAAGCGCTGAAAGGCTGTTGCAGCCTCTCCGTGAGGGTGTGCTAGCTTCGCCCATCATGCGGAGCGGCATTTGACGTCCCGGCAAACGGACCGTTATGCGATTTCGATCGCGGGGCTGATCTGTCTCGTGGTGGCGTTGGCGTTTCTGGCGTTCGATCCAGGCGCCCTCATCGCGAGAGCACGCGAAGCGGTATTCGACCGGCTCTTGCCCCTTGCCTCAAGGCCTGCGGAGTCGGGCCGGATTGCCGTGGTCGAGATCGACCGTTCGGCGCTGATGACCCACGGCAATTGGCCATGGCCGCGCGACCGGCTGGCGGTGCTGGTCGAAAAGATCGTGGAGGCAAAGCCAGCCCTTGTCGCAGTGGAAATTCTGCTTCCCGAAAACACCGATGGAAACAGCGCCAGCTCCGATGCGCGGCTAGCACAAGCGCTCGCCCGTGTGCCCTCCGTTCTCGCCATCGTGCTCGACCCCGAACTCACCAGCGAACCGCCGCCAGCAGCCCCGCTTGCCGTCGCCGGCAACATTGATCTTCAGGACCTCGTGGTGATGCCAGGCGCCGTGCTGCCCTCGGCGGCGTTGCGGGCGTCGGCACAAGGCTTGGGCATCGTGTCGCTACCGGTGCCGGAAGGCGAACCGGTGCGGCGGATCTTTCTGCTTGCGGGAGGTGGAACATCGCTGCTCGCCGGCTTTCCTGTCGAAGCGCTGCGCGTGGCTGCCGGCAACGCCACCATGATCGCCAGCGGGCCGCCGCAGGTTTTGAGGATTGGAGAAGCCGCGGCGCCAGTCGCGAGCGATGGCCAGATGCGCATCCTGTTTTCCTCGCCTGAACAGAGAGAGAAACGCACGATCACCGCCAGCACGATCTTTTCCGCTTCGGAGCCGCCCGTCGAGCTGAAGGACAAGATCGTATTGCTCGGTGTCAGCGCCCCGGAAGCTGGCGGCTTGCGGCTGACGGCCGTCGACCCATTCCTTCCAAGCATCCAGATCGAAGCCGATGCCATCGAAACCATTCTGGGCGGCAAAGTGCCTTCCCGCCCCGCGTGGTCGCCACTTCTCGAGCCGGCGATCGCACTCCTCATGGGCCTTGCCGGCGTGGCCGCGGTTTCGCTTACAAGCATCGGCCGCGCCGCCGCTCTCGCGGTCATGCCGCCGCTTGCCTGGGCGGGAGGCGCGGCGGCCGCGGCTCTCGGCACCTTGCAGCTTCTCGACCCCGTTGCCCCCGCTGCCGTGGCAGGCTTCGGCTCGCTCGGAGCCGCCGCCATGCGCTATCGCCGCGACAGCTTGCGCCGTGCGGCCATCGAGAGGCGCTTTGCATTGCATCTCTCGCCGGAAGTCGTGCGCCGCATCAGCGATAACCCGGACGAACTGAAGCTCAAGGGCGAGGAGCGGATCATCACCGCGCTCTTCGCCGACATCGAGGGCTTCACTTCCACCACCGAAAGGATCGGCGCCGAGCGCATGGTTGATCTTCTGGACCGCTATGTGGACACCGTGGCCGGTCTCATCATCAGCCATGGCGGCATGGTGGATAAAATCGTGGGCGACGGCATCGTCGCGTTTTTCAATGCGCCGGTGGATTTGCCTGGCCATCCCGAGAAAGCGCTGGCGTGCGCAAAAGCAATCGTCGAAGCAACGGAAGCGCTGCGCCGTGAGCAGGACATGAAAAACGCAGGCCTGGGCCGAACAAGGGTCGGCCTCGAAACTGGTCCCGCCATGCTGGGCGATGTCGGACGCGGTGCAAAGCGAAGTTACACCGCCATGGGCCGCACCATGAACATGGCATCGCGGCTTGAGCTGGCGAACAAGGAACTGGGAACTTCAATCCTGGCCGGCCCAGGCTTCGCCAAAGCCACCGGCGGCCTTGTGAAGCCACATGCAGGTATTTCTCTCGATGGCATCGACGGCCTGACCGAGGTCTATGTGCCGGCTACTCCTCAAACAACCCCTTGAACTTCTTGATCTTCGGCGGGCCCCATTTCTTGACGGGGCCGGGCGCATCGCCGGGCTTTGCGATGTCCGTGCCTTCGCCTCTCCGCAAGACAACGGACTTGCCGCCGCCGCGCACACGAACCGAACCGCTCTCGACGAACACGCTGAATGCCGATCCAAGCCGCCCCGCATAGAACTTCGTGCCGCGCACGGCGATCAGCGCATAGGGGCTCTTGATCCTGACGCCCTTGGGAAATGCATTCGCCGCGCCTTCGAACACAATGGCTCCTTGTCCGAGCGTCAGCACGCCACCGGAATTGGCGATAAAATTATCGAGCGTGACTTTAGTCGACCCGCCCAGCCGCAGAGTCGTCTTGCCCGCAAGCAGCAGGCTGACGCGGCCGTCGACGGAGGTTGCCACCTGATCGCCCAGGAACACCGTCGAACTCATGGCAAGGCCGCGCTGTTTCCCGCCAAGCGCGGCGAAGGCGGCGCCGGTGATGTCCGAGACCTTTCCAAGTGCATCCGCGGCAAAGGAAACGGGCGCGATGAGGGGAGCGATAAGATAGGCTGACACGAGCGCAAGGAAGCCGCGCCGCGTCGTGGTCGGTCTCGATATCATGCCGAAAGTCTCCAATTCGGCCCCCAGACGCAGAGTAATGCCATAACGGCCTTCCGTCCACTGGCTGAAAGGCGCGGTAGTGGGTCAGTCTGAAATTTCCGGCTAGGAACCGTTGTACGGCAATCCTTCATCATTCAAGTGCGCAATGACAAGAGCGGCTATATATTCTTCCATTTCCGTAAAATCTAAATGCCCCGCATCCCAAGCTGCATCAGCGGCTTCAAGCGCTTGCTCGTACCTTTCTCGATTTTCTCGAATTCGTTCAGGAAGTATTTTGCGTCCCGGTTGCAAGTTGCCTGCTCGCACGCATAACAAATAGTAGCAGACGGCCCTTGCTGTTCTACCGTTCCCCTCCACGAATGGATGAATCCAATTGAGGCGCCACAGACCGTAAGCGGCGAGTTCTGAAGGGGACCAAATGTACCAGTTCTCGTGAATGTTCGATATGAACCGATCCATCCAGTCGGGGACTTCATTGAAGTGTGGGGGCCTATGATTACCTACATATATAGGCTCTTCCCGGAATCTCCCTCCAAACGCGGAGATGTTAGCAACTGCCACGTGATTGAACGCCCATAGCATGTACTTATCTATGGCTGTGGGCCCTTGTTTCAGGCCGATCTCGATGCAGTTCGTCATTAAATCGTATTGCCGGATCAGGTTTTGCTCCTGAACCCGGTCATAGAGTTCTTGATCTTCTTGTTCCAGAACAAGCATCAGAAAAGCCCGGCACGAGATGCCAGGCTAACTCTCAGAGAGCTGGAGGGGACGATATTACACGTACATGTTCCGTCGCGCGCCGCGCCGACTCTTTCGTAATGCGCGACCCCTTCGGCGCATTACCGTACACAAAACTTGCCCTCTGCTCTTTAAGTTGGGCTTCCGTCATCACTATCGTTTTTGTCGCTTCCAGTCGCTGACGTAGTTCGGGTCGGTCAGGTGCTCTTTTCAGTGCTGCTTTCCGCTCAGCCATTTTGATTCTCCCAAGGACGAAGCCACAGTACGTTATCAAAGGTTAACCGCCAATGACGTTCCTCATATGTACTCCTATTGTGGCATTTTTGCTAGTCGTCAGCATCACAACGCTGTGATGCGCGACTTGTATGGCCCGCGCGTGCGTTTCGGTTTTTTGTCCATCCTCTACATATGGCATGAGTCCAAGGCCGTTTCCATGATGGTCAGGAGCCGGAGATTTCAGACTGACGCACTACCAAGTGCGCTGGATGCCGCTTCCCTGGGCGCCCTACATTTCCTATGATCGCCGCGAAGCTGTTGAATTCAGGCATTGAGGACAGAGGCTCATGCGGCTGTGGTGTTCCACAACTGTTCGCTGGAGCGCCGCGATTGCCATCGCGGCGGGGGCGCTGGCGATCACGCCGCAGCTCCGATCGCAGGATAGCGAAGTCGATCTGTCTCTGGTGCTGGCGATCGATTGCTCCTTCAGCGTCGATGCCACCGAGTTCCGGCTACAGATGGAGGGTCTCGGCCGCGCCTTCATGACCTCTGAGGTGAAGGAGGCAATCCGTAGAGGTCACCGGCAGAAAATCGCGATTGCCGTGATGCAGTGGTCGGACGAAGGGAACCAGATGATCGTGTTGCCCTGGACGATCATCGCGGGCGATGCCGACGCGGACGAAACGGGGTTGATACTGTCGCGCATGCCAAGAAGGCTCGCGGAAGGAGGAACATCGATCTCCGCCGCCTTGTTGTACGCCGAAGCGATGCTGAGGGAAGCGCCCGCGGCCGAACGCCGCGTCATCGATATATCGTCCGACGGCCGCAACAACATTGGGCCGCCCGTTCCGCCGGCGCGCGACCGCGTGGTGGCCGAGGGCATCACCATCAACGGCCTCGCGATCCTCAACGAATGGCCAACGCTCGATGTTTACTTTCAACGCAACGTGGCCGGCGGGCAGGAACATTTCGTTATGCCTGCCAATGACTACAACGCGTATGGCGAAGCAATCCTGCGCAAGCTGCTGCGCGAGATCACGGGGCCGGGAGTTTCGTGAGCGCTACGCTGCCGCGCGGTATTCGAGCGACGCATCCATCAGCCAGTCCCACACGCTGACGGCAAACGTGCTGAGTGCATAGAGGTGAAAACTTTCTGCTCCAATGCAGTGAACCATAACCGGCATATGGTCGAGTCCGGTCAAAACGAAATTCCCCGGTTCGAACGCGGAGGAATGAAAATCAAGCGCGATGCCCTTTGAGAGGAGATTGCGCGCCGCCGAACCTTCGATGAGCAGGCGCACGCGGCTGTGCGACAATGAAATCGCGGCGTGCGTTAACGCAAGGTCCCTCGGCAACTGATAGTCCGGCGCGCTTACGATCCAGACTTGTTTGGGGCCGGTACGGAACAGTGTTTCACTGCCGGAAGTGAGTGTTACACCAATCCGTGGTGGCATCTTGGCGATGGCGGTTGCAACATCCTTCTCAAAACTTTTTGTCAATCCGGATAACTGCGTCAGCGAAAAATCCGATGACTCGCTCACGCGCAATTGTGCGCAGTCAATGCGGGCGGAGGTTCCCAATGGCGAGTGGCGGTCAAGCATGGAGGCGCTCGTTCTCTTTGTCATAGAAGTGTGGCGAAACGATCCGTGCACGGACAGTTTCGTTCTTCAGCGGGAACGCGCAGACGATCTCCTTGCCTTCGTTCGCGAGCCCGCCTTGATAGAGCCCAAGCGCGATGTATTTCCCTAGCACTGTCGACCATGTAACCGAGGTGATGTAGCCGCGGCCATGACCTTTGATTTCGTCCTCCGCGGCAAATAGAATCGACCCGCCGCGCAGCTTCTTGTCCGCCTCAATTGGTTCGATGCCGACAAGACTCCAGCGCGCCGGCGACTGCAAGTTCTCGCGTTGCCGCAGCTCACGGCCCACAAATGCCTTGGTCTTGCTCGCCATGCGCCCGAGCCCCAGGTCATCCAGCGTATTGCGGTGATCGAGTTCCAGTCCCGCCACATGGCCCTTCTCGATCCGCAGCGATGCCAGCGCTTCGAGGCCATATGGCCTGATGCCAAGCGGCTCTGCAGCACTCAAGAAATGTTCCCAGAGCGAGAGCGCATATCCCGAGGGCACATGCACCTCGTAAGCCAACTCGCCCGAGAACGACAGCCGCAACAGCCGCACGGGCACGCCGTCATGGATGAGTTCGAGGCATCCCATATGTGGCAGGTTCTCGTTCGAGACATTGGACTCTGGAAAGGCGAGTTCGAGAGCCTCCCGCGACTTCGGCCCTGAGACAGCCATCGCCGCCCATTCGTCGGTAAGCGAGGCAACCTGCACATTGAGACCGGTCCATTGCGTGTCGAGCAGATATTCCAGCCAGGACATCACTTCGCCCGCCTGCGCGGTGGTCGTCGTCATGTAGAAGCGCGTGTCGGAGAGCCGCGTGGTGGTGCCGTCGTCCAGCACGATGCCGTCATCGTTCAGCATCACGCCATAGC
>JBJXGL010000170.1:0-33925 GCA_046160365.1 Aestuariivirga sp. | reverse complement strand
ATGACCTACATGGACAAGACCTTGCAGCCGGAAGATATCGCGCTGTGCGAAAGCGTGCAGAAGGGACTCAAGTCAAAGGGCTACAATCAGGGCCGCTTCGTCATCGATCCAGCGCATCCGCAGCTTTCCGAGCATGGCGTTCATCATTTCCAGAAACTGGTGGCGCAAGCCCTCAAAGCGGATCTGAGTTGACCGGTTAGTCTGTTATCTGCATCACGCCGCGCGCTGGCGTGCCATGATAAATACACGAACGAGAGAGATTTTTCATGTCCAACAAGTATCACGCTGTTCGCGATATCGTGTGCTCGCTTCCGGAGCCGGGCTTCGGCTACGGCTATGCCCGATCGCCGTTTTACAGCCAGACGCTGGCGATGGGTGCCACCTATCTTGTCTACAATCAACGGCTCATGCCTATTTCTCTCAAGACTTCGGATCGTTTCGAAGGCTATTGGGCATTACGCCGCGCCGTAACGCGGCTGGACACTGGCGAACTGCCCACTGAAATCAAAGGTCCCGACGCGGAGCGCCTACTCAACAAACTGTTCACACGCGAGATCTCCAAGCTGAAGGTTGGGCGCTCGGCCTACGCCATCGCCTGCTGGGACCACGGCGGCGTGCTGGTCGACGGCGTCTTGATCCGACTTGAGGCGGACCGCTTTTGGTATGTTCAGGCTGATGGCCAATTCGTCGCCTGGGCAAGGGCACATGCCATGGGCATGAATGTCGAAATCTCAGATCCCAAGTCTTGGGTCCATCAAATCCAGGGACCGAAGGCGATGGACGTCCTCGCAGATGCTTGTGACAATGGCGCACCCGAAAATTTCCGTTATTTCGACGCCCGAGAAGTCATAATGGGTGGCCAGCAGGTAATGATCACCCGGACAGGCTGGACTGGAGAGCTTGGTTTCGAGGTCTACACCCGGCCGGGTCTCAACTATGACCGGCTGTGGGACCACATCAGCACAGCCGGTGCCAAGCATGGGATGATGGATATCGGTCTAGATGCCATGGACATCCGGCGGATCGAGGCAGAGATTCTCAATGCTGGTTCCGATATGGACGCGACCACCACACCGTTTGCTGTCGGACTAGGCTCATTCGTCAATATGGAGGCTGGTGATTTTTTAGGCCGAGCGGCACTTGAAAAGGCTGATCGGCGCGTGCGTCTTCTCGGTCTCGCCTGCAAGGAGGCCGAACCGCTGATCGGCGGTCCGGTGGCGCGCGGTGGGCGCGAGATCGGGTTTATTACTGCGTCAGGTTGGTCACCCTTCCTCAATCAGGGTGTGGCGTTTGCGCGTTTCGCCGACACCAGTGACGCGACGCTGGGACCGGCTGAAGTTATGGGTTTCGATCTTGCCATGCATCGTGCCGAGATCGTCAAAATGCCGTTCTACGACGCGGACAAGCTCATCTCGCGTGGTCTCGACGCGCCAAAGGTTTAGGTGCAGTTCGAGTCTACGAGCCCAAGAGAGAAGCGTGAAGTCAGCCAGCAGATCAGCGAAGCGATGACCTATATGGACAAGACCTTGCAGCCCGAGGATATCCCGCTGTGCGAAAGTGTGCAGAAGGGACTCAAGTCAAAGGGCCATAACCAGGGCCGCTTTGTCATCGATCCGGCGCATCCGCAACTTTCTGAGCATGGCGTGCATCATTTCCAGAAACTGGTGGCGCAAGCCGTCAAGATGGCGCCACAAGGGTGGAGCTATCGGAACTAGAATCAGAAACGGACCCCTGGTTTTCCATGCGTCCCCGCTTTCGCGAGGATGACGTTGTTGAGAGAGCGTTAAATAGCGCGCGATGCTTGACCTGTGGATGGGAGGGGTCCCCGAAGCCGGGAGAGGGCGTGGCTCTGCCCGCAACCTTTGGTTCGCCTGATCACAGCATTATTCAAATGCCGGTGGCGATCCGGGCAACGGAGTCTTAACCCTAACGGATCATGATCACGGATTATGCGTGTACGTCGTGTTCTGTTTGCGTCTGTCAGTTCCGTGTTCCTTGCTGCATCGGTGGCTGTGTCCGGTCCTGCGTTCGCCGCCAATGCCAATGCCAGTGCCATGGCAGATCAGGCCTATAAATCGCTGATGGCAGGCGACCGCGAGGGCGCGATCGCAGGCTATTCGCAGGCGATCGAGTCCCGCGAGCTGCGGCCCGAAGCGCTCGCCAATGCGCTGCTCAATCGCGCGCTCGCCTATCAACAGGCCAACCAGTTCGACAAGGCTGTCGACGATTACACCTCGGCATTGAGGCTCGATGCGATGACGGCCGAGCTTCGCGCGACCGCGCTCTACAATCGCGGGCTTGCGCATCAGAAGCAGCAGCAGGCGGTGATGGCCATCGAGGACTACACCAGCGCGCTCTTCCTCAACAGCAGTTTTGCGCACGCCTATCTGAGCCGCGCCAACGCGCTGCGCGAAAGCGGGCAATATCTCTTTGCGCTCTCCGACTACGAGAAGGCGCTGCGCTATAAACATCCCGATACGGCGCGCGTGCGCTATGGCGAGGCGCTGACCTACGAAGCCTTGCAGCGGCCGGGCGATGCGCTGAAGTCGCTCAAACTGGCGCTTGAAGCCAATCCGGAATTCGGGCCCGCGAAAGAACGCATCACCCTCATTGGCAGCGGCCAGCCGGCGGTTGCTGCAGCCGATCCCATGTCAACCGGTTCGATCGGTGTTGCGGGCGGCGAACTCGTGGTGCGGAAGCCCAGTCTGCCCAAGGCCATCGAGCCACCTGCGGAGCTTGCCGAAAACGCAACGCTGCAAACCGCCACTGTTTACACGAACGATCCCGTGCTTTCGCCTTCCGCTAAGAAGCTGATCACCGATCGCGTTCCCGCCGAAGAGAATATTTCGCTGAACCAGCCTCCAGTTCCCGCGGAAGATGCCACTTCCGCTGAGGAAACCGGGGAAAAAGTGGTAGCCGCCCTCGATCCCGTCGCGGAGACCGAGCCTCAAGCCGAGGTTACGCCCGAGGCGGAACCGGAGCAACCGGAAGCCTCGAACGAAGCCGCCGAAGCAGCGCCGCAAGTCACCGGTTGGACCGTTCAGGTTGCCTCCGCCGTGAGCGAGGACGCGGCCTGGTCCACCTGGAAGAAAATTCAACGCCGCAGCAAGACACTGGCGGCACTGAAGCCGGTCGTGATGAAAGCAGACCTCGGCAAGAAGGGCATCTACTACCGCGTGCGCCTGACGGGCTACGAGGATAAATCGGACGCGTCCGGTGTCTGCTCGAAGCTCAAGAAGAATGGCGTTTCCTGCTTCGTGAGCAAGAGCGGATCCTAGGCCTAAGGTTTCAATGGAGTCGCCACTCGTGGCCGACGTGGCGGAATTACCGCGGGCCCGGTGAGGCAGTGGTGACAAACGTGCACCGCGG
The DNA here is from genome assembly GCA_046160365.1 of Aestuariivirga sp. Classification (GTDB taxonomy): domain Bacteria; phylum Pseudomonadota; class Alphaproteobacteria; order Rhizobiales; family Aestuariivirgaceae; genus Aestuariivirga. The sequence goes on along the minus strand of JBJXGL010000170.1, from coordinate 30,556 downwards.
CCAAGGGGCCATCGAGGTTGTGCGGCAGATATAGCGGCGAGTTGCATTTGTCGATGGGCTTGCAATCGCGGAACTGATGATCCGCCACAAATTCCGTGTTAGGACAGCGGAGTCGTACCAGTTCAAGAAGCTAGACAGCGATTACATCTCGGCTCGCGCCAAACGGATGTCCGAGATCAGTTCGGCTTCGATCCAGCCGCGGAGATAGGTGGCGGCGCGTATGGCTGCCGAGTCCGGATCGTCCATCATCGCGATCATTTCGCAGATGACGCCGAAGGGCAGGCCTTCCTGGGCTTTGGCCAGCGCCATCGACTCTTCCTTGCCCAAGAGCCGGAAGCGGGACGATGACCCTTGGCGCCAGATCAGAACCTCTTGCGGTTCATCGAGGTGGTAGGGGCGCGGCGGCTGCTCCCCGCAGCGGAGCGACGACCATAGGCCGGTAACGTTTGTCACAACGGAAATGCATCTCGCCGAAGGATGAATGGCGAACTGGGCCTGGGCGATGTCATCCGGGGGCACGGCCGCAAGATCGTCGAAGGTTTTGTGCGCAGCTTCTGGCGCGTCGAATGCGTCGTTCAACGCTCGCTCCAGCATGGCGAGTTCGGCAAGCTCGGGCGATTTCTTGAAAGGCGGCGTCGAGGCGAGGAATTCCGGCAGGTGGCGCGAGTACCAGCGGGCATTGGGCTGGTCAGATGGATACTTCGCAACATAGGCCTTGGACATGGTGGCGAAGGCGGCGTCGCCCATGTAGCAGCTGAGTTTCTCGTGATCGGTGGCGAGAAATTCCTGCAGGCGCGACACATAGGCGTAGCGATAGACGCCCAGCATGACGTCCTTTGTGTCGCGCGCGGGGCTCTTGATCAGCGGATCGATGTTGTGGCCCGGGTGCATGATGCCCTTCAGCATGGCTTGCTGTATTTCGGCGAGAGAAGGTTTCATGCCGCCACCGCGAACACTTTGTTGGCGATGGACCTTGCCTTATCAAGCTCGCAAACGAGTTCCGCCAAGGGCGGAATTTTGTCGTCGCGCTCGATCATGGTGGACACGGGTCCGAAGCGGCGAAGGGCGCGCGCATAGAGATCCCAGACCTCTTCTTTCACCGGTTCGTCGTGCGTGTCGATGAAATGGGTGTTGGCCTCGCTATGGCCCGCGAGGTGGAACTGCACCACGCGCTCCGCCGGAACGGCGTCGATGAAGGCGTGCGTGCTGAAATCGTGGTTGAAGCCCGAGACGAAGACGTTGTTGACGTCGAGCAGGAGCCAGCAATCGGCGCGGCGCGCGAGTTCGCCGACGAACTCCCATTCCTCCATCTCGGAGCCTTCGTACTCGATGTAGCTTGAGACGTTTTCGATGGCGATGCGGCGGCCGAGATAGTCCTGCACGCGGGAGATGCGATCGGATACGTGGCGCAGCGCTTCCTCGGTGTAGGGAACAGGCAGCAAATCATGAAGGTTCACGCCGTGCACGCCGGTCCAGCAGAGGTGATCGGAAATCCACTTGGGCTTGCAACGCGCGGCAAGCGCCTTGAGGCCCGCGAGATAGTCCATATCGAGCGGGGCGGTGGACGCAATCGACATGGAGACGCCATGCATGACGACAGGATAGCGCTCCGAGATGCGGTCCAGCATGCGCAGCGGCTGGCCGCCTGGAATCATGTAGTTCTCGGAAATGACTTCAAACCAGTCAACCGGCGGGTTGCCCTCCAGGATCTCCTGATAGTGCTTGGGTCTCAGCCCCAGCCCAAAGCCGAGTGGCGCCGGTTTTTCCATGTCTGCCCCGGTGAACCAAAGCGGCGGGCCTCGTAAGCCCGCCGTTCCGGAAACCCTTAGCCCTCGACGACTTTGCCGCCGGCCTTGGTGCACTCGTCGGCAGATGCCGCGCTGACCCAGCCCTGGCCCTTGCAGGCATTCTGGCCCTTGCAGGACGAATTGGCGGTCTTGCACTCCGAGGTGCCCTTGCAGGAGTTGGTGCCGGAACACATCACTTTGCCTTCTGCCGCGTAGGCGGGGGCAATGGCGACGCCACTCACGGCCAGGGCGAACGCGGCGGCGGCGAGTGCGGCGCCGGATTTTCCGATATGCTTCATTTGTATATCCTCACAGTTGTTTCGGCCGGCGGCTTGCCGAGCCTGTTGCAACTCTTTCAAAGCACGGCATCACATGCCAATCACGAGGGCGTTAGGTTGCTCACGTTGGCGTGAGGTTAATTTCTCATTCCTTAAGAAGAAATGTCACTTTCATGTTCACCCGCCACTCCGCCACCTTGCCATTCTTCACCATGCACTTGATCTCCTGGACCCATGCGCCTTCGACCTGATCCAGCGTCGAATCGGCGCGACGGATGCCATTCTCCACGGCGTCCTCGATGCTCTTGGGCGAGGCGGCGGTGAGTTCGATGACCTTGGCGACGGCTGTGGACATGGGTGTGCTCCTTTAATCGCGGGTTGCGGAAAACGGCGGCAAAGCGGTTTTCCCGTGGGCAATGCTAGCATATGCTGCGCCGCGGTTGTCTCTAACATTTGCGCGGTTCATGCCCCTTCATCTCGTCAAACTCTGTGTCGGCGTCGAATCGATCGACGACCTTAAAGGCTGGCTTCGCGATGTGCGCCAGCGGCGGGACACTTTGGATCACACGACGCGGATGTTTCCGAAGCGGCGCGACGAAATTCTCGCCGGCGGATCGCTCTATTGGGTGATCAAGGGCATGATCCTGTGCCGCCAGCCCATCGCCGGACTCGTACCCGTGCGTGGCAAGGACGGCATCGAGCGCTGCCGGATCGATTTCAAGGCGAAGATCATTCCAGTGCGGCCGGCGCCCCGGCGCGCGTTTCAGGGGTGGCGATATCTGGAGGAGGCGGATGCACCGCCGGATTTGGCTTCGGCGCAATCTGCGGCGGGCATGCCTCCGGCGATGCGGCGGGACCTTGCCGAACTTGGGCTGTTATGAAGGTCACGCGGCTGCGGGCAAGCGATGCGCTTGGCGAAGCCGAAGAGCTGCTGATCCGGTTCTTCGAAGAAGAGGGTTTTGAGACGATGCGCTCCATCATCGCGGCCAATCTGCGGACGATGGCAGGCCTCGAATCTTGCGCGATCCTTGTTGCTTCCGATGATGGAGTTTCTACCGGCGTGGCCACGGTTTCTCTCGATTTTGGAATCGAGTTCGGATGGAGCGGCGAGATGGGAGACCTCTATGTCGTGCCGGAATGGCGAGGAAGAGGTGTGGCGCGAGCGCTTGTTGAGGCCGCCGAAGCGGTTCTGAAGGAAAAGGGTTGTGCAGGTTATCAAGTGACGGTCACGCCGCACGCAGCGGAGCAGGGGCTTGCAGCATTCTACGAGGCGCTCGGGTTTGGAAGCGAGGGAAGGGCGATCTACTTCAAAGCATTGTGACCTCCCGGACAATGGGATGTGACTGACGGTTCCTTTACAAGTTCCGTGTGAACTGGCACTGGGATGACTAAGATTTTGAGTCTGCGAGGGGTTGAAGGTGAAAGTTGTACGGTTGGCAGCGGCATGCGTTTGTTTGGCCGCGTTAAGTGCTGGGCAGGGCGTTGCCGCCGAAGTGAAACTCGGCGTCGGCGCCGCGGCGCTTCCCGACTACGAGGGATCGAACGAATATACATTCATCCCGTTTCCCTCCTTCGAAATCGAGCATGAAGGTTTCAAGCTGAAATCCAGCCGTCTCGGCGTGGAAGCCGATTTGATTCCGATCCTCGGTTTGGATGCAGGGCCTATCGTCCGCTATAACTTCGGACGCGACTCCGGCGTCGACGACGATGTCGTCTCGCTGTTGCCCGAGATTGGCGAGTCTGTCGAAGTGGGCGGATATATTGCAGGCGGCCTTCCGCTCAACTTGCTGGGGCTGGACAGCAACTCGATCCTCTTTGCCCGCGTCGACGTGATCCAGGGCCTCGACGGCGGGCATGAAGGCCTGACGGCCGATGTCGCGACGGGACTCATTACTGATTTCAGCGATCAGTTCTCGCTCATCACGGCGGCCACGGCGAGTTTCATGTCAGGCGGCTATGCCGACAGCATGTTCGGCATTTCGGCGGCGGGTTCTGCGGCCAGCGGGCTTGCCGCTTATGATCCGGATGGCGGCCTCAAAGATGTGGGCGTGGCCTTCATTGCCACATATGAGTGGACAGACAATTGGTCCGGCACGCTGATCGGTAGCTACAAACGGCTCGTCGGCGATGCGGCGGACAGCCCCATCGTCAAGGATCGCGGAAGCCCGGACCAGTTCTTCGCGGGCGTCAGCATCGGCTACGCGTTCTAAGCCCTAAACGCGCGCAGGATGATCGCGAGCGACTTCGCTCCGGGATCGATGTGGCCTATGGATCGCTCGCCGAGCGTCTTGGCCTTGCCGGTGGTGGCGATCATACCGATGGTTGCCTGAGCGCCTTGTTCCGCCGCGATAGCGGAGCGGCTGAGGGCATCGAAGAGAGTCTCCGCGCCGGCGCAGGTTTCTGCGGCCGGGAACGCTGCGTCCAACATGGTTTTCTGGCCGGGCTTGGCGCCGCCTCGCGCCGAGACGGCGGATGCGCCTTCCTTCAATGCCGCGCCAAATGTCTCCGCCGTCAGATCGCCTGATCCAGCGCCCTTGGCGAGCCCCATGAAATACGATCCGAAGACCGCGCCCGATGCTCCGCCGGCTGAGGATAGGATCGCCATTCCCGTGGTCTTGAATGCTTCGGCTGGAGTGGCCGGCTGCTTTTCGGCGAGCGCTTTCCTCACTGCGGCAAAGGCGCGTGCCATGCCGGCGCCATGATCGCCGTCGCCTATGGCGCGGTCGGCAGCGCCCAGGTCTTCTTGCGCCGCTTCGATTGCATCTGCTGCGGCGAGCAGACGCCTTGTCACTTCGGCGCCGTTCATTGACGATAGGCTGGGCAAGACGCGGGCGCATCGAGCCAGCGCGCCGACTGTTCGTCCAGCTTCATGAGCGAGAGCGAAAAGCCCGCCGTTTCCTGCGAGGTGAAGAGGGGCCCGATGTCGGTTCTATGCACGGCGATGCCAAGTCTCTCGAGTTCCGCGCGTACTGTCGTATTGACGATCAACAGTTCCATCATCGTGGTTGCCCCGAGATTGTTCAGAAGCAGGGCCACGCGGTCGCCTTTGCGGAAGGGCAAGTCCTCGACGACAAGCCGGATCATCTCGCGTGCGAGGTCCGCCGCGGGCATCATTTTTCGGCGCTCGACACCGGGCTCGCCATGGGCGCCCATGCCGATTTCGATTTCATCTTCGCCCAAGTGAAATGTCGGCTCACCCGTCTCCGGAAGCGAACCCGCGCGCACGGCAACGCCAATCGAGCGGATCATGGCGTTGGCGGCGCGCACTTTCTCCTCCGCCTCGGCGAGCGAACTTGCCTCCGTGCAGATGGCGCCTGCGGCCTTCACCGTGAAGAACGCGCCGCCGATGCCGCGCCGTTCGCTCGGTTCTTTCGTTGCGATGTCGTCGGCGACCCTGACGGTGCGGGTTTCGATGCCTTCGGCGGCGGCAAGCTCTGCGGCGATGTCGAAGTTCATGTTGTCGCCGGCGTAGTTGCCATAGACGTAGAGCACGCCCTTGCCGCGATGCACGGCCCTGGTCGCGGCCAACACCATGTCGGGCGAGGGGGCTGCGAAGACGTGGCCCGCGACTGAACCATCGGCGAAGTTTTCGCCCACATATGCAGTGTACATTGGTTCATGACCGGAGCCGCCGCCGATCAGTAGCGCCACTTTGTTGTCCCGAATGTGAGTGCGGCAGATCGCATTCGCTCCAGGAACCCGCATCAGTTTTCCATGGGATGCAAGAACAACGCCTTCAAGAGTCTCATCGACGATATCGTCCGTTGCGTTGATGATCTTCTTAACCTTGGGCATTTGCGGCTTTCACACGGCTATGTTGTCGATGAGTCTGGTCGACCCGAGCCAGGCGGCGGCGAGCAGGCGCAGAGGCTCGCCTTTTTCGCGTGGAACGGCGAGAGTTTCCGCGTTGCGCGCGGTGACATAGTCGACCTTGAAGCCGAGCGTGGTGAGCGATCGCGACGCCGCGCGGGTGGCGAGCGCGATGTTGCCGCCGGATTTGATCTTGGTTGCGGCCTGCGCCAGCGTCTTGTTGATGGCCGCCGCCTGATGACGTTCGGCTTTCGAGAGGTAGCGGTTGCGCGAGGACATGGCGAGGCCGTCGGCTTCGCGAACAGTGGGCACGCCGAGAACTTGAATCGGGATGTCCAAATCTCGCGCCATGCGGCGGACGACGCAGAGCTGCTGGTAGTCCTTCTCGCCAAACATCGCGTAGTCCGCGCCCGACTGGATGAAGAGCTTCGCGACGACCGTTGCAACGCCCGTGAAGAACTGGGGCCGGTACTTGTCCTCGAGACCCGCTTTTGCCGGGCCCGCCACCAGCACCTGTGTCGCGAAGTCATCAGCATAGATTTCTTCCAGGTCCGGTGAGAATACAAGGTTAGCTCCAGTGGCGTCGAGCATCGCGAGATCGCTTTCTTCATCGCGGGGGTAGCGGCTCAGGTCCTCGTTCGCGGCGAACTGTTTGGGATTGACGAAGATGGTCACTATCACGCGCCCTGCGTGTTGCGCGGCCTCTCGCACCAGAGTGAGATGGCCCTCGTGCAGCGCCCCCATCGTCGGCACGACGGCAACCTTGTGGTTCTCGGCGCGCCATGATGCGACGGCCTGACGCAGCGCAAAGATGGTTCTGACGATTTCCGGCGTATGGTTCACAAGTGGTTCTCCGGCAAAGGACCCAATTGCCATCTTCCTGCAAAAGCGGCCCGATTCGAACATGAATCGGCAGGGGCGCGAATTGCGGGACAGTGGATCGACTAAACTTTAACCCAAATCCGTAAGGCGTTCGAAATGCAGGAAGTTTATCTGTGCGGGTCACAGGTAAACCCATGACCATGCCGTTCGACTATGCGTTGGAGCCGAAGTCCCCGTTCGCCACATTCGAGGAGGCTACGAGCTTTCTCGAGCGGGCGGCGAAAGGCTTTGGCGTGGCGCATCTCTCCTACTGGCTGGTGACCTATCTCGATGGCGTTCACGACGATGTCGTGTGGATCGCCACTTACGATCCAGCCTACATGAACCACTACATGCGCAATCACACGCCGCTCGGCGATCCGGGGTTCGAGACGGCGCTGCGCGAAAACACCGTGCTCGACTGGACCGATTGGATCCGCGACGATGACATCAGCCGCGAGATGCACGAGAAGGCGCAGCGCTATGGCATCACCAAGCACGGCATTTCGATCCCGATCCGCGAGGATGGGTTCGGCGATGTGCTGTTCTCGGTCAATGTTCAGTGCGCGGACGAAAACTGGATCATGGTGAAGGGCGACCTTCTGGCCAGGTTCCGTGCCTTCGCGCATTATTTCCACGAGCGCGTGAAGCCGCTCTCCATCGCCCGCAACCGCGGCGCACCGGCCTTCGCCGCTTAATCTTCATCCGCGTCAAAGGCGAGCCCGCGCTCCACCGCGTGGCGGCCGAATTTTTGGCGCAGGCGGTCGATGGCGAGCTCAGCTTTTGTTTTTGCTTCCTCGCGTGCGTCGAGACTGGTTTGCACAACGCTGGGCGAAGCTTCGGAGAGAATTGAGATTCCGACGCCGATGAGGCGGAAAGCCGTGCCGGTTGCTTCTCTTATCAAGAGCGGTTTCGCTGCCTCGAAAATGCGGTGTGCCAGGAGTGTTGGCTCGTCGAGCGTTGCGTTGCGGGTTCTGATCTTGAAGTCCGTGGTTTTGAGTTTGAGCGTCACGGTTTGGCCGGCAAGGCCCGAGGACTTGGCGCGGCGTGAAACTCTTTCAGAGAGAGACCACAGGATGTGTTCGAGATCGTGGGCATCGGAGATATCCGTGTTGAATGTGGTTTCGGCGCTGATGCTCTTGGTTTCGTCATCAGGTGAGACGCGGCGGCGGTCTTCGCCGCGCGAGAGCTCGTAGAGCCTTGATCCCATGCTGCCATAGCGGCGGATCAGATCGTTGCGCTCCAACGTTTGCAACTGGCCGATCAAACTGATGCCGTCGCGAGCCAGGCGTTCCTGGAAGGCTTTGCCAACGCCCCAAATGAGAGCCACCGGCTTGCCCGCCAAAAATTTGCGCGCCTCTTCGCGGCCGATCACCGAGAAGCCTCTTGGCTTGTCGAGATCGGATGCAACCTTGGCGAGGTACTTGTTGTAGGAGAGGCCAGCGGAGGCTGAGATGCCAATGCGGTCCTCGATTTCCTTCAGCAAGCGGAGCAGCGATACGGCAGGGCTGGCGCCGTGCAGGCGCTCGGTGCCCGACAGATCGAGGAAGGCTTCGTCGATGGAGAGCGGTTCGACGAGCGGCGTGCGCTGGAGCATGAGATTTCGCACTTCGCGGCCCGCGGCGGAGTATTTCGCGATGTCCGGCTTGATCACGACAGCGTCGGGGCAAAGCGCCAACGCCTTGAACATGGGCATGGCGGATTTGACGCCGCGGATGCGGGCCACGTAACAGGCGGTCGAAACGACGCCGCGGGTTCCGCCGCCAACGATCACGGGTTTGTCAGCAAGAGACGGATTGTCGCGCTTCTCGACGGCGGCGTAGAACGCGTCGCAATCGATATGGGCGATCGAGAGCCTGTGAAGCTCCGGATGACGGAAGATGCGCGGGCTGCCGCATGACGGACAACGTTGTGTGGCGCCGGTTGGCGCGGCGAAACAATCGCGGCACACGGCGTCAAGCGGAACTGAAGTCTCGTGCTGCTCGATCATTCGGGCTAGGCTTTTCGCGGCGGCCAGGGAGAGGTCAAACAATGTACAAACTCTACAACGTCAAGCGCTGGGGTTCCATGGCGGTTCAGATGATGCTGGAGGAGCTGGGCGTACCATACGAAAACGTGTGGATGACGAGCGAACAGGTAAAGGCGCCGGAGTTCCGCGATGTGAGCCCGCTTGGATACATTCCGGCGCTCGGCGTGACGGGCGGAGACGCGCTGTTCGAAAGTGCAGCGATCATTGCATTTCTTGCAACGGCGCATCCTGAAAGTGGATTGTCGCCGCCACCCGGAACGCCCAAGTTTGGCGACTTCCTGTCGTGGCTCAACTTCATGAGTACGAACGTCTGTCCGGCAGTCGATCTGGCAGGCGGCCATGAGGCCAGTCTCGCGGCAAGCCCGGCGCATGCTAAGCATCTCGGGAAAGCGGGACGCGAGAAGCTGGCGAGGCTGTTTGGGATCGTCGAGATGCGTTTGCAACGCGATGGCCCCATGTTGATGGGCGAGAACTACTCGGCGCTCGATCCTTATCTCTTGATGCTCACGGTCTGGGCCAAGCCTTCGGAGCGCCACGTCCATGAGGCGTTTCCAGCGATCTCGAAGCTATGCCATGCCGTGCGGCAGCGGCCACGTCTCAAGGCTGTCCTCGACGCGCACGAGATTGCGGTGGTTGCTGCTTAAGCCCGCAACAGTGCCGCGGCGTGAGGGCCTGCCTCGGCCCATTGGCCGGTGAACAGCGAGACATAGTCGCCCGGCGTCACGTGGCGGGCGAAGCGTTCGTCGTGCATGAAGTGGATCAGATGCACATGCGGCGCGTGCTTATAGGAAGACGCGATAAAGGCTGGGCTGTCGTCGATGAAGACGACGGGCGCATCGGCCATTTTGGACAAGGCGGCGATCGCGGGGCCTTTTGGTCCGCTGTTGGTGACTACGGGGTAAGGCAGGCCATGACCTTCGAGATTGCGGCGGCGAAGCGCGCCCGCTTCGTGCGGAAGGTTGGTCAGCATCACGATCTGGCAGTCATCTGCGAGCGACTGCAAGGACTCGATTGCGCCGTTGATCGGCTCCATGTGCAGGGTGCGGTCCATGAAAAACTCGGTCACCAGAGTTTGCAGGTCCGGGTCGGGGATCGGCAGCCTTGAAGCACGGTGCTTGACGTTGCCACTGAGGGCGAGGCTCACGGTGTCGAGTTCAAGCTCGCGGGCACCGAGATAGGCTTCGAAATCGCGTGTGAAATGCACCACAACTTCATCCACGTCGCAGATGAGCAGGGGTCTTCCTGGCCTTATCGAAAGAGTTCCGAGCTGTTCGCGGGTCAGGTCGTGCATCACATGGTCCCGCCGCAGAGTTGATGGTGAGCGCGGGCCAGTTCCTCCGGTGTGATTCGAAAACTGGACGCGTAGTCAACTAGCAAGGGCTCGTTGCCAAAGGCATAATCCATGACCCCTACCAGAAACCCTGGGTTGCCGGCGGCTGCCCTTAGATCGCCCGCCGCGAAGCCGGTGGTGCCCAGAAAAGCCGCCAAACGGTCCTCGTCACTTGCGATATACTCCAGCAAATTCAACGCGATGGTTTCCGCTTGGGCAGATGGCTTGGATTGGCGCATGGGTCTTGGGCTGTGGTTAACCAGTTGGCCGTCCGGGCGGATTCGGGGCCCATCGGTTAAACTGTTGGTTACGTAATTAACCGACAATCGGCAAGACAGGACTCCAGGGATGGCGAAGTATCGCGCCTCAAACGCGGACACAGAGCGCGAAAGGTCGTATTCGAGATGGCTTATGCCGGCAATCAAATGGCGGGAACAATGAAAACACCCGGTGCCATGCAAGACGCCGCACAGAAGATTCTGATCGTCGAGGACAACGAGCTGAACATGAAACTGTTCACCGACCTCCTCGAGGCGCATGGCTACAAAGTGATCCAGACACGCGACGGGCTCTCGGCGCTCGACATCGCGCGCAAAAACATGCCCGATCTGATCTTGATGGACATTCAGCTTCCGGAAGTATCCGGCATCGAAGTGACCAAGTGGCTCAAGGAAGACGACGAGCTGCGGGCGATCCCGGTCATCGCCGTCACCGCTTTCGCCATGAAGGGCGACGAGCAGAAAATCCGCGAAGGCGGCTGCGAGGCGTATGTCTCCAAGCCGATTTCGGTGATGAGTTTCTTGCAAACCATCGATGGATTCCTGAAGGCCCGCCAATGACCGCGCGCGTCCTCGTTGTCGACGATATCGTAGCCAATGTCCGCTTGCTGGAAGCGAAGCTTGCGGCGGAATACTTCGAAGTCGTCACCGCCATGAACGGCGTCGATGCGCTCGAAACCATTCAGCGCGCCAAACCCGACATCGTGCTGCTCGACGTGATGATGCCTGGAATTGACGGCATCGAAGTGTGCAGGCGCATCAAGGCCAATCCCAACACCCAGCATATCCCCGTGGTGATGGTGACGGCGCTCGATCAGCCCGAAGACCGGGTGAGGGGGCTGGAAGCGGGTGCTGACGATTTTCTCACCAAACCGGTGAATGACGTTTCGCTGTTTTGCCGGATCAAGAGCCTGGTCCGGCTCAAGATGCTGACCGACGAGTTGCGGAGTCGCACGCTCTCCGGCGATGCCGTGGGGCTGATCGTCAAGGGAACGCAGGCCGTCGACTCGGCGCCTGGCCGCATCATGGTGATCGACGACCGCGCTGCCGTGGCCCAGCGCATCCGCGCGGCGGTCGAAAGCCGCCATATCGTGACGGTGGTCGAAGATCCGCAACGGGCGATGAGCCTGGCCTCGCACGAAGCGCTGCCGTTCGAACTCATCATCGTCAATCTCGATATGGAAAGTTACGACGGCTTGCGGCTGTGCTCGCAGTTGAAGTCGCTCGAAGCCACCCGGCAGACGCCGATCCTCATCATCGTCGATCCAGACGATCATCAAAAACTGCTCCGTGCACTCGACATGGGCATCAACGACTATCTGATCCGCCCGATCGACAAGCAGGAATTGCTGGCCCGCGCCGGAACCCAGATCCGCCGCTGGCGCTATACCGAGCAGCTGCGCTCAAGCGTGCAGGCTTCGATCGAGATGGCGGTGACGGATGTTCTGACCGGCCTTTACAATCGCCGCTACATGGAGACGCATCTGGCGCATCTCGTGGAGCATTCGGTCAATCGCGGCAAGGCGCTCGCTGTGCTGGCGATCGACGTCGACTATTTCAAGGCGATCAACGATACGCATGGCCACGACGCCGGCGACAAGGTGCTGCAGGAGATTTCGTCACGGCTCAAGGACAATATCCGCAACGTCGACATGGCTTGCCGCGTGGGCGGCGAGGAATTCATCGTCGTGCTGCCCGCGACCGAGCTCTCCGTTGCCGAGAAGGTGGGCGAGCGGGTGCGCAAGGCCATCTCCTCCAAGCCTTTCCAGGGAAACAACGGCTTGAACACGCTGAACGTCACGGTGTCGGTTGGCGTCGCGGCACTTGCCGGCGAGGCCGACAAACTCGAGGACATCCTCAAGCGCGCCGACCAGGCGCTCTACAAAGCCAAACGCGAAGGCCGCAACCGCGTCGTCCTCGAGGCGGCGTGAGCTGTTGCCTGATCTCCGTATTGTCGCTGAGGCGCGCAAACCGCGCCGCATGAGCCGTTTCGATTGACGGATATTGGGTGACGAACATGAGCAGGCTGCTGCTGGTTTTCCTGAACCAGAGATGACCTTCGAGCTTGCTGCCGCTTGGAGTGTGCCGCCGTTCGTAGCGGATGGCCAGAACCGGGACTGCTGTCGTCTCCTCGATGCTGCTCGAAAACACGACAGCATTGGGATATTCCTGCCGCAGCCGGGCCGACGATCACATCGCCGATTTCGATAAGCTGGTCTGCTTCAGACCGGCGGGCGCGACTGCGCGTCAGAATATGAAGATGTTCCCGTTGTCGAGCGCCAGGCCAGCAGCAAGCGTGGCGAACTGGGTTTGCGCGGCACCCCCCACGCCGTCGGCATCGTAATAGATGTTGCCGCTGGCGGCATCGTAGATGATGCGGTCTGACGTGTCGGCGGCGGAAGCGCCGGTGTGGAAGGCGGCAACGGCGAGATAACCAACGGGCAGGGCAGCAAACACCGCGTTGTCAATACGCAAGTAGTCGTCGGCCACATCGAAGTCGGTGATCTGATCGACATTGGTCAGGGCGTTGAGTGCGGTGGTGATCAGGAACTGGTCGCTGCCGCCATTGCCGGTCAGGAGATCATCGCCTTCCTTGCCGTCGATGAAACTGTTGGCGGTGTTGCCAGTGATGGCGTTGGCGAGCGTATTGCCAGTGCCATAGATATTGGCGGTGCCGGTCAATGTAAGGTTTTCGATATTGTCACCGAGCGTCAGCGTGATGCTTGAGTTGATCAGATCGACGCCCGCGTTGGCCGCTTCGATCACTGCGTCCCCAGTATTGTCCACGACAAAGATGTCATTGCCGCCTCCGCCGGCCAGCGTGTCAGTGCCAACACCGCCATCCAACACATTGGCGACGTCGTTACCGGTCAGCGTGTCACCAAAGGAGGAGCCAGCAAGATTCTCAATGCTGGTCCATGTATCGCCCGCGGCATCACCGCCCGACGCCGTGTTCAAGGCGAGATTGATGGTGACTGCCGCGGACGAGCCGGAATAAAGCGCCGTGTCGAGCCCCGTGCTACCATGAAGGCCGTCGGCACCCGCCCCGCCCTTGAGCGTGTCGGCTCCGTCGAGGCCATAAAGGGTATCGACGCCACCGAGGCTCTTCAACAGGTTGCCGCCGTTGTTGCCAAGGATGCTGTTGTCCAGGTGATTTCCGGTGCCGCCGATATTCGCGGTGCCAGTCAGCCATAGCGCCTCGAGATTTTCGCCGAGTGTGTACGAGATCGACGCGGCGACCGCATCGCTGCCCTGATTGGCGAGTTCGGTCACCGTGTCGCCCGCATCATCGACGACGTAACTGTCGTTGTTGGCGCCACCTTTCATGTCGTCGGCGCCGGTGCCGCCGTCCAGATAATCGTCGCCATTGCCGCCGCGAAGCGTGTCGTTGGCGCCGAGCCCGCTCAGCGTGTCGTTCCCGTCCTCGCCACGCAGCGTGTCGGAGTAGTAAATGCCTTCGATAGTGTTGTCGACCGTGTTGCCGGTCACCGTCAGAGACGTCAGAAAGGTCGGACCAGTGTAGTGGAAGACTTCGACGAGGGCCGGCATAATGTAATTGAACTGATCCGTCTCGATCGTGTCGATGCCGCCGTTCAACCCTATCGATTCAAGCACTAAATCGCCGCTCTCGACCCCCACATAGGTGTCGTCGCCGGTGCCGCCCGCCATGAGGTCGCCGTCCGCGCCACCGGTCAGCGTATCGTCGCCGTCGCCGCCGGCGAGACCGTCGATGCCTTCGCCGCCTTCAAGCCGATCGTCGCCATTGCCGCCGGTCAGGATGTCGTTGCCGTCATTACCGTAGACGACGAAGTTTTGCCATGTGCCGGAGCTGTCCACCGACTCGATCGTCACGATGTCGTCGTGGCTTCCGCCGTACACGTTGCCGAACGTACTGTCGCCGCCGTTGTACTCAGGGCTTTCTATCGTCACTTCGTTGTCGGCGGAGCTATCGAGATAGAGATACTCGACGCTGGTCATGGTCAGTGCGAACGTCCCGGGAGTGGCCATGGTCAATGTATCGTAGTTGAACCCGCCGCCGATCGTGTCGCCGTTGATCTCGGTGACGTCGCCATAGAAAGTATCGTCGTCGTCGCCACCTTCGGCGGTTTCGATACTGGTGGTTAGGTCGATAAAATCTTCGCCGTCGCCGCCGGTGTATTTGCTGCCATCGCCGCCGCCGCCCCAGATGACATCGTCGTCGTCGCCGCCTTCGAGCAGGATCGGCAGGTTGGATGTCACATAGCGCGCGTTGATGAAATCCTCTCCGCCGCCGGCGCCCACCACGAAGCGGTAGGTTGAGCTGATGGAACTCGTCGCGACGAGGCCGTTCGGAATCTCGATGTCGTCGTTAAAATCGTCGAAATAGAGGTACTCGATGCTGGCGATCCATTCGAGCCCATTGGATCCGCTGGGGCCGAAGGTCTGCGCGCCAGTGAAATGCATCAAGTCTTCCGCCGCCCCGCCGAACACCACGTCGGTGGCGGTCCAGCCCAACTCGCGGCCGTCGAAATAGTAGTCGTTGCGCTCGTTCGGTCCGACAAAGTAATCGTAGGATGTAGTTCCATAAAAATTGGCCATCGCGTGATCCTCTTGGGTGAATTTCTAGTACGATGATGCGCTGTCCAGCGGCAGAAGATATGTTGAGCGTCACATCTTCAGTATAATTTGCGTGAAGACCCGGCGCTGCCGTCTCCGCCCAGCGCGTCAGAACACGTAGATGTTCCCGTTATCTAGCGCCAAGCCGGCGGAAACTGTGGCGAACTGCGTCTGCGCCGTGCCGCCCACGCCATCAGGATCGTAATAGATGTTGCCCGTGGCGGGATCGTAGATGATGCGGTCGAGGCCATCCGCGGCGGAGGCGCCGATGTGGAAGGACGAATCTGCGAGATATCCGACGGGCAGGGCGGCAAACACCGTGTTTTCCAGGCGCAGGAAATCGTAGGCCACATCGAAGTCGGTGATCTGGTCGAGATTGGTCGCGGCGTTGAGCGTCGTGGTAAACAGGAACTGATCGTTGCTGCCGCCATTGCCGGTCAAAATATCGTTGCCTTCCTTGCCGTCGATGAAGTTGTTGCCGCTGCCGCCCACAATTGCGTTGGCACTGCTGTTGCCGGTGCCGTTCACTTGACCTGCGACCGCGGTGATCGTGAGGTTCTCGACATTGCCGGATAGGGTGTGGTTGACCGATGAGTACACCTGATCGTTCAGCCCACCCGCAGCGCCGGAGGTGGTTTCGAGAACCTGATCGCCGGTGTTTTCGGCAAAATAAGTGTCGTCGCCTCGGCCGCCATACATGGTGTCGGCGCCCGCGCCACCGATCAGCCCATTGGCGCCGGCATCGCCCGTCAGCGTATCGTTGAACGAGGAGCCAATGAGATTCTCGATCCCGTCGAGCGTGTCGCCCGCCGCCGCGCCGCCCGAAGCCGTATCGGCGGCGAGATCGATGGTAACCCCGGCGGTCGATCCCGCATAAGTCGCGGTGTCGCTGCCCGATCCGCCATCGAGCGCGTCGGCCCCGAGGCCGCCCCACAGGAGATCGTTGTTGCCGAGGCCGAAGAGTTTGTCGTCACCGCCGAGACCGGTCAGCGTGTTGACGCCGGCCGAACCCTCCATGACGTTGGCGAGACCGTTGCCGATCCCGTTGACGAAACCAAGGCCGACGAGGATGAGGTTTTCGACATTGGCCGAAAGCAAAGCGCTCGCCGTCGCAATCACCAGGTCGGTGCCGCCTTGCGCGAGTTCGGTCATCGTATCGCCGATGTCGTCGGTGAAATAGGTGTCGTCGCCTTCGCCGCCTTCCATCGTGTCGGCGCCGATGCCGCCGTGAAAGGTATCGGCGCCGGCCCCGCCGATGAAGTGGTCCGCGCCGCCGCCGCCGTTGAAGGTCAAGGCCACCGGGGTTACGAATTCCGGAGTGCGAAGGGTAGCGATGATCGGACCTGCGCCGGACCCATCGAAGGCACTGCCGTCCACCGTGTCGTCGGCATCGCTGCCGTTGACGATGACCGACGGCAAAGGCGCGCCAGGGACGATGGCGCCGAACGAGACCGTATCTGCGATATTGCCGTCGAGCGTGACGATGTTGAAGCTGCCGGCTGCGCCGTGGAGGTTGATGGTTTCGATACTTTCAACCGTGCCGCCGCCGCCGATGAGGATGGGTGGGCCGCCCCAAGACACCAAGTTGGTGGTGAAATTGAGCGTATCGATGCCGGCGCCGCCGTCGTAGATATCGCCCAAAGCGCCTGTGAAAGTGTCGTCGCCGCCATTGCCGTAGAGCCCGTCGGTTCCTTCGCCGCCGGCGAGCGTGTCGGCTCCTGCTCCGCCTTTGAGCACGTCGTCGCCGCCGTTTCCATTGAGAAAGAGTGACACATCGGTGTTGCCGATGCGATCGCCGTAGATCAAGTCCTGCAGCGAACCGCCATAAAGCGTGACATTGCCGGTGGACGAGGAATTCGCGAGCGGAATGGCGATTTCGACGAAGTTCAAACTATCGTGGAGATTGAAGATTTCCACGCCGGTGACAGTCCCGCCACCGCCGAGCAGGAATTTGGTGGCGGCCGGACCCAAAAGATAGTCGTCGAAATCGATGGCATCGACGCCGTCGCCGCCATCGAAAATATCGCCATCGCTGAGGTCGTCCAGCGTCACATTCTCGAACAGGTCGTCGCCTCCGCCGCCATAGAGCGCGTCGGTGCCCTCGCCGCCGTCGAGCGTATCGTCGTCGTCGCCGCCATAGACGGTGTCGTCGGCGCTGTCGCCCGTGAAGTCGCGGGGATCGAAGACCTGGGACTTGATGTCGTCGGTTGAGCCGTCGGCGCTGGTCCAGGTGACGATGAAGTTGCCGTTGGCGAGACCGGTCACAGTCGGCGAATGCTGGCTGTCATCGACCACCGTGTTGACCAGGAACTCGGCGCCGGACTTGACGCCGTCCGAAGTAAGAATCTGCGCCTTGATCGACGACCCGCTGGCATCGCCGCCGGTGCCGCTTAGATCTTCCCAGACAACCACGAAGCGCCCATCCTCCAACCCCGCGACGGCAGGCGTCCATTGCGATCCGGTCTTGTTCGTCACGGCAAACTCACCGCCGATCTTGCCGCCGCTGGCTGTCAGGATCTGCGCACGAATATCTTCATTGCCATCGCTGGAGTTAACGTCGTCTGTCCAGACCACGACGATATTGCCGTTTGCTAACTGGGCAACGTCGGCTGAATTGCCATTTGTGGAACCAGCCGTGACTGTTGCCGCCTGGGTCGAGATGTCGATATGTACGCCATCGAGCGAGTTATTGCTCGCGGCCCGATCGTAAACCGCGACCGCCGTTCCATTGCTAAGCGTGATCGCGTTCAGATTCCGGAAATCGTCAGGATCGTCGTAGGCCGGAGGATCGGCAGGAAGCAGGCTTAGATATTCGGAGCTGTCATAGGTGGCATTCTCAACTGGGCTGACAAGAAATCCATCAGCTCCATCTGTGTCAAAGTGAGCAATATTGTTGTGACCGACCTCGTAGTTCCAAAACAGCGCCGGCAGCGGGGAGAAAAACGATTCGGTCGAGTGGATTTCTTCAATGGCGAAGAGCTCGAACTCTCCATTGCCGGGAGCAATGCTTGCAGTGATGGCGGCGCCAGATTGATAGTGCTCGTCGACGCGGATGTAGGTGTGGTTCACGTCGGTCAGGTCGTCTGCGTAGTCGCTGGATTCGAGGAGATGGGCTTCTGCGCTGCCGTCAGTGTTTCCGCCAGCGTCAAAGACTTGGGTGGTAATATGGTTCTGCGAGCTTCCACCATCCATATCGAATGGGAGTTCGTCCCCGACTGGAAAACCGCCGGAGTCAGTCCACGCCGCCGCGAAACCGCCATTGCCCAGGGCAGTGATCGACACATCGAACTGGTCGCCGGTCAACGTCGTGTTGAGCCGGAACTCGGCGCCGTCCTTGGTCAGACCGTCCGAGTTCAGGATTTGCCCGAAGACATTGACCGCCCCGGTGTTGGCGTCGGTCCAGGCGACGACGACGTCGCCATTGGTGAGCTGGGTGACCGCCGAGCCATACTGCTCGCCGTCGGTGGTGGTGTTGACGAAATTCTCGGAGCCAATTTTCGCGAAAGCCATGGGTCTCAGTCCTCTTGGTTGTGCCCCCAAGGGATCAGTCGTTTCGCTTCACTTCAACTCCATCAGCTGAATTGAAAGTTCATCGATAACTACGGTAGCGGAGCATCGTTATTCCCTGAGAATTATTCTTTCCGGTCCAATTCCTTCGAGAATTGAATTCTCCGAGTCTGATAAGTCATTTGCGCGCTCCTCCTGGTTGGTGTGTTGAAGCGAGCTTGAGTATTGAGCAGAAAGCACAACCGCGCAGTGTTGCGCGTCACCGTTCGTAAAATTTTTTGGCGTCTGCGTCCGAACCTGACCGGTCTTCTCCCGGATCGTCACACGATCAGGATATCCGCGTTGGTCATCGTGGCGCTGGCTTGCAGATCGGCCACCATCACGGCGGCGCCGGCGCCATTGCCGTCGGCATCGAACCAGAGGATTTTCACATCGTTCTCGAAGATGAAGCGGACCGTTGCGTTGGCGGCCACATTGGTGGCCGAGCTTTGTAACAGGGCGGCGCCAAGGGTTCCCGCCACCAGTCCACCGCCAAAAGCAGCGCCGGTCACAACGATCGTGTCATCGACAGCGTTGAAGTCGGTGATGATGTCGCCGATTTCGGTCAGGGCCGCGAACTCGAAACGATCAGCCTGGGTGCCGCCGGTCAGCGTGTCAATCCCAAGCCCGCCAATCAGTCGGTCGCCGCCGGCGCGGCCGTCCATGGTGTCGGCACCGGTCTGGCCGAAGAGAATGTTTGCGCCGGCATCTCCCCGAAGCGTGTCGATGAAATTCGAGCCACGAATGCGCTCGATGCCTGAGAACGTATCCCCCAACGCCTCACCGGCTCCAGCAAGTGATGCATCGAGGGCTGCCGTCACACCTGCAGCCGCGGCAATGTAGTCGGCCATGTCGGCGGTTCCGGCGCCACCATCCAGAAGATCGGCGCCGGCGCCGCCACGCAGCGTATCGTTGCCGTCCTCGCCATAGAGATCGTCGTCTCCTAAACCTCCTAAAAGCGTGTCGTTGTCGGCTCCGCCAAAGAGAGCGTCATCGCCCTTGCCGCCATCGGCGATGTCGTTGCCTTGGCCGCCGTAAATCTGGTCGTTGCCGGCGAGGCCGAACGCGCTATCGCCGCCCAAGCCGCCGTTGATCTCGTCGCCGAAGGCATCGTGTCCATAGAGCGTGTCGGCATTGGCCGTGCCGGTGACGATGCCGTCGCGCGGGTCGACGATCTGCGTGCGGATGTCGGCGGTGCCGGAACTGAAATCCGTCCAACTCACCACGACGCGGCCATCGGCCAGCGCGGCAATCGAGGGGTCCAACTGGTCCCCGGCGGTCGTGGTGTTGACCAGAATCTCGCCGCCGATCTTGCCGCCCGCGCCGTCGAAGGCCTGCAGGCGGATGGCAGCGTTGCCGTCGCCGCCCACGCCACTCGAATCCTGCCAAGCGACCGCGAAACCGCCAGTGGCCAAGGCGACGACGACCGGCGCTCTCTGGTCTGAAACCGTCGTTGAGTTCACATGAATTGTGTCGGTAATCGGCACGGCGGTTCCACTTGCGCCAAATATCTTGGCGCGGACCTGCGTGAGCAACCCGTTGAGTTCAGACACGGTCCAGACAACGACGAACTGGCCGTTGTTCAACCAAGTCACTTGCGGCCTGCCTTCGAGGTTGATCAGGTTGTTGTCATCGAGTTCCACGGTGAATTGTGGGAGAAGTTCGGCGCCAGCCGCGTTGAACGCGCGTCCGCGGATTGCATCGTCCGCTTCAAAGTCGTACCACACGATGGCGAAAGCGGAGCCGTCGGGTGTCGCCGCGACGCTGGGATCGTTCTGAACACCCACCGTGGACGTGTTCGCGGTCAAGACCGCGCCGGCATTGCCAGCGGCATCGAAAACTCGGAACAAAAGGTCGCCGCTATTGGCCTCTGGATCGCGCCAAGCCACGACGGAACCGGTTCCAAGCCGGGCCGTGGATGTGTCTCTGTCGAACCCAATGGGAAAGACGACATTCTGGACGCGCACGAAGGCGCCGTTGGCGTCATAGACCGAACCGAGGATGTAGTTGTCGGTGGTGACATCGAAAGTCCAATTTACGTAGAAGCCGCCATCGGCGAGTCCGGCGACCGAGGGCAGGGAAGAGCCGTTGCCGGGTTGCTCGATGATCTCGATCTCGGCGCCGGCCTTGTTGCCTTGCGCATCGAAGCGCTGGGCGCGGATGGCAGAGTCGACCGTGCTGTCATCCTGCCAGACGACCACGTAACCGCCACCCGTCAAGCCAGCGATACTCGAGTTCAGCTGATCGCCGGTCAGTCCCGTGTTGACGAGTTTCTCGGCACCCCATTTGCGTGTCGGCATGATTTGGTTCTCCCTAAACGATCAGAATGTCGGCGTTGGTCATCGTGGCGCTGGCTTGCAGATCGGCCACCATCACGGCGGCGCCGGCGCCATTGCCGTCGGCGTCGAACCAGAGGATTTTCACGTCGTTCTCGAAGATGAAGCGGACCGTTGCGTTGGCGGCCACATTGGTGGCCGAGCTTTGTAACAGGGCGGCGCCAACGGTTCCCGCCACCAGTCCACCGCCAAAAGCAGCGCCGGTCACAACGATCGTGTCATCGACAGCGATGAAGTCGGTGATGATGTCGCCGATTTCGGTCAAGGCCGCGAACTCGAAGCGGTCGGCTCCCGTTCCACCGGTCAAGGTATCGATGCCAAGTCCGCCGATCATGCGGTCGACTCCGGCGCGGCCATCCATGGTGTCAGCTCCGGTCATGCCAAATACGATGTTGGCAAGCGCGTCGCCCCGCAGGGTGTCATTTTGATTGCTGCCCCGCAGGCGTTCGATGCCAACGAACGTGTCACCCAAGGCTTCGCCAACACCGGCCAGAGAGGCGTCAAGCGCTGCTGTTACGCCGCCGGAAGTCACGGTCAGATAGTCGGCGAGATCGGCGGTGCCTGCGCCGCCATCCAAGGCGTCCGCTCCGGCCCCGCCGCGCAGAGTATCGTTGCCATCTTCGCCGAGCAACTCATCGTCGCCGTTGCCGCCGACGAGGGTATCGTTGTCGTTGCCGCCGAAAAGATAATCGTCGCCCTTGCCGCCATCGAGAACGTCGGCTCCATTGCCGCCGAAGATTTGGTCTGCACCGCCTAGTCCGCGCAGCGTGTCGGCGCCCCCGAGCCCATTAATTTCGTCATTGGCGATGTCATGACCAAGAAGCGTGTCGGCCTGGAAGGTACCGGTTACAATGCCATCTCGCGGATCGACGATCTGCATACGGATGTCGTGGTCTCCGACGATCTGATCAGTCCACGTCACCACTACACGGCCATCGGCGAGTGCTGCGATTGAAGGTGGCGAGCGAGCGGCAAGATCGGTGGTGTTCACCAGGACCTCGCCTCCGATTTTGCCTCCGGAGTCGTCGAAGGTTTGAAGTTTCAACGCAAAATCATCGATCCATGAGATAACAAATCCGCCACCCGGAAGAGCCGCGATCGCAGGGTGGAACTGGCCGTCGGCATTGATCGAGTTGGCCATAACGTTGCCGGTCAGCGAAACAAGGACATTGTTGTTGACGTCATATAACTTGAAGAAAACATTGGAATCACGGCTGACGAGATCGAGTTGTGTCCATGTCACCGCGAATTGGGTTTCACTTAACCATGTGACCCGCGGGTCGAACACGCTGAAGACGTTGCTGTCGATAGTAAACTCCGGGAATGCCTCGGAGCCTGAGGCGTTGAATACGCGCGCCTTGATGCTGCTGGGGTCCGTGCCCGAGCCCTCTGCCCAGGCAATAACGAAACGGCCTCCGAGCGGCTCGGCAGCCACCGACGGGAGTATTTGATAGCCAGTCAGCGTCGTGTTGGCGGTCAGCACCGAACCGCCCGTTCCACCGCTCGAAAAAAGGCGGAAGACGATATCGCCAGAATTGGCGTCGGGGTCCTCCCACACCACTACCGAACCATTGCTAAGCCGGGCATTGTCGGCATCGTTATCCAAGCCGAAAGCGAAGACGGCGGGCTGGTCGCGCACGAACGTTCCGCTCGCATCGTAGACCTTTCCAAGAATGTAGTTGTCTGGACCGTTCTGCTGGGTCCAGTTTACAAGAAAGTGGCCGCCAGAAAGGGCGGTTACGGTAGGCAGTATCTCGTTGTTGCCGGGCGCGGAGATGATCGTCATCTCCATGCCGAGTTTGTTGCCAACGTCATCGTAGCGTTGCGCGCGAATGGCGGCGTTGGCGCCGCTGTTGTCCTGCCACACAACTACAAAGCCGCCACCGTCGAGACTCGCGACGTCCGGCACGGTTTGAGCGCCCGTCAGAGTGGCATTTACAAGCTTTTCGGGACCCCATTTGCGTGTTGACATGTTCGTTTCTCCTTTAAGCGATGAGTATGTCGGCGTTAGTCATGGTGGCAGCTGCTTGCAGGTCGGCCACCATGACGGCGGCGCCGGCGCCATTGCCGTCGGCGTCGAACCACAGGATTTTCACATCGTTCTCGAAGATGAAGCGGACTGCGGCGTTGACGGCCACGTTTGTGGCCGAGCTTTGGAAGAGGGTGGCTCCTAGCGTTCCCGCAACGAGTCCTCCACCGAAGGCCGCGCCCGTCACAACGATGGTGTCGTCCACAGCGGTGAAATCAGTGATGATGTCGCCGATCTCGGTCAGGGCGGCGAACTCGAAGCGGTCGGCTTGCGTGCCCCCGGTCAGCGTGTCGATGCCGAGACCGCCGATCAAACGATCCGCTCCGGCACGGCCGTCCATGGTGTCGGCGCCGGTCTGGCCAAAGAGAATGTTGGCCAATCCATCGCCCCTCAGCGTGTCGTCGAAGTTGGTGCCGCGCAGGCGCTCGACGCCGGCGAAGGTATCTCCCAAAGCCTCGCCGGTTCCGGCAAGCGTTGAGTCGAGAGCCGCCGTGACGCCGCCTGATGTAACCGTCAGGTAGTCGGCGAGGTCGGCCGTGCCAGCGCCGCCGTCGAGAAGATCGCCGCCTTGGCCGCCACGCAGCGTGTCGTTGCCGTCTTCGCCGAAGAGATCGTCATCGCCGTTGCCGCCGGCGAGCGTATCGTTGTCCCTGCCTCCGAAGAGGTTATCATCACCCTTGCCGCCATCGAGAATGTCCGATCCGGTATCGCCATAAAGCGTGTCATCTTCTCGCCCACCATTGAGGACATCGTTGCCATCGCCACCGAAGATGATATCGCTCCCGTTCAGCCCATACATGGTGTCATTGCCGGCGAAACCTCTCATTTGATCGCCCAACGCGTCATTGCCAATCAGGGTCTCGGCTATCCCCGCGTTGTTCGTGCCATTGACGAAGCCTTCACGCACATCGAGGATCTGTTGGACGATTCCGCTTCCGGATCCGTCCAGCCCGCTGTCGTCCTGCCAGGTCACCACATAACGGCCATCGTTCAGCATCGTGAGGCTTGGCGAAGTGTTGTTGAGGCCGCCGTTGCTGCTGACGATCTCAGATCCGATCGCAATGCCGGATGCATTGTAGATCGTAATCTCGATCTCCCGGTCGGTTGCGCCAAAAACCTGGCTTTCCTTTTCGGCGACGATCGCGAACGTGCCATTGACAAAGCCTGTCACATCGAACTTGTCACTGCTGATGTTTCCCGAAGCCAAAAGTGTGCCGCTCTGGTCCACCAGCCGATAGACTGATCGCGTGATGGAGGTTCCAATTCCCATTCCATCCCAGAACCGCGTTTCAGCTATCGCGATGTTGGAACCAGCCATGGCGATGTCCAGCTTTGGCATTGTGCCCGCGAGATAACTCGGGTCAATGAAGCTGTCGATCAGAACGGGAGCCTGAAAGCCCGCGGCTGTTTCGACTTGGGCATATACCCGCGCCAGTATTCGCGGGTCGGATGGAGCGCCGAGAATGTTCTGCTCGTCAACGTAGGCGACGAGTCCCAGACCCGACGAAAACTGCTGCGTAATCGCCTGGACCGGCGAATCCGGCATAACGCCAGCTTCAAGTGCGACTATCGTCGATGCCCCGGCCAAGTCCGACTTGAAAAGAGTTGTATCGTGATCGCTTGGACCAAATGTCCTGGTAAATGAGATCTCGAATCCGTTGGATGTGGCGATGACCTTCGGCGAACCGATGTCGAAGATTCCGCCTTGAACGACAGTAGGCGCGGTAGTCATCGCACCCGCAACGTTAAACCGCGCATAGTTGGCGAGAGAACCCGATGCCGTTGCCGCGGTGCAAGCGATCACGAACCCGCCGTCTGTCAGGCCTGCAATCGAGGGCTCGCTTTGATCGAGTTGTCCAGCAGGGATCGGTAGCGTTCCCTCGGCGCCAAGCTTGTTGCCGAATGCGTCAAAGCGTTGAAACCTGATGACGCTTGAAGAAGCGCCAGCGTCATCCACCCAGGCAGCAACATATCCTCCGCTCGTCAGCGCAGCCGTCACCGGCGTGGTCTGACCATTGGTTGCTGTCGTGTTGACCTGCGATTCCGTTCCCCAGAAGCGGATTGTCATGTCAGTTCTCCTTTGCGGACTTGCGGTTCATTGTCCAAACGCGGTGGGTTCGAGTTCAAATGCCTCACACGATCAGAAGAGCGAAATGTCGTCGATCATTAATTGCCGGCGAAACCGAATTGATCGTTGAACTCGGCACGTCCTCCGAATTGTGTTTACGGTTTCGCTGGCCGGACCCGCGCGGTTGGACCACTGTTGATAGGCAATGTGCTCGCGGCGCGAATCCTGGGGAGTTGGAGAAAGGGTCATATCGGCGCTCCACGCGGCACAAATTCAATGTGCTGCGTCCAACAGGTGGAAACAGTGCCCCTTCTCAATTACGGGATAGCACACGTGCTGGGCTGCGGTAAGCCGTCTCCCTACGGAAGGTTGCCGGCCTCGCTAGCTTTTTCGCGGGCGATTGTTGTAAGTCCCCGCTCATGACGGATCGCACTGCGGAAACCGAGGACACCGTTCGCCAGCGCTGGGGCATGCGCGGAACCGCGGGGGCGACGATTGCCGGCGGGCTCGATATCGAGGCGGTCGCGTTCTCGGTGGGCGAAGTACATATTCTCCACAATGTGAGCTTCAGCGTCAAACCCGGTGAAATTGCTTGTCTTTTAGGCCCTTCTGGGTGTGGCAAGACGACATTGCTGCGGCTCGTGGCGGGTCTTGAGCGCCCGGACTCGGGCCGCATTCTGCTGGACGGAAACGAAGTCGCGGGGCCTTCGACCTTTGTACCGCCGGAACGGCGCAACATCGGCCTGATGTTTCAGGATTTCGCACTGTTTCCACATATGACGGTTTTGAAGAACGTGGCCTTTGGCCTTCGCGACCTGGGGCGAAAGGAGGCGAAAGGCATAGCACTTCACGCGCTCGAACGGGTGGGGCTTGCTTCGCGCCGCCAAGACTATCCCCATATGCTGTCGGGTGGAGAGCAGCAGCGGGTTGCGCTGGTTCGTGCGCTGGTTCCAAGGCCGCAGGTTCTGCTCCTCGACGAGCCGTTCTCGGGTCTAGATCAGCGGCTTCGCGAGCAGGTGCGCGATGAAACGCTGGCGCTTCTTCGCGAAACCCGCGCCACGGTAATGCTGGTGACCCATGACCCGGAGGAAGCCATGGGTATCGCTGATCGCATTCTTCTGATGCGACGGGGCAGGCTGGTGCAGGAGGGAACGCCACACGATGTGTTCACGCGTCCTGCCGATCCCGAAGCCACGCGGTTTTTCAGCACCGTCAACGAGCTGTTGGGCAAAGTTAAAGCGGGAAACATTGACACGCCACTCGGCACTTTCGCCGCGGCAAATTTGACCGAAGGAGAACCGGCGCTGGTGATGATCCGCCCGCAAGGGCTTCGGCTGGCGCGGGGGCAAGTCGGCATCGAAGGTTATGTGCTGGAGGCGCGCTTCATGGGCGAAACGACGCGCTGCTCCGTGCTGTTCAAAGGCATCGAGGAGCCGCTCACGGCGGTCATCGGCGGCAGCCAGCGGCCAGAGAAAGGTCATACCGCCCAATTCAAGGTCGATGCCGACCAGGTTCACGTCTTTGCGCATGGCGGGCAGCGCCCCATATAAAGGGACGAGCGCTTTGTTGCAGCCCACTGGCGATTCTGCGATAAGCGGCCTCACACTGGCGCAAGCGCGATTGCGCATGGACAATTCGTCGAGGAGTAAAGAGATGGGCTCGTTATCGATCTGGCACTGGGTACTGGTCATTCTGGTCGTCGTGCTGCTGTTTGGGCGCGGCAAGATTTCCGACCTGATGGGCGATGTCGCCAAGGGCATCAAGAGCTTCAAGAAGGGCTTGTCCGATGAGGACACCCAGACGGCCGACACCGCCGCCAAGTCGATTGAGAACCAGGCGGCGGACGGCGTTAAAGAAGCGGACAAGGTCAAGAGCTAACGCACGCTCGGGCGTAGCACCTGCCGGAGATTTTGAATGTTCGATTTCGGCATCGGCTATACCGAAATGGTCGTCGTCGCCATCGTCGCGATCATCGTGATCGGGCCGAAGGACTTGCCCGCGGTGCTGCGCGCGCTTGGGCAAATGATCAAGAAAATGCGTGGCATGGCGAGCGAGTTTCAGGGCCACCTTGACGAGGCCATGAAGGAAGCGGGCCTCGATGACGTGAAGAAGGAAGTGCAAAACATCAAGTCCACTGTTTCGGCGGCCACCAATCCGGTCGGCGCCATCGCCAAGTCGGTGGTGAGCGACACCAAGAAAACCGAGGACGATTTCAAGAAATATTTCGGCGCGCCATCCAAACCGGTCAAGGAAACGGCTAAACCCGAAGCCGCCGACACCAAGGCATGACCAAGGAAGACATCGATTCAACGGAAGCTCCGCTTCTCGATCACCTGATCGAGCTGCGTACGCGGCTGATCTATAGCGTCGCCGGGTTCTTCATCGCGTTCATAGGCAGCTTCTATTTCTCCGACACGATCCTGGTCATCTTGCTGGAACCGTTCCGCTGGGGCACGGGCACGGATCCGAAGCTCATCTCGACCGAGCTCCTTGGAGTCTTCCTGGTCAAACTCAAGATCGCGTTCTTTGGCGGCTTGTTCATTGCTTTCCCGCTGATCGCCACGCAGATCTATCGTTTCGTCGCCCCCGGCCTTTACAAGAACGAGAAAGCTGCATTCCGGCCCTATCTGCTGGCCACGCCGGTGTTCTTCATTCTGGGCGCATGCCTGGTTTATTTCTTCCTCTTGCCGGTGGCGATCACGTTCTTCTACGCGCTGGCTGCCGGGGTGGGCGATGGCACCACGCCGCTCATCGAGCTCATGCCGGACATCAAGAAGTACCTCGACTTCGTGATGATGCTGATCCTGGCGTTTGGTCTGTGTTTTCAGTTGCCGGTGATCCTGACGTTGCTCGGTCAGATGGGAATCGTCACCTCGGACCAGCTTCGCAAAGGGCGTAAATTTGCCATCGTCGGCGTTTTCGTGGTGGCGGCTGTGCTCACGCCGCCCGATCCCATCTCACAGATCGCCATGGCGGTGCCGCTGATGGGGCTTTACGAGGTTTCGGTTCAAACCGTGCGGCTTATTGAAGCCCGTCGCAGACGCCGCGAAGAGGCTGAAGAGAAGGCCGAGAAGGCGGCAGGCTGACCGTTTGGCGCCGCCGCCATTGCCTCTTAGCGCGCGCTGTTTCTTTTCTTGGTTTCCCGCGCCGGTGGTGCAAGCCGCAACGAATTCTTGTCCGAAATCGCCTCTTCGTTTCCTCCGCGCCGTACATCGGCATTTGCGATGGCCTTGCCAAAATTCAGTCCTGTCCGTTGTTCGATGTCTTTGACCGTCGAGAGGAACTCGGTGACGCGTATTAGCTCCTCGTCGTCTTCGAATGCCTCCGGAACACCCTTCGTCAACTTTTCGAGGACCGGTTTCTGATCCGCCAGCAAAGCGATGGACCTGAGTTCGCTGCCGTCCGCCCAAACCGCGATTTTCCAGAAACGCATCGGAACCTTGACGTCCTGACGGTAGGCGACGTCGTAGTCATCGTCAAACACCGGGCCCGCGAAGACGCAAATCCGTTGCCGGCCGGTAACCGCATTGCGCAGGACAAAGGTCTCGACGGCGCGCCAGCGCAGCTTGCCTTTCGCGCCCGGCCTATTGTCGGGGCTGCCTTGATTGAAGAAGCCGAGTTGCGGCGCCGCGTTAGTGTAGAAGAACGTGTCGTTTTCGGCGGCGACCGCGGCTTCGATCGTGCCCCAAGCCGGGTCACCCCGCAAAATGATGTGGCCCTTCTGAAACATGCGGGCTGTTCGCTCATTCATGGCGCGCGCGTAGGCACGCTTTTCTTCCGGCGTGGCATCTTTGCCGGGATGCTCGGGTTTGGCGAATCCCGGTACTTTTTGATCCTGGTAGAATTCGACCGTCATCTGCTCCGAGTCCGCAACCCTCGGGTCGGGACGGAAATCATCGCTTGCTTCCGCGCCACCGCCGTCCCTCAAAGCCTCGATGCCCAATTGCGTGAGCGTCGGGTTTTTCGTCACTTCCTTTGTTTCACGGTCGACCGCGACGATCCTGCCACCATCGATGTTGCATGCTGTGAGGGCCGCCAACCGGCGCTCGGCATTCACAAAAATGGAGAAGTGGTGATAGCGCAACTCATTGGGGCCGTCGCCCGGGGCGGCTTGCTGATTGCGCGCCAGCCGGTAGGGCAGCTTGTCCATCCGCGGCAAAGGCACGACAAACCCGGGAATGAAACCGGGCTCGTAGCCATCCCGGTCATCAAAGCTGAACATTTTTTTCTTCTTGGCCTCGGAACCCGCAACCGACGGAGGCGCCGGAACAGGTTGTACGGCCGATACTTCGGGCGGCGAGAGAAGAGGTGCGCGCACGGTGATCTCGATAGGAAAAGTCCAAGTAATCGAGCCATCAGCTTCCTTGCGGTTCAGCGTGCCGCCGCGGTTTTGGTTGTTGGTTTCCCTTTGAGGTTCGACAGAACCGATAGGCCCGCCACGCGGCGCGGCCTGCCAAAGCGACAACAACCTTCTGGTGGCCTCGCCACTCAACCCAGTAAGATTTTCGCTGCGCTTCCTCAATGATCGCACGATAGCGCTCGCCCTGATGCCTTCGTTGATGTCTTGCCGCAGCGAGTTTCCGCTGGGGCCCTTGATTTCGAGATGTGGGCCTCCCCAATGGTGCAGAGCCACGACTTCCCACTCGTTGTTGAATACGGGGGAGCCGGAGGCGCCTCTCTCCGTATCCGCGACATAGTGTAATGCATCGTTGGTCTCGTCGCGCGAAACGAGATTGTTCTCGCGCACCACGACCTGTTTCCGACGGCCGAGCGGATGCTGGACAATGTTTGCGATCTCGCCCAGCATGTGTTTGTCGGGGGCGTCCGACAATGGTATGTAACCGAATTCGACTAACTCCTTCTGCCCGGAGATGCGCGCGCCAAGCGCAACGAGTGTGAAGTCCAGCGCGTCAGCGGGGTCGGTTACGAAGCATTGATCGGGCTCGAAGGAGAAGGTGGTCGCATCGCGTTGTTCTCCCAGCTCTCCCAGTTCGTAGTCAAACTCGACGCACATGGCGCCTGCCTCTCCCGCCGAACCGATCACGTGATTATTGGTCAAAAGAATGCCGGGACCGACCAGAAAGCCGGTTCCTTGTGCCTGGCCATTCAAGAACGCGATGCGCCCGACGGCATTTGCCGCCACTCTTCCACGCCACAAGAACTCGACGCCAACGAAATCAATGGTCGGGCCTTGCACGGCTTCTGCTTGACTCGCCGTTTCCTTGCCGCTGTCGATCACTTCGGCGGCGCGTTTGATTGCCGCGGCCAGCGCACCAGCGTCCCGCGGGGAGAACCCGGTTTTCTTGGCGAGGCGCTCCTCGCTGCGTTGCTGCTTGGGCTCGGACCCAAGCGGATTTCCCGCGGCGATCTGCCGAAGCGAATGTTCTATCTCGTTCCGGTTGCCCGCGATTCGCGCGCGGACGATCTTGTCGAGTTGGGCCGTCCGAACAGTATCCATGCATTTGGGTTCCTTACATGGAGAGATTAGGGTCTGGACTCATAACTTGATCCAGTAGAGCGCGCCCACCATTTGGTTTGCGGAGAGGAAGTTTCGGGCGAGTTTGTCGTAGCGAGTAGCGATGCGGCGCCAGTCCTTGATCCTGCAGAA